>JANMMT010000025.1:0-34750 GCA_031373545.1 Hyphomicrobiales bacterium
CCCTTGCCGCGCGACATTTCAGGCACCTCGTCGAGGCCGAAGACCAACAGCTTGCGGTTCTCTCCCACCACTGCCACGGCGTCGCTGGCAGCCGGCACGGGCACGGCCAGCAGCGCTTTCCAGCCCTCATCCACATTGAGCACCTGGCGGCCCTTCTTGGTGTTGGCAATGAGATCGTCGCTGTTGGTGACAAAGCCGCGCACATCGTTCGCCCCGGTCGCAATCATCAGGAACTTCAGCCCGGCCTGATGCGGAAACAACGCGATGATGTCGGTGCCCTCCTCCACATCGGCCATGAGGCGCAGCGGCTCGCCGAATCCGCGGCCGCCCGGCAGTTTGTTGGCCTCCAGCGTAAAGACCTTGCCGTTGGAGGTCAGCAGCAGCAGGCGCGCTGTTGTCTCGCTCAGGAAGCTCAGGCGCAGGCTGTCATCGCCCTTGAACGGTACGGTGGAGAGATCACCGACATGGCCTTTCAGCGCGCGGATATACCCCTTTTGCGAGAGCACGACCGTGATCGGCTCGCGCTCGATCATGGCTTCGGAAATGTCCATCGGCACGAAATTGGCGGCCGCTTCCGCAAACACCGTGCGGCGCTTGCCCAGCTTCGTCTGCGGCCCGAAGGTCTTCTTCACCTCGCGGATTTCCCAGGCGATCGTCTTCCATTGTTTGGCCGTATCGCCCAGCAAGTCCTCGATCTGGGCTTTTTCGGCCAAGAGGTCGGCGTATTCGCGGCGCAGCTCCATTTCTTCGAGCCGGCGCAATTGGCGCAGGCGGGTTTCCAGAATGGTTTCGGCTTGCAAGTCCGTCAGCTCGAAGCGCTTGATCAATGCGGGCTTGGCGTCATCCTCCTCGCGGATGATGCGGATCACCTCGTCCAAGTTGAGGAAGGCAATGAGCAGGCCGCTCAGGCGCTCCACGCGCCGCTCGATCTCGGACAGGCGGTGGCGCGAGCGACGCTCCAGCACCACGCGGCGGTGATCGAGCCACAGGCGCAGCGCCTCTTTCAGGCCCACCACGCGGGGCACCATGCCATCCACCAGCACGTTCATGTTCATGGAAATGCGCACTTCCAGCTCGGTGAGCTTGAAGAGGGATTCCATCAAAAGTTCAGGGTCGACTGTGCGGGATTTGGGCTCCAACACGACGCGGATATCTTCGGCCGATTCATCACGAACATCGGCAAAAATAGGCAGCTTCTTCTCGTTGATCAGGTCTGCCAGCGCCTCGATCAGGCGACCCTTCTGCACCTGGTAGGGTATTTCATCAACGATGATGATGTAGGAGCCGCGCCCGGTCTCCTCCTTGCGCCATCGGGCGCGCAGGCGAAACCCGCCCCGCCCCGTGCGGTACGTCTCGGCAATGGAGCCGCGCGTTTCCACGATGGTGCCGCCGGTGGGAAAATCCGGGCCGGGCACGAAGGTGAGCAACTGGTCCGTTGTCGCATCCGGATGCTCGATCATGTAGAGCGCGGCGTCACAAAGCTCAGCCGCGTTGTGGGGCGGAATGGACGTCGCCATGCCCACCGCGATGCCTGTGGTGCCGTTGGCCAGCATGTTGGGAAAGGCGCCGGGCAGGACGATGGGCTCATCGTTCTCGTTGTTGTAGGTTGCGCGGAAATCCACGCAATCCTCGTCGATGCCTTGCAGCAGGAGCGCCGCCACCGCGGTCAGCCGCGCCTCGGTGTAACGATAGGCCGCCGCGTTATCCCCATCGATGGACCCGAAGTTGCCCTGCCCATCCACCAGCGGAAACCGCTGGGCGAAATCCTGCGCGAGGCGCACCAGCGCGGCGTAAATCGCCTGATCGCCGTGGGGATGGAACTTGCCGATCACCTCACCTACGACAGAAGCGCATTTTTTGAACGGCGTGGTAGGGGATAGCTTGAGCAACCGCATGGCGTGCAGAATGCGCCGCTGCACGGGCTTCAAGCCGTCGCGCACATCGGGCAGTGCGCGGTGCATGATGGTCGAGAGCGCATAGGCGAGATAGCGCTCCTCGAGCGCGTCCTTGAGACTCACATTCTCGATGCCGTCGCCCCCGGACCCTGCGCCCGGTGGTGTCACATGTTCACCCATCATCCACCCCTTCGAGGGTTCATCCGGGCCTTGGGTAGAGGCATGCGTGAGTCGGAGCAAGATGGCGGTTCAGATGCAGATCCGCACTTGCCAAAGTGGCGGCATGCCTTACCTGTCTGCGCCTGGATGACGCAGAGAGACAAAAGCGCCACCAGATCTTCCGGGAGGGGGGCCCTATGACAGCGGTTCAATTGACCGATGTGGCGATCAGCTTCGTGTTGAAGGATGGCGGGCGCTATGAAGCCGTCTCCCCATGCTCGCTCAGCGTCGAAGCGGGCGAATTCGTTGCCATTGTCGGCCCCACAGGCTGCGGAAAATCCACGCTGCTCAATGCCGCTGCGGGTTTGATTGCGCCGTCCAGCGGCACTGTCACCAGCCTTGGCAAGCCATTGTCAGGCCTCAATCGCGACGCGGGCTATCTCTTCCAGCAGGACGCGCTGATGCCGTGGAAAACCGCGCGCGACAACGTGGCGATCGGGCTGGAAGTGGCGGGCACGGCGCGGGCGGAAGCCTTGGTGCGGGCCGATGCCATGCTCACACGCGTCGGCCTCAAGGCCTTCGTGGCGCGTTATCCGCATGAGCTTTCCGGCGGGCAACGCAAGCGCGTGGCGCTGGCGCAGGTGCTGGTCCGTGAGCCGAAAATCCTGCTGATGGATGAGCCCTTCGGCCCGCTCGATGCGCAGACGCGGTTGATCATGGGCGAGCTGTTGCTGCGGCTCTGGCAGGCGGACCGCAAGGCCGTGATCTTCATCACCCATGATCTGGATGAGGCCATCGCATTGGCCGACCGCGTGGTGATCATGTCCGCCGGGCCTGCGGCCAAGATCATCGGCGATTTCCCCATCGACATTCCCCGCCCGCGCGACATCGCGGAGGTGCGCAGCGAGCCCGCGTTTCACCAGTTGCATGCGCGCATCTGGAATGCGCTCCGGGATGAGGTGCGCAAAACCTATCAGACCGAGGACGTGGCATGACTGACATTTCCCGCCCTGTTCTCATTGCACTGCAAATTCTGGTCGCAATCGTGTTTCTCGCGTTCTGGCATATCGCGACGTCGACGTCGATTTTCTCGGACGTGAAGACCATGAAATTCTTCTTCTCCACACCCGGCGATGTGGGGGCACGCATCGTCAGGATGTTTGCCGAAGGGGGCATCTGGTATCATCTGGGAATCACGCTGACCGAGACGATCCTGGCCTTCGTCATCGGTGCAGCGGGCGGCATCGCCATAGGCTTCTGGTTCGCGCGCCAGCCTCTTATCGCTGCCGTGTTCGACCCCTATGTGAAGGCGATCAATGCCCTGCCCCGCGTGGTGCTGGCGCCCATCTTCGCGCTTTGGTTTGGCCTGGGCATCTGGTCCAAGGTAGCGCTGGGCGTGACCTTGGTGTTCTTCATCGTGTTCTTCAATGTCTATCAGGGCGTGCGGGATGTGAACCGCACGGTGCTGGCCAACGCCCGGATGCTGGGCATGAACGAGCGGCAGCTCCTGCGCCATGTCTATTGGCCATCGGCGTTGGGCTGGGTGTTTTCCTCCCTCCACACGTCGGTCGGCTTTGCGCTGGTGGGCGCTGTGGTGGGCGAATATCTCGGCTCGGCGGCAGGCCTTGGCTACCTGATCCATCAGGCGGAAGGCGTGTTCGATGTAACGGGCGTATTCGCCGGGATGGCGATCCTGATGGTCTTCGTGATCCTCATCGACAGCATCGTGACGCTGGTTGAGAACCGCCTGCTGGTCTGGAAACCCGGAGACACACGCACGGGGTGATTTAGCGCGGTGCCCGCACGATCCGCAGCGCTTCGGCCAGAGTTTCATCGCGGTCGAGATTCGAGGTGTCGAGCACCACGGCATCGGCTGCGCGGATCATGTTGGGTGCGTCGCGCGCGTCACGAGCCTGCAAATCGGCCAGCAACTGCGCCGCACTTGCAGCGGCATCTTTGGCGGACAGTTCCAGCCAGCGGCGGTGGGCGCGCACTTCCGGCGCAGCCGTCACCCAGATCTTCACATTCGCATCCGGCGCGATCACCGTGCCGATGTCGCGGCCGTCGAGCACCGCTCCGCCATCCTGATGGGCGAAATCCACCTGAAACTGCTTGAGCGCGGCACGCACCTGAGGCACCACGGCGATAACGGAGGCCGCCTTGCCCGCCTCGCCCGTGCGCAGGCGCTCATCCACCAACCAGTCCAGGCTGAGCGCGCGGGCGACCTGTGCGGCAGTGGCTGCATCATCCAGCGCATGGCCGCGCTCGATCATCTGCTGTCCCACGGCGCGGTAGAGCAGCCCTGTATCCAGATGCGGCAGGCCGAGCCTTTCGGCCACGCGCTTGGCGAGCGTGCCCTTGCCGGAGGCCGCTGGGCCGTCAATGGCAATGATCATGCGACCACCAACGTGCCGCCGAGGCGTCGAATCATCGGCACGAAATCAGGAAAGCTGGTGGCGATGAAGCTGGTGTCATCCACCGCCATGGGCGTTTTCGTGGCAAGGCCCATGATCAGGAAGCTCATGGCGATGCGGTGGTCCATATGCGTTTCGACAATCCCCTTGCCGCCAGGCGGCGGCAGGCCGTTGCCCTCCACCACAAGATCATCGCCGATGATGGCGTGGCTGACCCCGCCGCAAGCCAGCCCGGCCGCCACGGCCTCCAAACGGTCGGATTCCTTGACCCGCAGTTCGTGCAGGCCCTGCATGCGGGTGGTGCCGCTGGCGAAAGCCGCCGCGACAGCCAGGATCGGATATTCATCGATCATCGATGGTGCGCGGCTGGCGGGCACATCGACCCCGCGCAGGGTCGAGTGACGCACACGCAGGTCAGCCACCGTCTCGCCGCCCTCATCGCGGCGGTTCTCGCTGGTGATGTCGCCGCCCATCTCGATCAGCGTGGTGATCAGCCCCGTGCGCAGCGGGTTCATCATCACGCCGTCCACCACGATGTCGGAGCCCGGCACGATCAGCGCGGCCACAATGGGAAACGCCGCCGAAGACGGGTCCGCCGGCACCACGATGTCGCGGGCTTTTAGCAACGGCTGCCCCTTGAGCGTGACCTTGCGGCCATGGCGGCCATGGGGCTCCACGCGCACCTCGGCCCCAAACCAGGCCAGCAGCTTTTCAGTGTGATCGCGTGACGCCTCCGGCTCGATCAGCACGGTCTCGCCCGGCGCCCGCAGCCCCGCCAGCAGCACGGCGGATTTCACCTGCGCCGAGGCCACGGGCGACTCGTAGGTGATGGCGGTGAGTGTCTCCGGCCCTTCTAGGGTGAGCGGCAAGCGCCCCCCCTCCGCCTGATCCAGCACGCGAATGCCCATCTGCGCCAGCGGATCGAGAATGCGCCGCATCGGCCGTTTGCGCAGCGAGGCATCGCCGTCAAACACCGCGCGGATTGGGTGCCCGCCCACCACGCCCATGATCAGGCGCGAGCCCGTGCCCGCATTGCCGAAATCCAGCACGTTTTGTGGCGGGGTGAGGTAGCCCAGCCCCGCCCCCACCACGCTCCAGCGCCCAGCGCTCAGGCGCGTGACGCTTGCCCCCAACGCGCGGGCGGCATCCGCCGAGCGCAGCACATCCTCACCCTCCAGCAGGCCATGCACCTCGGTGCGCCCCTCGGCCAGCAGCCCAAAGATCATCGCGCGGTGCGAGATGGATTTGTCACCGGGCACCCGCACGCGGCCGGTGAGTGGCTTGGAAGCCTCGGCCCGCATGGGCATGGGAATAGGCATGGGGATGGTCTGGGTGCTCACCGGTCTTATTCCCCTGTCTTTTCCATATTCTCTTGGCTTTGCGTCTGGCAGTAGCCATGTGCAAGGTTGGGTTCAAGCCCGCACGGCCTTTCTGACGTTGACAGGCAGGCCACAGACGGCTTAGGCGAAGGCACGTTTTCTCACATCGCTTGCATTGAAGGAGGGTCCAATGGCCCGGCCCGAACTTGGTACGAAACGCGCCTGCCCCACGACCGGGCGCAAATTCTACGATCTTGATCGTGATCCGATCACCTCGCCCTACACCGGCGAGTCGTGGCCACGTGCAGCCTTCGAGCCGCAGGTGAAGGCCAAAGTGGTTCTGGATGACGAAGAGGAAGACGAAGAAGCGGCCGATCCCGCTGTCGTGCCCGAACTCGTGTCTCTCGACGAAGCCGAGCCCGACGCGGTCAAGGACCCGGTGGTGGTCGATGATGACGTGGAGGTCGATGATGACATCGGCCCCGCCGACGACACCTTCCTGGAGCCCGAGGAAGAAGGCGACGACGATGTGGCCGACCTGATCGACGGCGACCTGGAAGCCGACGAAGAAACCTGAGTTTCGAAGGCGGCGGTGAAACGTGCGTTGCGTTTTGCCATTCGCCCCTTGAATTGGTGATCGGTGTGTGACAGATGATCCGCAGCGGATTGGTGTCACACCTCCCGCTAAGGCCGCCGGTGGTCAAGCCCAGAACCGGACACCCGTGTGGGGGTATAGCTCAGCTGGGAGAGCGCTTGCATGGCATGCAAGAGGTCAGCGGTTCGATCCCGCTTACCTCCACCAAACACTCCCCTCCACCAAACACTCTCCTCCACTAAATACCCTGCCCATGGGCACGAGCGTGCCGTCAATTGGATTTACGCGGCTTTTCGAAGGGCTGTGGTGTAATTGCTGGGCAACCAGTTAGGTGCGCAGATCGCGGCGCAAGTGGCCAACGGCAACCCGCTGGTGCAGATCGGCGCGAGCACCCTGCTGGGCGTGGCGTTCAGCAATCTCAGCCGCGTGCTGACGGCGGGGGTTACGGGCCAGCTCACACCCACCAACCTGAACCAGATCTTCAGCGTCACGAACCTCACAACGCAAACCGTGACAAGCCTGCAAGGCGCGGTGGGCGGATACATCTCCGGCCTACTAATGGCCGAACTCGCCGACGCCCTCAACCTCGACGGCTTCGAAGGCCGCGTGTTCACCACCGTAGGGAATGTGGTGGTGTCGAGGGTGGTGGAGAGTGAGACGAGGGCAAGGGATGCGTTCAAAATGCAACATATATGTGCGCAAAATGATAACGCAAAGAAGGTTGTAAATTATGACTGTGAACGTTACGCAAGTAAACAAACGAACTTGGTACGATTTGGGACATTTGCATGAATTCTAAATTCATCATATTTTGTGCGTGTATTTTACCCTTCGCTGGGTGCGCTAATAATTCGTACTTTCACTCCTTGATGGAGGGAGATAAAGCAATTGACATATCGAATGATGCAATCACATGTTTCTCAAAGGCAAGTATTGGCTCACGAGCAGACACTGCTTATTCACAATCCTTAAAAAATTTCAACGATTGTGTAATTCGTTATGTAAATGGAATAAAAAGAAATACAACAACGGAAATTTCTTATGTATACCAGTATAATGCATACAATCAATTATGTATTAGAATAAAAGATATTATATATGTAAAAAATGGTAAAGTAAATGATGTTAAAAATCAAATTCAATCAAAATGTTAGGTGAATAATATGAGCCAATGGTCGGTCAGGTATGGTGAATTTGTAATTCGTGATCCGCTATTCGGCGTGCCGATCGCAACGCATGGTGTGCTTACAATTTACAATGCAGCGGGAGTTGCCGTGCGTTGGTTTGATGGGGATTACGGGGACATGATACCAATTGCCTAAATTGCCCCTGTCAGTCTCTTCGTCCCTTCGGGGGGATTACGGGGACATGATACCAATTGCACAAATTGCACCTGTCAGTCTCTTCGAACCTTCGGCCCTCGCTTGCGTGGGCTGACGCTGTAGCCGAGTTTTTTCTCCACCGCTGCAATAAAGACGTCGCTGCCAAGTGGCCTTCCTGTGGCGCTTTTTGTTTCGAGATTGAAGAGATCATGTGCCTCATTACGCGACAACGTGAACAGCTCCTTCGGGTCGGGCGCAAGAGCGAGCAGCGGCTTCACGTTGACCAGAGCGTCGCTGCGTCTGCGCACATGTGCCCCTGCACTGCTCCAAGGCCAGTCGGCGGGTTGCTGCACCAGCTTGGCCCGCACAGGGTTGAAAGCGAGATAGCGCATGGCGGCCAGGCAATGCGCTTCATCCATCGCCGTTGACGCAAAGCGCGCTTGAAACAAATGTCCCGTCACACGCGCCCGCGCATTGAAGAAAGCCGTATATCGCCGGTGCGCTTCACCGACCGCCTTGGACAGCCCCTCCGGATTTTTGGGTGTCAGGATGAGATGAACATGATTGGGCATGAGGCAATAGGCCCAACATTCTACACCATTGGCCTTGCAGCGTTCAGCCATGAGATCGCGGTAAAGGGCGTAATCCTCATCGACAAGAAACAAGGATTGTCGTCGATTGCCCCGCTGCGTAACGTGATGCGGAAGGTCGGGAACGGTGATGCGAGACAAGCGGGCCATGGTTGAGATGATATGATGGAGAGTAGATTCTTGCAATTGGTATCATGTCACCGTAATTTACAATTGGTATCATGTCACCGTAATTTATGCGTAATTTAATTGGTATCATGTCACCGTAATTTCGTAATTTGATGTCAGCGTAATTTCCGTAATTTCCAATTTATTTTTCGCAGAACCGCTAGCTTTACTTACGCGGCTTTCGCAAGCGAAAGCCTGCTCGTTTCGATCCCGCTTACCTTCAACAATTATCTTCATGATTTCACGCATAGATTAGCTGGGCCTACCGCTGTTCAGCCCACGATCTTCAGTGGCTTTTGCAGAACCTGCAAAACCCTCGCCAGATCGCTGCCACGCTTCAGGATCAGCCCTCCGGGCGCATGCACCGCATACATGCCTTGCTGGTGGCGCCGTTCGGGATCCTTCTCGATGCGGTAAAGCGGCACCTCCGACGTGCGGCGAAAGATCGAGAACACAGCACGGTCCTTCAGGAAATCCATGGCATAATCGCGCCATTCGCCCGCAGCCACCATGCGTCCGTAGAGCCCCATGATGAGTTGCAACTCCTGCCGGTCGAAGGCAATGACGGGCACTGTGCGAGCCGCTGGAAACGGCGTGATGGCCCCCCGAGCCATGCGCTGATCTTCCCTCGATCCTTCCGACATCGGCATCTCCGTCAGCCCCTTCTCGAAGGCTCGCACGTCTTGGTTATGTCCAAGCCGCAGTCATGTGCCTGTCATAGTTGCCCGCGTGCGCCAATCCCGCAAGGCCCCGTTGCGGCCTCATCGCGCCAGCATGGCTTCAATCCGCGCGCGCAGCGCCACGAACCAGCTCGGATCGGTGTGATGATCGCCCTCATGCAGGCAGAGCGTCAGGCTGGAATGCGCCGCACAACTCCTGGCATGGGCGCAGCTCAATGGCCCGGCGGGCTCCGGCGCGGACAGCCCTGCGCAACCGTTGTGGCGCGCCATGAGGCGGATCGCTTCGCGCACATCCCCCTGCTGCCAGATATCACGCAGGCGGCGCCCCGCCATCGGCATGACTGGGTCGGCCAGCCCATGGATGTGCAGGAGGTTGACCGGGGGACCAGGGCACGACGCGGGCATGGGGTGCCACCACACGCCTGCAATGGGCACGTAGGCGCGCACACGCGGCTCGCCCGCGCAGGCCACATGCCACACCACCGATGCACCCTGGCTGAACCCCGACAGAACCACGCGCTGCGGATCGAACGGGATGCGGCGGGGCAGATCGTCAAGCACACGGCGCAGAAACGCCACCTCGTCGCGGCCCTGCGTGGGAGATCCGGGCGTGGACCACGTGTCGTTGAGGCCCTGGGGAACCACGAGGACCATGTGGAGCGCACGCGCCGCTTCCACCAAACCGGCATAAGCCAGCATCTCCTGTGCTGAACTGCGGTGCCCATGCACGAACACCAGCGCGCCCGGCAGGCGTGCATCGGGGGCGGTGTCGGGCAGAAGAAAGCGATATGCTCCGCCCTCCACTGCGCAGGGCACCGCCGCATCACAGGCCTGGGCCGGCGTGGAACCAAGCACGGCAAGACACCAAAGGATGAGGCGCATCATGCAAGGCCTCATGCCTTCGCAGGGTGGCGCAGGCAATTCACACTGGCGTGTGCGCTTTTTTGCGGTGGAAACCAGCCTCTGACCGCTGGCGACGAGCCGATTTCTGCGCCAGACCTGAAGCATGATCGCAACCCTCTCCGTTCTCTCAGGTCCGATGTTCGCGGGCAAGACGTCCGCGCTGATTGCCAGGATCCACACGACTCTTGCGGCTGGGGAGGCCCCTGTCGTGATCATCAAGCCCGCCATGGACACGCGCTATGCCCGCAGTTCGATCGTCACCCATGACGGCGTCTCGCACATTGCCGTTCCGGTGGCTGGCGTGGAGGAGGTGTTTGCCGCCGTGGCGGCAGCCAGCACAAACGCGCCCGTGCATCTGTTTGTCGATGAGGTGCAGTTCATGGAGCGCCCGCATTTCGACGGCGATTTTCACATGGTCATCCACACGCTGTTGCAGGCGGGGCACACTATCACCTGCAGCGGGCTGGATTGCGACTGGCGCGGCCTGCCCTTTGATGTCACTGCGCGGCTGCTGGCCATGGCGGATCATGTCACAAAGCTTACCGCGCGCTGCGCCGTCACAGGCCTGCCCGCGCAGAAAACCTACAAGCGCGTGGCGGATGGCGCGCGGGTGGCGCTGGGCGCGGCCGACACCTACGAGCCGCGCTCCAATCAGGCCTGGGAGGGCGTGGAGCGGCTGGCGCATGGTGCGGTGTCTGTAAGGGGATAATCAGGCATTGCTCGGTGGGCGCTTGGTTTTAATCTCGCCGTACTTCTTCAGCAGCGCATCGCGCATTGCATCGTCGTTCGATACCTCTTCGTTTCCCGTGAAGCGGGCAAAAATCATTTCATCCGGGTAAAATCTACTTCGATTCGCACGCCCGGGAGTCCAAAATCAACTGTGATGGACACATCGGATTTGCTGCTGATTAAAAAGTGAATTCGCTCGTTTCGCAGAAATTCAACGAAATCCAGAAGGCGTTGAAGGCCATCGATTGGCTTTTTCTTGGGCAAGGCTTATTTCATATAATCATTACGATGAAGCAGCTTACTACAGGTTCCAGCACCCACTGTGCCTGCCTTTTTCTCAGCCAATAGCTCTTCTATTGTCAAAGGGAGGAATTGTCTTGGAAGCACCTCGTAATTGCTACCCTTGCACATCTTCGAGACAAACTCCCTTACCGTCATCCCCGTCTGGTCTTTGGTGAAGCCACCTGCAACGACAATGGGCGTCGCATCCGATCCGGCGCTGATCCATTGGCCGACCTCCTCCGTGCCACCCGGCGCGCGGGGCTGATCGGGATCATGAGCTTTGAAAACCCGCATCAGATTGGCGGAAGCTTTCTCAAGCCGTTCGCTGGCAGCGCACTAAAGCCTGCGATTTTCAGAGTTTCAACAATTTATGTCTATATTCCTTTGATTGGAATAAATACATATTATTAATTTCTGGGTATCAACCCCTCCCTTGCCAGCACATCACACCCTTGTGAGCCATCAAAACGCTCACTATATGCGGCTCATAACCAATCCCGCGTCGCTACGGGGCGTGGGTTCAACGCCAGCTAAATAAGGGGCACATCATGGCCAAAGTCATTGGAATCGATCTGGGCACGACCAACTCGTGCGTCGCTGTCATGGACGGCTCGACGCCGAAGGTGGTGGAGAACTCCGAAGGCGCGCGTACCACGCCCTCCATCGTCGCCTTTACGGATGACGGCGAGCGCCTCGTGGGACAGCCCGCCAAGCGCCAGGGCGTGACCAATCCGGAGCGCACCTTCTTTGCCATCAAGCGCCTGATCGGCCGCACCTACAACGACCCGATGACGCAGAAGGACAAGGGCCTCGTCCCTTACAAGATCGTCAAGAATTCCAACGGCGATGCCTGGGTGGATGCGGACGGCAAGAATTACTCGCCCTCGCAGATCTCGGCCTTCACGCTGATCAAGATGAAGGAGACGGCGGAGGCGTATTTGGGTACGCCCGTCACGCAGGCTGTCATCACAGTGCCGGCTTATTTCAACGACGCCCAGCGCCAGGCCACAAAGGATGCGGGCAAGATCGCGGGCCTTGAAGTGCTGCGCATCATCAATGAGCCCACCGCCGCAGCGCTGGCTTACGGCCTTGACAAGAAATCCTCCGGCACCATCGCGGTCTATGACCTGGGCGGCGGCACGTTCGACGTGTCCGTGCTGGAAATCGGCGACGGCGTGTTCGAGGTGAAATCCACCAACGGCGACACATTCCTGGGCGGCGAAGACTTCGATATGCGCCTGGTGGAATACCTCGCGGACGAGTTCAAGAAAGAGCAGGGCATCGACCTCAAGAAGGACAAGCTCGCGCTCCAGCGCCTCAAGGAAGCCGCCGAGAAGGCCAAGATTGAGCTGTCCTCCACCGCGCAGACCGAAATCAACCTGCCCTACATCACGGCGGATGCGTCGGGTCCCAAGCACCTCACGCTCAAGCTCTCGCGCTCCAAGTTCGAAGCGCTGGTGGACGATCTGGTGCAGCGCACCATCGAGCCCTGCAAGAAGGCGCTCAAGGATGCGGGCCTCACCGCCGGGCAGATCGACGAAGTGGTGCTTGTGGGCGGCATGACCCGCATGCCCAAGGTGCAGGAAATCGTCAAAGCCTTCTTCGGCAAGGAGCCGCACAAGGGCGTCAACCCCGACGAAGTCGTCGCCATCGGCGCGGCCATTCAGGCCGGCGTGTTGCAGGGCGATGTCAAGGACGTGTTGCTGCTCGACGTGACCCCCCTGTCGCTGGGCATCGAGACGCTGGGCGGTGTGTTCACGCGGCTCATTGACCGCAACACCACGATCCCCACCAAGAAGAGCCAGGTCTTTTCGACCGCCGATGACAACCAGACAGCCGTGACCATCCGTGTCTTCCAGGGCGAGCGCGAAATGGCGGCGGATAACAAGATTTTGGGCCAGTTCGACCTTGTGGGCCTGCCGCCCGCCCCGCGCGGCGTGCCGCAGGTGGAGGTGACCTTTGACATCGACGCCAACGGCATCGTCAACGTCTCGGCCAAAGACAAGGCGACCAACAAGGAGCAGCAGATCCGCATTCAGGCCTCGGGCGGCCTGTCGGACGCCGACATCGATAAGATGGTGAAGGACGCGGAAGCCAACGCCGAGTCGGACAAGGTGCGCCGCGAGGTGGTGGAGGCCAAGAACCAGGCCGAAAGCCTGATCCACTCGACAGAGAAGTCGCTGTCCGAGCACGGCGACAAGATCACGCAGCCGGACAAGGATGCCGTCACCGACGCTATCACGGGCCTGCGCACCGAGCTGGAAGGCGAGGATGCAGAGCTGATCAAGGCCAAGACCAACGACCTGATGCAGGCCGCGATGAAGATCGGCGAGGCCATCTACAAGGCACAGTCCGAAGCCGAGACCGAGCACGCGGAAGCTGATGCCGCCCGCGATGCGGCGCAGGATGCCCGCAAGGATGCCAAGAAGAAGCCCAAGGACGACGTGGAAGACGCAGAGTTCAAGGAAGTGAAGGACGACAAGAAAAAGGCGGGTTGAAAACCCTTGGATGATTACCCCTCCTCCTTGCGGGGAGGGGGTACGCGCGAGGCGTAGGACCAAGTAGGGGTACCCACTTCTTTATGTTAGTCTCGTTTAATGAGCGAAAGTCTCAGGCGCGATTTGGCTGGCTGGATATTCTGACTAAGTTTTATAATGGTTTTGCTATGCCGTGTCGGCACTTCGATCATAAGATCAGTTTCGTCACGTAGCCTAAGTACAATAGCATCAACTGATGCCGTCAGTGAAAGGAGCGCACCTGCCGCAGCACCGAGCGCTGCACCAGGTGGCCCTCCAAGCATTCCGATGGCGCCGCCCACAACAGCAGTTCCAACAAGACTTCCCTTGCGAGTTTCAAGATGTCTGGCAGCGACTATTTCTGACCAACTGATAATCCCGCCCGCCTTAGCCATCAATCCTTGAGCGTTTGCAAAACCTTCTCCAGCGCTTAATCCACTGCAAGCGTTTACAATTCTAATCGAAATTGAAAAGCCGGATTTCACAGTTTAACTCCGCTGAGCTACCTTTAATTGCAACTTAAAGGACATGATGCGCCGTTGCACCTGTTTATTATGTGGCAACAGCCGCGACAAACCCCGCACGCCGCTCCGGCATCTCCATCCCGCGTGGCTCGAAAACATCGCGCATGAGAAAATGCTCGGTCAGGCGAAAGCCATCCCACACCGCGCCCGGCGGCACCACGCCATCGGATGTGCCGCATAAAAACGCAGGCAGGCGCAGCAGCCGGTTGTTGTAGGGCAACCCTGCCTCGCGCGAGACAGCGCGGCCCGTTTTGGGCGAGACATAGACCAGATCCTCGCGCGACCCCGTGGCGGCACAGGCGGAAAGATCCAGCCCGAAGCCGAGCGCCTGCAGGATGGCCAGCTCAAAGCGGATGACCAGCGGTGCCGCCATCTGCGGATGCTCCAGGTGATCCAGCACGATGGTCAGCGCCTCGCTGAGGCCCCCATGCGCCTCCCGTTCGGGCAACAGCCGCAGCAGCGTGGCAAGATACCCCACGGCGTAAAGCGCCGCCGCACTGTCGATGAACCGTGCTGCGCGCAAACGCTCCGCCTCCACGGTATAGGTGCCCAGCTGCTCCTCGATGCGGGAGTTCCATGTGGCGAACACACTGTTGCCGGGCTGAAACACCGCGGCATACCGACGGCTGCGCCCCCCGCGCACGAGGCCCAGATGGCGCCCGTGCGCCGCCGTCATCAACTCCAGGATGACGCTGGTTTCGCCGTGCTTCTTGGCCGAGAGCACCACGCCGGAATCGGTCCATTGCATGTTGGTATCATAGCACGCTCACACGCGGCGGGGAGAGCCTTCGCTGAGGCCAAACAACCCACCGGGGCGAAAAACCAGCAGCACAACCAGCAGGGCATACAGCGCAGAATCGCGGTGCTCCAGCGGCAGAAAGGCGGACCAAACCGCCTCCAGGACGCCCACCAGCAGCGCCCCTGCGATGGCCCCGCCGACCGAACCGATGCCGCCCAGAATCGCCGCGATCAGCGCCTTGAGGCCCAGCGCCAGCCCGCCCGAAACGCCGATGCTGCCGTACTGCATGGTCATGATGAATCCCGCGAACCCCGCCAGCACGCTGGCCATGCCCATGGTGCGCACCAGTACGGCGCGGCTGTCTACGCCCAGCAGAGCGGCTGCCAGCGGCTCGTCGGCCACCGCGCGCCACATCAGCCCGAAGCGCGTGCGGCGCATCAGAATCATCAGCGCTGCGGAAGCGGTGAGCGCCAACGCGCTGGCGAGCACAGCGCCTTCCGTGATGCTGACGGCGAAACTGCCGGCCTGCCCAAGGATGATCGGGGTGTTCAGCGTGGGGGGCACCACAGCGGCGCCGCCGCCAACCCCCTGCCCTTGCGCGAGGCGCACATATTCGGACAGGGCAATTCCTGCGCCGATGGTGGCCATCAGCACCACCTGTCCGCTACATGCGCTCAAGGGGGCGAGCACGCGGCGCGCCAGAAAATCGCCGTGGGCGAGCGCCACTGCCAGGGACAGAATCGCACTGGTCAGCAGCATGGCCAGCACCCCGCCGTCAAACAACAGCCCCCCCAGCACGAGGCCCAGCACCGCGCCCTGTGCACCCACGATCACCAATTCGCCAAAGGCAAGGTTGATGCGGCCCATCAACCCGTAGATCAGAGCATATGCCGGAGCGAGCAGTATCAGCATCGCGATCTGCGGGAGGCCAGCGAGGGCATATTGCAGCGCCAGCGCGAGGGCGGGCGACAGCTCGACTGCGCCGTGCGCGGCTCCCGGCTGCGGCGGCAGGGGCTGGAGATCGCTGTCCGGGCTTTCCATCCAGAACCGATTGAGGAGGTACATCTCCGATTCGCGGAACACCCCGCGCTCGGTTTCCACGCCGCGCAGCACCAGCCGATCTGCTGAAAAACGACTGCCGCCGAAGCGGCACTCCACGAAACGGGGTCCACCTGCGCGCGCGGTTCCTGCCCCGATGCTGCGGTAGCTGATGCGCACGCTGTGGGCGGCCCGCCCCGGCGCGATGGAGTCAATCTCTGTCTCGGTGTTGGCGGGCGCGATCACGCTCAGCGCCACGCGGCAGAGCCGCTCGTGATCCGGATCAAGCCGCGCGCAAGCCCCCAGCGCGCACACAACAAGCAGTGCAACAGGCCAGTGCCAGAGGGGGCGCAGCCTGCGAGGGATGGCTCAAGCCTTCAGTTTTGCGGCCACCAGCGGCGCGAAGTAGGTGAGAATGCCGTCACAGCCCGCGCGCTTGAAGGCGAGCAGGCTTTCCAGGATCACGCGGTCCTTGTCGAGCCAGCCGTTGGCGGCCGCCGCCATCAGCATCGCGTACTCACCCGATACCTGGTAGGCGAAGGTGGGCACGCCGAAGGTATCTTTCACCCGGCGGCAGATATCGAGATACGGCATCCCGGGCTTGATCATGACCATGTCCGCCCCTTCTTCGATATCGAGTGCCACCTCGCGCATAGCCTCATCGCCGTTGGCGGGGTCCATCTGATAGGTGCGTTTATCCCCCAGCAGCGTTGTGTTGGTGCCAATGGCATCGCGGAACGGGCCATAGAAGCCGGAGGCGAACTTGGCGGCGTAGGACATGATCTGCGTGTCCTCGAACTCCGCCCCGTCGAGCGCGCGGCGCATGGCGCCCACACGGCCGTCCATCATGTCCGACGGCGCGATCACATCGGCTCCCGCTTCGGCCAAGGCCAGCGCCTGTCGGCACAGGATGGCAACAGATGGATCGTTCATCACGCGCCCGTCTGCCGTCAGGATGCCGTCATGGCCGTGGCTGGTGTAGGGATCGAGCGCCGCATCAGCGATGATGCCGATCTCGGGAACCGCCTGCTTGATGGCGCGAATCGCCCGGCACATCAGGTTTTCGCCATTGACAGCCTCGCTGCCCACGGGGTCGCGCAGGTCGCGTTCCACAAAGGGGAATGGCGCGATGGCGGGAATGCCCAGCTTGGCCGCGCGCTCGGCCTCGCGCACGGCTTCCTCGATGTTGATGCGGTCGACGCCCGGCATATGCTCGACTGGCCAGCGGCGCTCGGTGCGGTCCATCAGGAACAGGGGCCAGACCAGATCATCCACAGAAAGGGTGTTTTCGCGCACCAGCCGGCGGGTCCACCCCGCCTTGCGGTTGCGGCGCATGCGAGTGGAAAGCTCCAGCCGCTCTGTCTCCCCGGCCGGTGCGACACCTGCCAGTTTTCCCCGTTCGTGCCGCGTCATCAATTTCCACTCCGCGTGTATGATGCCAAGTCTACAATTTGGAACTGTTCGAAGGAAGCCCCGCAAAAATGGCTAGTGTCGCACCCAGAGCTTGACGCCCCTGCCCTGCTCGGCGATGACCAAAGCCGTTCTGCACAGCCCCGGGCCTCCATGACTTCCCCCATGACTTCCGCCATGATTCCCGCCACGACTCTTGCCTCCGACATCACGAGTGATCCGCGCTGGCGCCGGCTCAACGATGCCCTTTTCATGCACGAGACCTTCGGTTTGACCCAGCCCGGCTTGTTCACCTTCGATCTGGCCAAGCCACTGGCGTGGCAGGGTGGTCCTCCGCAAGATCCCAACGCGCCGGATATCGATCCGCGCAATTACCTGCTTCAGGATTTCTGCGTCATCGACAACCGCCAGTTCTTCATCCGCACCGTCCTGGAATTGCCTGTTGCGGGTGCCGGTGATTCGCGGCTGGCTTTCAGTCTGTGGGCCAGCGTGTCTGCCCTGCACTTTGATCGCTACGGCGACACGTTCAGCTTTGCGAACCAGTCGGAGATGGGCACCTTCCCGGCCAAGGTTGCCAATCGCCTGGGTTCGTTTGCCAATACCATCGACGTCGCCTGCACGGTGTTTCCGCAGAATGATGGCAAGCGCCCGCTGCTCGCCATCGATGACGGCACCCACGAGCTGGGGCAGGCGCAGCGCGGCGGGCTGAGCGTCGATCAGCTTCTGGACCTCTACGCCGCCTGCGGCTTCGACATGCGCCCAGCACTCAGCACATGAGCGACGTATCCGAACCTCCGGTGCTGTTCTCACGCGTCGGCAACGCAGGGATCATCACGCTCAACCGCCCACGCCAGCTCAATGCGTTGACCGCGGACATGGTGCGCGCGATCGCGCCGCAGATGGAGCTGTGGCGCGGCGACCCGCTGGTCACGCGCATCCTCATCGAGGGCACCGGCCCAAAGGCCTTCTGCGCCGGCGGCGATATCCGCGCACTGTATGACCAGGGCCGCGCAGGCCAACTTGCGCCGGCGCGGGCCTTCTGGCGAGAGGAATACAGCCTCAACCACACGCTCAAGACGTATCCCAAACCCATTGTGGCACTCATCGATGGCATTGTCATGGGAGGCGGTGTCGGCATGGCTTTTCATGGCTCGCACCGCGTTGCCACCGAGAAACTGCTCTTCGCCATGCCGGAGGTCGGCATCGGCTTCTTTCCGGATGTGGGCGCGACCTATTTCCTGCCGCGCTTGCCGGGTCATATGGGAACGTACCTGGCCTTGACTGGCGCACGCATCGGCCAGCCGGATGCGCTGGCGCTCGGGCTGGCCACGCATGCCGTCACCTCCGCAGCCCTGGGTGAGCTGCGTGCGGCGCTTGCCAATGATGTGTCCGTCGATGCCGTTCTGGCGGAGTTTGCCGCACCTTGTACCGCACCGCCCCTGCTGGACCATGCGGTTGTCATCAACGATGCCTTTGGAGAGCCGACACTGATCGAGATCATGGCCAAACTTGGCCACCTCGCGCTGGGAGGCCATGCATTTGCCGCCGAGGCGCTGGAGACCATGCGTGCCAAATCCCCCACGAGCCAGGCCATTGCCCTGCGCCAGATGCAGATCGGTGGGCAGATGAGCTTTGCCCAAGCCATGAAAACCGAGTTTCGCATCGTGCAGCGCATTGCCGAGGGGGTCGATTTCTATGAAGGGGTGCGCGCCGTCATCATCGACAAGGACCACACGCCGCGCTGGCACCCGGCGAGCATCGAGCAACTCGATCCCGCGGCCATCGACACCTACTTTGCCCCGCTTCCTGATGACCTCGACCTTGAGGGCTGCTGAATGTGGCCCTTCCCCACCCCGGCCGAGGCGATCCGCCAACCTGCCGACCCGGATGCGCACCGCGATATCCTTGCGGACCAGTCACTGGAAAAGGCCCGGCGCCGCTGGAGCCGGTTGCTGATCTTCTTCCTGCGCGGGCTCGCACTCCTGTGCCTCGTGCGCGGCCTTCTCGATTGGTCGCGAATCCTGGGGCTGATGGGCGATCCGGAACTTTTCGACACGGCCTCAATGCTCTGGCAGGTCAGCATCGTCGCTTTCGCTGTGCTCAATTGCATCACTGCCGTGGGGCTGTGGCTGACGAGCGCGTGGGGCGCCGTACTCTGGCTCATGCTGACGCTGACGGAGGTGCTTGCGCCCTTCGCCACCAAGGATATTGCCCGGGCTGGGGGCCTTTCGGACATTCTGCTGATGGGGTTGATCGTGATTTACGTCTTCCTGACGTGGCGCGCCGTCAACGAGCGCGAATCAAAGCCATAAACGCCCTGTTCACCTTCTGCGGGTAAATCCCGCGTTAACGCTGGTGCTTAAACCCCCTTTCAGAAGTGTTGCCTAGTTTGATGAGCAACGGACGGCGAAAATGCCGCCTTCACACAGGGAACGGCAACCATGATCAAAAGCAACGCAGTTGCGAAAGAACCGGATGGGCAGGGAGATTCTCTTCCCGTGCGTGGACATTATCTTGAATCTCTCAAACTGGTGGAGCGGCTGCATCGCCGCCTGCTCGATGTCATCAAGGACGAGTTCGACCGGCGCGGCCGCTCGGATGTGAACAGCGTGCAGGCGCTGCTGCTCTACAACATCGGCGACAAGGAACTGACGGCAGGTGAGCTGCGCACGCGCGGCTATTATCTGGGCTCCAACGTCTCCTACAACGTCAAGAAACTGGTCGAGATGGGTTACCTTCATCACGCCCGCTCGCGCGTCGACCGCCGCTCGGTGCGCATCAGCCTGACCGAAAAGGGCAGCGACGTGCACGCCATCGTTGGCAGCTTGTATGAAAAGCATGTCCGCACGGTGGAAAACATCGGCGGCGTGTCCACGGACGATTTCCAGAAGCTCAACAATGCCCTCGTGCGGCTCGAGCGCTTCTGGACGGATCAGATCCGCTACCGGCTTTAAGGCCCCATGGATATTGGGACATGGATTGCAATCGCACTCGCGCCGCTGGCTGTGCTGGCGGTGGCGGGTGCTTTTGGTTTCAGCCTCGGCTTTGGCATCCTGGGTGATATTTTTGGCAGCGTGTTTTCTGGCGGTGGCGACAGCGACGCAGACGGCGGCGGCGATGGCGGAGGTGACTGATGCAATTTCTGAACAATGACACGGTGCTGCGGCTGATTCTCTACCCGTCCGCCTTGCTGGGGGCCATCGCATCGTGCTGGCTGATTCTGCGGCCCCTTTTGTCGCGCAGCACCCAAAAAGCGCAGGTTGAATCGACGCGGCTCGCCGCACAATCGCTATCAGCCCAGCAGATCACCGAACGTTTGAAGCGGCGGTCATAGCTTGGGCAGGATCGCACCGGTGCGCGCAGCCCATTGGGCATAACCCTCCCGCTTGCGGAACTGCTCCTCCAGCAGCGGCACGCCCGAAACCTTGAAGATGAGATAGGTCATCACCACGGGGCCGATGAAGGCAAGCGGGCTCAGCGTCAAGCCGAAGGCAGCGAGCGCCAACCCCCACTGCAGGGTGATCTCGCCCAGATAATTGGGAAAACGCACGCGGGCATGCAGGCCCGTTGTCAGAAGCTTGCCCCGATTGGCGGGGTTGCCGGCAAAGCGCGCAATGGCACGGTCGGCGGCAGCCTCCAGGAGAAATCCCGCTGCGAAAATCAACAATCCCGCCCACGCAACCGCAGCCAGAGGGCGCGCAGGCCCAACGGCGGCCAGCAAGGGCGCAGATGCCGCCGCGATCTGGATCGCCGCCTGCAACCAGAACACATAGACGAGGCTTTTCAGCGGCCACCCCGCTCCGTGACGCGCGCGCATCGCAGCATATCGCGCGTCTTCCTCGCCGCGATGGCGCTTCAGAATATGCCAGCCAAGGCGCAGACCCCACACCGTGACCACTGCGAGAATGATGATCCGAAGTGGCTGCGGATCCGCCCCGCCCAGCCACCACGCCGTCCAGCCCAGCACCACGACTCCCGGTCCCCAATAGATGTCCACCACCCCTGCATCCCGCCGCGCCAGACTGACAATCCACAGCAGCGTGAAAATGCCGAAGGAGATTGCAAAGGTGATCCAGAGCGCTGACATCATGTCTGTTCTTCCTCACAGTCACTCACAGATGTGTGAGTGCCGCATTTTTGCCCCACTCGGCCCTGACCTGAAGCGTGAAACAGGTTATGACCACCACTTATTCGTATTCCCACGCGCCACCGGAAACCTTGGGTTAGGGATAACGGCTTAAACGCGTGACGACACAATGAGTTGCGTCAAAGACAAAGGCACACCGATGACCGATCGCTTTCCTGCCCCCCCTCCTGCCTCCTCTCCTGCCCCCCTGCGCCTCGACCGCCGCAGCGTCATTGCGGGTTTCGGTTCGATTCTGGCCGCACCTGCGGCCTTTGCCGCACCGCTTGACCCCAGCATGGCCGGGGGACAGGCCGAGTGGAGCCAGACCTATGATTCAGGCTCGCGCGTGGCCACTGTCACGTCCAATGCGCCCATCCTTTCGATGCAATCCGTGGCCGCAACGGAGGCCGCGATCCAGCAGTATCAGCAGATTGTTTCCCAAGGCGGGTTTTCACCCGTGCGCAGCAATGAGCGCCTGCGCCTCGGCAGCCGCAATGACACGGTCGTCCAGCTGCGCCGGCGGCTGATCCAGTCCGGTGACCTTGACCCATCGCAGGCAAGTTCCCCGGTGTTTGATGCTTATGTGGACGGCGCGGTGAAGCGCTTCCAGGGCCGCCACGGCCTCGGCCAGACCGGCGTGGTCGCCTCGCAGACCTATGCTGCGATCAACACATCCGCCGACAAGCGGCTCAAGCAGCTTGAAATCAACCTTGTCCGGTTGAAGACCATGTCCGGCGGCAATCTGGGCAGCCGCTTTGTCACCATCAATATTCCGGCAGCCTATGTGGAAACCGTCGAGCAGAACCAGGTGGCCACGCGCCACGCCGCTGGTGTGGGCAAGATCGACCGCCAGTCCCCCATCATGTCTGCGAAGATTTCGGAAGTGAACTTCAACCCGTTCTGGACCGTGCCGGCCTCCATCATTCGCAAGGACCTGATCCCGAAGATGCAGGCGGACCCCAACTACCTGCGCGAGAACAAGATCCGCGTCTTCAGCGGCTCCGGACAGGAGGTTGCGCCCGAAAGTATCAACTGGCGCTCCGACGAGGCGACCAAGTTCCGTTTCCGTCAGGACGCAGGCGGTGAGTTCAACTCGCTCGGCTTCATGCGCATCAACGTGCACTCCCCGCACGGGGTTTATTTGCACGACACGCCCGCCAAAGGCATCTTCGGTGATGATTTCCGCTTTGTGTCCTCAGGCTGCGTGCGCGTGCAGAATGTCCGCGCCTTCGTGGAATGGCTTCTGCGGGACACGCAGGGCTGGGATCGCGATGCCATCGAGAACGCGGTGCGCTCGGGCCAGCGCGTGGACGCCAAGTTCCGCGAGTCGATCACCACATACTGGGTCTACATCACGGCCTGGGCCACGCCCGAAGGTGTGGTGCAGTTCCGCGATGACATCTACAACCGCGATGGCTTCGGCCCCGGTGACCTGACCCGTGCGCTGCAGAGCGGGGATGACGAACCGCAGTGAGGGGCTGCCCCCTCACGCGCTCCCGATCAGCACGCCCACGGCAAGCACCAGTGCGCCGCCGACGACCACCTGAATGATGGAGCGCATAAACGGCGTCTCCATGTAATGCGTGCGAATCCACGCGATGGCGATGAGTTCCACCGCCACGATGACGGCAGCCAGTGAGGTCGCCAGCACGAAGGCGTTGGGCCAACTGTTGGGAATGAGAAACGGCAAGGCATGGCCGATGCCGCCCACCGCCGTCATCACGCCGCACGCGGTGCCGCGGATCCATGGACTGCCCCGGCCTGAAATCTTGCCATCGTCCGACATCGCCTCGGTGATGCCCATCGAGATCGCCGCGCCCAGCGAGGCCGCCAAGCTGATCAGGAATGTCTCGTAGTTGTTCTTGGTGGCGAAGGCCGCCGCAAACAGCGGCGCGAGCGTGGAGACCGATCCGTCAATCAGCCCCGCAAGGCCGGGCTGCACATAGGTAAGAATGAAGCGCCGGTGGCTGGCCTCGGCCTCGATGGCCTTGTTGTCCCCCGTCAGGTGCTCACCGGCGAGATCTTCGGCGCGCTTCTCGTGCTTGCGTTCAATTTCCGCCAATTGCAGGAACAATTTCCGCACGGGAATATCCAGCGCCTGTGTTGCGGCATTTTCATAAAAGGCCGCTGCCTGCTGTTCCATTAGGGAGACCTCAGCACGCAGGCTTTCAGGTTTGGCATCCTTCTCCCACCAGATGCGGCGGCGCTTGATGAAGCCACGCACATCCTGCCGCTGGATGGGGGACAAGTGATCGCCGAAACGTTCGCGGTACAATTCAAACAAGCTGTCACGGTGGCCGCGCTCTTCCTGCGCCATCTCATCGAAGATCGTGGCTGTCGCGGGGAATTCCGCCCGCGTCGTGTCGGCAAAGCTCTGATAGATGCGGGAGTCCTCCTCCTCGCTGGCGATGGCCAGAGCAAGAACCTCCCGCTCGGTAAGTTCGGATAACGCGCGCATGGCAGCCTCAGTTTAGAATAAATCTAAGCTAGACTTCACGGGACAGGACCGCAAGGCATTTGCGACGGAAGCTGCACGGCACGGCAGCGACTATTTCTTGCCCAGCTTGCTCAGTCGGTCCTGCATCGCTTCCAGATCGCGCTTCATGGCTTCCACATCCTCGACATTGCTGGCTGCAGCCTGCTGCGCGGCGAAGGGATTGAAGAGTTTGAACGCATCCTGAAACAGAGTCATGTTGGCGCGGGCCTGATCCTGCATGGCCTGCACGATGGTGCCGGGGTTGAGGTTGGTGGGAATGGACCCGCTGAGTGATTTCGTCATCTGCTCGCGGAATTTCTCGTGCTGGCTGGCAAAATGCTTGATGGAATGTTCCAGATAGCTTGGCACGAGGCCCTGCATCTGGTCGCCGTAATAGCCGATGAGCTGGCGCAGGAATGCAACGGGCAGCAACGTCTGCTGGCCTTCCTTCGCCTCCATTTCGAAGATGATCTGCGTGAGCACGGACCGCGTCAGATCCTCATTGGTCTTGGCATCGACCACAACGAAATCTTCTCCCTGCTTGACCATGACGGAGAGGTCTTCCAGCGTCACGTAGGTGCTTGTACCTGTGTGATAGAGACGACGGTTGGCGTATTTCTTGATCGTCGTCGGGCCGGTCGGTTTTGTCATGCGCGCGCATTCCTTCACAGCCAATCAGTGGGTCGACCGCTGTTGCCTACGTTATGGCGCGCCTTTGATGTGCCTGACAAGCCACCAGCGCGCCAGTGCGGCGTCATGCTTGACGAACTCCGCATCAAAGGGCCATGGATTGACAAAAGACAACCAAGGCACCCGAGGAGACAGCCCATGTCCGCCACAGATATCGTCATTGTCAGCGCGGCCCGCACAGCCGTCGGATCTTTCAACGGGGCCTTTGCGGATCAGCCAGCCCACAAGCTCGGCGCGACCGCCATCACTGCCGCTCTCGCTCGCGCCAAGGTCGATGGCGGCGAGGTGGATGAGGTCATCTTCGGCCATGTGCTGACGGCAGGTGCCGGGCAGAACACGGCCCGGCAGGCTGCCATGGCGGCGGGCATTCCCGACAGTTCGACAGCCCTTGTCATCAACCAGGTCTGCGGCTCAGGCCTGCGCACGGTGGCCATGGGCATGCAGGCGATTGCCAATGGCGATGCCACCATCATCGTGGCGGGCGGTCAGGAATCCATGTCCATGTCGCCCCACTCCGCCCATATGCGCGCGGGCACCAAGATGGGCGACGTCAAGTTCATCGACACCATGATCAAGGATGGGTTGTGGGATGCCTTCCACGGCTACCACATGGGCAACACCGCCGAGAACGTGGCGGCCAAATGGCAGATCACCCGCGAGGAGCAGGATGTGTTTGCCGTGGCCTCGCAGAACAAAGCCGAAGCCGCGCGCAAGGCTGGCAAATTCAAGGACGAGATCGCCATTCACACCGTTGCGAGCCGCAAGGGCGACATCCTTGTCGATACCGACGAATACATCCGCGACGGCGCGACCATTGAAGCCATGGCGAAGCTCAAGCCGGCTTTTCCGGGCGGTGTTTCGGTGACGGCGGCCAATGCCTCCGGCCTCAACGACGGTGCGGCCGCGCTGGTGCTGATGACGGTGGCGGAGGCGGCCAGGCGCGGCCTCACGCCTCTCGCGCGCATCGCCTCGTGGGCGACGGCGGGCGTGGCTCCCGAAATCATGGGCTCAGGCCCCATTCCCGCCTCGCGCAAGGCCTTGGAAAAGGCGGGCTGGAAGGTGAAGGACTTGGATTTGGTAGAAGCCAACGAGGCTTTTGCGGCACAGGCGCTCGCGGTCAACAAGGACATGGGCTGGGATCCCGCCATCGTCAACGTCAACGGCGGGGCCATTGCCATCGGCCACCCCATCGGCGCATCGGGCGCGCGCGTGCTGGTGACGCTGCTGCACGAAATGGCAAAGCGCGGCTCGAAAAAGGGCCTCGCCACATTGTGCATCGGTGGCGGCATGGGCGTGGCGCTGACAGTCGAGCGTTAATCGCGAGGTCGCCTCATCCTGAGCTTGTCGAAGGGTCGAGGTGGCAAGTCATGGAGGAGCCCCATCTTTGAGCATGATACCAACCGTTTCCAGCATACCTTACTTGGTTGGAGCACTGGCGACGCTTGCTTGCGCAGTCGGTTTCTTTTTCATGCTGATCTCCGGAAATGTGTCACTGCAAAAAATCCGCAACCGTGAGTATTGGTGGTCAAGATGGTTTTGAGCCATAGCTGATCATCATTCGACAGGCTCAGGATGAAGTTCCGCAAGGGCCAAAATTAAAAATCAAAAAAAACTCAGGGAGGACTACACATGACACGCACAGCACTCGTCACCGGTGGCACACGCGGCATCGGCGCAGCCATTTCGATGGCCCTCAAGGCGGAGGGCTACAAGGTTGCGGCCAGCTATGCCGGGAATGATGAAGCGGCGGCCAAATTCAAGGCCGAGACGGGCATTGCCGTGTTCAAATGGGATGTCTCGGATTTCGACGCCTGCGCGGCGGGCGTGGCGGCGGTGGAAGCCGAAATCGGCCCCATAGATGTGCTGGTGAACAACGCGGGCATCACCAAGGACGGCATGTTCCACAAGATGACCAAGGACCAGTGGTACGGCGTCATCAACACCAATCTCAACTCGCTGTTCAATATGACCCGCCCGGTATGGGAAGGCATGCGCGCGCGCAAGTTTGGCCGCGTCATCTGCATCTCCTCCATCAACGGCCAGAAAGGCCAGATGGGCCAGGTCAACTACTCAGCCGCCAAGGCAGGCGACATCGGCTTTGTGAAAGCATTGGCTCAAGAGGGTGCGCGCGCCGGCATCACGGTCAATGCCATCTGCCCCGGCTATATTGCCACGGAAATGGTGAAGGCCATGGACCCCGCCGTGATTGAAAAATCCATTCTGCCACATATCCCGGTAGGCCGTCTGGGCGAGCCCGAAGAAATCGCCCGCGCGGTGGTGTTTCTGGCCGCTGACAATGCCGGTTTCATCACGGGCTCGACCCTCGCCGCCAACGGCGGGCAATATATGGTCTGATCACACCGTCTTTTCCGGACTGCGGCACAGGTCAGCGACAACGCAGTTTGCGCAGCGCGGGGCGCGCGCCGTGCAGGTGTAGCGCCCGTGCAGGATCAGCCAGTGGTGCGCGTGCAGCGCATAGGCCTGCGGCAGGCGCGCCAGAATGCGCTCTTCCACATCCTCGGGCGTGCGGCCCACCACCAGGGGCAGCCGATTCGCCACGCGAAAGACATGGGTGTCCACCGCCATCGTCGGCAGACCGAATGCCATGTTGAGGACGACATTGGCTGTCTTGCGGCCCACACCGGGCAGCGTCACCAGATAATCCCGGTCGCAGGGCACCTCGCCGCCATGCTCGGCCACGAGGCGCGCCGACAGCGCCATCACGTTCTTCGCTTTCATGCGATAGAGGCCGATGGTCTTGATGTGCTCGCGCACGGCATCCTCGCCAAGGGCAAGCATCGTTTGCGGCGTGTCGGCCACGGCAAACAGCGCTCGGGTCGCCTTGTTGACTCCCGCATCCGTTGCCTGCGCCGAAAGCACCACGGCGACCAACAGCGTGTAGGGGTTGATGTGCTCAAGCTCCCCCTTGGGCTCAGGCTCGATGGCGTGGAGACGGCGAAAGAATTCCAGCAACTCGTCATCGCTGATCAGGGCCGGAACCCTCGCCTTCCCGCGATGCCAAGGCGCCACCTCGGCTGCGCCGCGCATGGCCTTGGCAGAAGGCGTGAGAGACGGGGCGGCTGCTGCGGCGTCGCTTGGTCGCGGCTGGCGGGCCATGATGAGGGTTCGTGCAGGCTTACGCGGCGGCATATCTCTGGATATAGTTTCCTCCATGGCAGATGACAGCCCGAAACTTGCGATGTCCACCGGCCCCGACACCGTGGTGTTTCGCGCACGGATCACGCCCCATCGCTCGCTGAGCAAGCGGGGCCTCTACATCCTTTTCGCCGCAATCATTGGCCTGACCAGCTTTATCTCCCTGCCGTTCTATCTCCTGGGCGCCACACCTGTGGTGGGTTTTCTCGGCCTGGACGTGCTGCTGCTGTGGATCGCCTTCAGCATATCCAACAAGCGTGCGCGCGCCTGTGAGGAACTGGTCGTCACCTATGTGGAGCTGTTCGTGCGCCGCGTGAGCTGGAAGGGGCAGACGCGCATCTGGCGCTTCAACCCACTCTGGGTAAAATTGCGAACGTTCGAACACGCCGAGTTTGGCACGCAGCGTGTCGCCTTGATCGAGGGGCACCGCAGTGTCGAACTCGCGCAAGTGCTTGGCGCAGAGGAGAAAGCTGATTTTGCACTGGCCTTGCGCTCGGCGTTGAGCGAGGCGCGCCAAGGCCCGAGAGTCTGACGCCTGCCGGGGATGGCACCCCAGCGGTTTTCGGGTGGCGAGGCCGGACGCGCGGCGCTAGGTTCTGGCATCAGCACTTTGCAGGGAGACCTCCATGCTCATGTCCGCCACGCCCGCCGCACCTAGAGAATTCGCAACCGATCAGCTCGGCGATTATGACCGTGTGCGCAGCGCGCTGGAGTTCATGACGCTGCGCTGGCGCCAGCACCCGACGCTTGACGACATTGCCGCGCATATCGGCCTTTCACCCTCGCATTTTCATCATCTCTTCCGGCGTTTCGCGGGCATCACGCCCAAAGCCTTCCTGCAAGCCCTCACGCTGGATCACGCCAAGGCCTTGCTGAAGGACAGCGCCAGCCTGCTTGACACCACATATGAGGTGGGGCTGTCAGGCCCAGGGCGCTTGCATGATCTCTTCGTGACCCATGAGGCCATGTCGCCGGGTGAATGGAAGACCGGCGGCGCAGGGCTGGAACTCAGCTTCGGTTTTGCGCCCTCCCCCTTTGGCGAGGCGCTGGCTGTGATGACGCCGCGTGGTCTGGCGGGGCTCGGATGGGTCGATGACAAAGCCGCTCCGGGGTTGGCGGGGGGCATCGGCAAGCCGGCAGGCGGGCGGGATGGCGCCATGGCCGATATGGTCCGTCGCTGGCCAAAAGCCCGTTTCGTGCGCGACGAGGTGCGGGCGGCGCAGATAGTGGCGCGCATTTTCAATCCCGCGCAATGGAGCGACGGCCAGCCCCTCAATGTCGTGATGATTGGCTCCGACTTTGAAGTGCGGGTCTGGTCCACGTTGCTGCGCATTCCACTGGGCCGGGCTGCCACCTATGGGGACGTGGCCCGCCACATCGGCAAACCCTCCGCAGCGCGGGCTGTCGGGGCGGCTGTGGGCCGCAATCCCATCAGCTTCGTGGTGCCCTGCCACCGCGTGCTCGGGCAATCGGGTGCCCTCACCGGCTATCACTGGGGCCTGACACGCAAACAGGCCATTCTGGGATGGGAGCAAGGGCAACTGGGCGCAGCCGCCCACTGACGGAAGGATGGTTAACCCTTCTTTCGCACAGATCGCTTAAATTGAGTTGTTCCCGGAGTGTCCGGTGTTGCGTAACAGTGTTCCGGAGTAGGCTGTCATGGTGCAGCGCGGCCAGTTTGGATTTCGATCAGCACGGTGGCTGAGAACCTTGTCCTGCGCGGCCATAGCCGTGGCCTTGGGCTTTGTCGGGCCCGCACAGGCGCAAGCCCCGCGCCTCGCGGCTGCCATGCAATCCGCACCGCAAGACAGTTTTGCCCCGCAGGATGCACGCGATCACGAGCCCGCGTTCGGCCCCGAAACACTCGGGCGCACACAAATGGCCGTGAAGGCCTATGAGGATATTGTCGCACTCGGCGGTTGGCAGAGCTTGCCCCCAACGGCACGGGGCCTCAAGCAGGGGGCCTCAGGCCCTGATGTGCAGGCCCTCAAGCAGCGTCTCGCCATTTCGGCTGATCTGGACAATGGCAATGCGATTTCCGATGGTTTCGATGCGCCGACGACGGCTGCGCTCAAACAGTTTCAGGCGCGCCATGGCCTTTCTGAAACAGGCATGGTCGGACCGCTGACCTTCGCGGCACTCAACGTGCGGGCGGATGTGCGGCTCAAGCAGTTGCGCGCCACCTCGGAGCGGCTGGCGAACAACGCCTTCAAATTCGGGCCGCGCTACGTCGTGGTCAATATCCCCGGCGCTGTCGTCGAAGCCATCGCCAACGGGCATGTGGAGCGGCGGCACCTCGCCGTTGTCGGGAAGAAGGAACGTCCTTCTCCCGTCATCGCGGCGCGAATCAACTCAGTCAATCTCAACCCGCACTGGACCGTGCCCAACTCCATCATCCGCAAGGATGTGGTCGGCCATCTGGCAAAGGACCCCGCCTACCTCAACAAGAATGGCCTGCGCACGCTCAACTGGAAGGGTGAGGAAATCGATCCGAATACCGTGAGATGGAGTGCCACGCGCGAGCCGGGATTTCTGCTGCGGCAGGACCCTGGCCCGCAAAACTCCCTTGGGCAACTCAAGATCGACATGCCCAACAGCGAGGCTGTGTATCTGCACGACACGCCCAAGAAGGACCTCTTCAAGCGCGATGTGCGCTTTCATTCCTCGGGATGCGCACGGGTGTCGGATGTGCGCGACCTCGCGGCCTGGCTGCTCAGCGAACAGGGCATCGACCGCGCGGAGATCGACCGGGGCATCGAAAGCGGCGCGAGCACCGAAATCAAACTCAAGAAGTATGTACCGGTGGCTTGGGTCTATCTGACGGGATACGCCGATGGGCTGGGACGCGTGCAGTTTCGCGAGGACATTTACGGCCTCGACACGCCGGAGGGCGTGGCCCTGACCACGCTGGATGGCAAGAAGAAGCTGCGCCCCAAACCCGCTGATGCGCTGCCCATGGCGAGCCGCACGCCAAGCCCGCGCGCAACGCCGACACGGGTGGCGCAGCAAAGCGGCGATCCGGTCAACACAGGAAGCCTCAATCCGCAGAGGCGCCCGGCGATCGATCCGCAACCGCAACCCCTGCCACAAGCGGCCAGAACGATCCAACGCTGACAAAAAAGCCGCCCCAGGGGAGCGGCTTGGAGAGCGGCTTGAACTCACGGCCGTTGCACGGCGCAAACCGTTCAGTTCAACCGCTGCTTCACTTCTGACAAACCTGCGGAAATCAGGTCATCTGCCGTCTTGCCTATGGCCTGCTGGCGCAAGATCACTTCGGCAGCTTTGATTGCCGCATCCGCTGCGGCGGCCTTGACCTCAGCGGTGGCCGACAACTCGGCCTGTGCGATCTTCTGTTCGGCAAGCTTTGTCCGGCGCGTGACAAAATCAGCCAGCTTGGCCTCCTGGTCGATCCGGATGCGCTCGGCCTCGGCCTTCGCCTCATCCACAATGCGAGCAGCCTCCGCTTCGGCTGCTGCGCGCTTGGCTTCGTATTCCGACAGCAGCTTTTCGGCCTCTGCCCGCAAACTGGCCGCCTGTGCCAGCTGCTCGGAAATCTTCTTGCCACGCGCATCAAGCGCAGTGGTCAGCATGCCAAAGGCACCCACCTTGTAGAGAATACCGAGAAAAACGACAAATCCGACGCCAACGTAAAAGGTATCCATGGATCAGGCGCCCCCACGCACGCTTGCAACCGCCTGTTTGACCACATCGGCGGACGGCGCGATCTTGCTGATGCGCGTGACGATATCCGCTGCGGCATCTGCGGCGATCGACGCCACATTGCCCAGAGCCTTGTCGCGCACCGCCCCAATGCCCGCCTCTGCCGCTGCCACTTTCGCCGACATCTCGGCTTCGACGACATTGCGGCGTGCTGTGGAGGCAGCCGACGCTTCGTCCTTGGCCTTCTGCCCGAGAGTCTGGGCGCTGGCCTTGGCGTCCGCCAGCAGCTTGTCGTAAGCCGCGCCAGCCGCGCGGGCTTTTTCCTGCATCACCGAAGCCGCCTTCAGATCGCCGTCGATCCGCTGCGCGCGGCTCTCCACGATTCCCCCGATGCGCGGCAGGGCGACCTTCCACATCAGAAGATACAGAAGGCCGAACGTCAGCAGCAGCCATGCGATTTGCCCGGGGAAATGGGTCGCATCGAACGGCGGGAACGAAGACCCGCCGCCAGCTGCTGGAGATGTTTCCGCTGCGTGAGCGGTGGTGAATATCAGCGACATCATATCACAAAGACCTTTGATGAGCGGGCCGCAGCCCGCCATCGATCTGCCTCAGGCCACGAAGATCAGGATGAGCGCGACGACGAATGCGAAAATGCCAAGGCCTTCGGCCAGAGCCGCACCGATGAAGGCGCGTGTGAACTGGCTGTCAGCCGCCGATGGGTTGCGCAAGGCCCCGGACAGGAAGCTGCCGAAGATGTTGCCCACGCCCATGGCTGCAAGGCCCATGCCGATGGCTGTGATGCCGGCACCGATGAGCTTGGCTGCTTCTGCGTCCATGATGAAAACTCCTGAGTTTGTCTTGAGGTCAGTTAGAAGGGATTGGGCTGATCTGCAATCAGTGCCCGGGGTGAAGCGCATCGTTGAGGTAGATGCAAGTCAGAACCGCAAAAACGAATGCCTGAAGGCATGCGACAAGCAGTTCAAGTGCGTAAAGCGCCACGATCATGATCAGCGGCAGGGGAGCAATGGCAACCCAGGCACCCGCGGCCGACAGTGTCACGATGAATCCTGCAAAGACCTTCAGCGCGATATGACCCGCCAGCATGTTGGCGAACAGGCGCATCGCCAGGCTGATGGGGCGCGACAGAAACGAGATGACCTCGATCAGCACGATGAAGGGGAGCAGGGCCTTGGGCACGCCCGATGGCGCGAACAGACCGAAGAAGTGCAGGCCGTGCTTGGCAATGCCATAGATGATGACGACGCTGATGACGAGCAGCGCCAAAGCAAATGTCACGACAATCTGGCTGGTGACCGTGTAGGCGCCCGGTATCAACCCGACCAGATTGCACAACAGCACGAAGATGAAGAGCGAGAACACGAGCGGAAGAAATTTCATGCCCTCTTGCCCCATGGTGGAGGCAACGGTGCTGTGCACAAGCTCGTAGACAGATTCAGCGGCCGACTGAAGGCGACCCGGCACGATGGCGCGCTGGCGTGTGCCATAGATCATCAGGAGATACGCAAGCCCGAGCACCACGATCATGAAGAACGATGCGTTCGTGAGCGAAATGTCGTTCCCGAACAGGGAGACCGATGGCCCAAGGCGCGTGATCGCGAACTGATGGATCGGGTCGATGCCGCCGCTAGGTCCGCTTGCCACGGGAAATCCCTTTATCAAGTGTTTCGATTCGCCGGTGGCGAGGGTTTATCGTTCTGCGCTGCAGCCGATCCGGTCGGACGGGCTGCCACGCGGTACACATTCCAGAACCCGGCGGCCATGCCCAGAAACAGCATGACCAGCAGGCCAAGCGGGGACGTGCCAAGCCAACGATCCAGCCACCAGCCGAGAAATCCGCCGACAAGCACGCCGGCAACCAACTCGGATCCGACCCGGAGGCCTGCACCCATCGCTGAATTCGAGGTGCTGGAAGACCGCGATAGCCCCGCCGTCTTGCGTACGCCCGAAATCACCGCCGTTTCCGAATTGATGTCGCCCGACAACTTGTCGAGACGCGCCTTCAATTCCGAATCGCGATCTTCAGGAGTTTGACCAGGATGTTTCACAGTTATGATCCGGCTGCTCAGGGCTGAACGCATGCAGGCCTGGAAACATCCGGACCACGCAGCAAAACTGTCAGCCCACCTTGATTTTCGCGTGCATCCATAGGTGTGGCTCCCTGCACTGTCAAGCGCGGCAAATAAGGTCTTATCGATTTGTAATTGCGTGCGATTTTGCGATTTCTGCCGGAATCCGCCCTGTTGGCGCGGTTGTGTGGCACCCCCGCAACAGCCCTTGAACCCGTCACAACAGGCTGCGCAACCCCTCCCGATAGGTCGGGAAGCGGAATTGGTAGCCCAGAACAGCTTTGACCTTGCGATTTGCGCAGCGCTTGCTTTCGGAATAGAAACTGCGTCCCATTTCGGAAAGCTGCGCCTGCGCAAAAGGCACTTCGGGCGGCGGCTCGATGCCCAGCAGAGCGGCGGCATAACTCACCACATCCTGCGGCGGGCACGGCTCATCATCACAGATGTTGAAAGCGCCGGAGACATGGGGGTGCATCAATCCCGCGACAGCCGCGCCGGCGATGTCGCTGACATGGATGCGGTTGAAGACCTGTCCGGGCTTGATGATGCGCCGCGCGGTGCCCTCTTTCAGATCATCAAGCACAGAGCGTCCCGGCCCGTAGATGCCCGCGAGGCGGTGCAACTGCACGCCGATGCCCTTGCGGATGCCGAAGTCGCTCCAGACCTGTTCGGCCATGAGACGCCGCTGGCCGCGCTCGCTGACGGGGTTGGGCGCATCGGTCTCGTCGATCCAGTGCCCGCCGTAATCGCCGTAGACGCCGACTGTCGAGAGATAGACTACGATCCTGAGCGCTTCGGCGCGGCGCAGGGCTTGATCCCACTGGCGCAGCATCGGATCGCCGTGTTGATCGGGCGCAGCTGACACGATCAGGCCATCGGCTTGGCTGAGCGCGGCCTCGATCTCAGGGCCGGGCGCGCGCCCCGGATAGACATGGGCTTCAAGACCCTGCGCGCGCAGGCTCGCCGCCTTCTCGGCGCTTCGCACCGTGCCGCTGATATGGGCAAAGCGTGCACTGTGCTCGCGGATCAGGGTTTGGGCTGAAAAGCCAAGGCCGAAGCAGAAGAGTTTCACGCTGCAGACTCCCACTCGGCCAACACGTCAGGGTGCGTTTCCATGTCCAGCCGTGCCGCCTTCATGCGCGCGAAGAGCGCTGCGTCAAGCTGCGTCAGCGCCCACACCGCCGCGCCGCGCACCACGGGTGCGGCATCATCCAGCAGCCGCACCACCACAGGCAGCAGCGCAGGCGCATGGGCGGCGCCCGCATTGCC
>JANMMT010000044.1:0-1542 GCA_031373545.1 Hyphomicrobiales bacterium
GGTACGACCCGGCCAAGAACGCCGGGCTGCGCAAAGCGCTCCTCGAGGCCCGCGCCGCACTCATCCCGGAGAACTACATCGCCCGCGAGCTGCAACTGGCCCGGCAGGGGTGGAAGAGCATCGAGATCGACGAGTACGACACCGACTGGACGTCGAAGGCGTACTACACCGTCAGCGGCCAGAACAGCAACAACAGCGTACGGATCAACAACGACTTCATGAAGGCCGTGGAAAACGACGGCCCGTGGCACCTGTACTGGCGGACGGAGCTGGCGAAGGCCGGGGCGGAGGGCCGCGACCCGAAGCCGAAGAAGACGCTGAAGGCCCGCGACCTGTGGGACCAGATCGCGTTCGCGGCCTGGGGCTGCGCCGACCCCGGGGTCCAGTTCGACACCACCTTCAACGAGTGGCACACCTGCCCCGCCGACGGCCGCATCAACGCCACAAATCCGTGTAGCGAGTACGCTTTTTTGGACGATACAGCGTGCAACCTTGCCTCGCTGAATCTCCTCACCTACCACGACGCCAAGACCGGCAAGTTCGACATCGAGGCGTACCGGCACGCGGTCCGCATCTGGACGCTGATCCTCGAGGTCAGCGTGTACATGGCGCAGTTCCCGAGCGTCAGCGTGGCCCGGAAGTCGTTCGACTTCCGCACCCTCGGGCTCTGGTACGCCAACCTCGGCGCGCTGCTCATGGTGCAGGGCATCCCGTACGACTCGGCCGAGGGCCGGGCGCAGTGCGGGGCGCTCACCGCGATCATGCACGCCGGCAGCTACGCCGCCAGCGCCGAGATCGCCGCCGAGGTCGGCCCGTTCGCCCGGTACGAGGCGAACAAGGACGCGATGCTGCGGGTGATCCGCAACCACCGCCGCGCCGCGTACAACGCCGCCCCCGCCGAGTACGAGGGGCTGACCGTCACGCCCGTCGGCATCGACGCCCGCTACTGCCCGCCGGACCTGCTTTCGGCGGCGCGGTTCGAGAGCGACCGGATGCTGGAACTCGGCGAGCGGCACGGGTTCCGCAACGCCCAGGTGACGGTCATCGCGCCGACCGGGTGTTTGGTCGGCGATAGCCTCGTTTCGACCGACCGCGGGCTGGTGCCGCTCCGCGGGCTCGGTGACGTGGACGGGCCGCAGTGGCAGGACGTGGCGCTCCGCGTCGCCACCCCGGACGGCCCGCGGGACGCGACCAAGTTCTACGTGAACGGCGTGGCGCTCACCCGGAAGGTCCGCACGGCCGCCGGGTACGACATCCAGGGGACGCTCCAGCACCGCATCAAGGTGGTGGACGCCGACTCCGGCGAATGGGTCTGGAAGCGGTTCTCGGAGGTCGCGGCCGGCGACGTGGTGCCCCTCGCCCTGAACTCGCTCGTCGGCGACCCGCGGCGGGTGGACCTGCCGCCGCTCGGCGAGTTGTACTGGACCGGCGACTACAAGACCCGCGTCCCCCGCACCATGACGCCGCAGTTGGCCGAACTGGTCGGGTACTTCATGGGCGACGGGTCGCTCCACGCCCGCGGGCTGCGGTTCTGCGTGTCGA
>JANMMT010000054.1:0-1914 GCA_031373545.1 Hyphomicrobiales bacterium
CTGATATTGGCCTCGGGAATCGAGGCCTGACAGGAGAAACCATGACGAGACGAAAGCGACGGAACCACTTTGTCGGCGAACATCTTGAATGGGTCTGCCTCAAAGTCTGTGGAGGTGGGTTGCGGATGGGGGCTAATTGTATTTGACTTGTCCCCATGCTGAACCGGGTTATCCTTGCCCTGCCGCCTGACGTGCAGGTCACAGAGTCTGCGCTCGTTGAAAACAAATGGCAGATTTCCGCTCGTTTGCAGCAGTGGTCAGGAATCTGCCCTGATTGCCATCTCCCTTCCGTGTCCCGCCACGGCTGACATCGGCGTGGCCTTGCAGACCTTCCAGTGATGGGGCGGGAAGTGATTCTGAAACTGCACGTGTCACGTTGGCGCTGCTGCAGTGCGGCATGCGCGCGCCAGACGTTCATTGCGCTGAATGCGGACTTGTTCCGGCCGCATGGCCGTCGAGCACGACGCGCAGAGCAGATAGTCCGTCTGATTGGACATAGTGTCGCCCGACGAACGATTGCTGGGGCGTCTTGGTCTGACAACCAGCGATGATACGATTATTCGCGCATTGAAGCGTGGTGATCAAGGCCAAGCCGCCGAATACCCAGTTCGCGTGGTGGGCATCGATGACTGGAGCCAGCTCAAGGGATCACGCTATGGCACGATATTGATCGATCTGGAACGCCGCCGGGTGACCGATATTCTTGAGGATCGCAGTGCGGACGCCGTTGAACGCTGGCTCAAGCGTCATCCGGAGGTCGAGACGATCGACCGGGACAGATGTGGTCTTTATGCGCGCGGAGCCACGCTTGGCGCACCCAAGGCACACCAAGTCGCCGACCGGTTTCATCTTTTGGAAAATTTGCGTAAGAGCATCGAGGAGCAACTGAGCCGTTCATACACAGTCTCCCGCCGGTCCTGCTTACCGCCCAGTGACGCCGATCTGCTTCATGCGAGATCAAGTGAGGGCCGTGATCTTATGCACTCGCGCGCCGTCCAGCATCAGTACTTGCTGCGACAGCGTAGGCTGGAAACCCGGCAAGCGCTTTTCGAGCAGGTCCAGCGGATGGCGTCTGACGGCGCCGCGCGCGATATAGCGCAGGAAATCGGCTTCAACTGGCGCAGGTCTATCGCTGGCTGGCGAGAGAGGAGCCGATTTACCGCATTCCTTTGGTCCTCAAGCCGTCATCGCCCCTGCAATTCGAGGCATTTCTGAAAGAGCGGTGGGTGATCGGTGACAGAAGTGGCCGCTGCCTTTTCTCAGATATCCGTCACAGGGGTTACACGGGGGGCCGATCCCATCTGGAACGCCTGTTGAGCCGGTGGCGACAAGCGGAAAAGCCGCCGGCAAAGAAAATGCCAGAAGCCTTCATTCATCCAAAGGTCTTGAACGCAACCGCCCAAGCGCGTGATCCGCTGACAGGTCATTTGATTTCACCGATCACCGCCGCTGCCTTGTGTATCAAGCCGTCACGGCTGCACACACCGGCACAGCAGTTGAAGGTAGCAGCGCTCAAGGCGGCGTCAGATGAGTTCAGCGTCATGCGACAGCTGGCAATGCGGTTTCGCGGCCTGCTCAAGTCGAAGGATGCCACCGGGCTGCCGCAGTGGCTGCGTGATGCAAAAGCATCCCGGCTTTACACCATGGTGCGCTACGCAAGGGTAATCGCGCGCGATCTGCCAGCAACGGCAAATGCCATCGAAATGCCGTGGAGCAATGGCCAGACCGAAGGCCAGGTGAACCGCCTGAAAATGCTCAAACGCCAGATGTATTGCAAAGCTGGTGTGGCGTTACTCAGGGCTCGGATGCTGCCGCTGTAATGGTCCATGGACGACATAGCGGTCCATTCGATTTTCAGGTTCTCAGTCGGGACTCACCTTGCCAATGCGGCGATCTGATACATGAAAAGTGCGC
>JANMMT010000085.1:0-22670 GCA_031373545.1 Hyphomicrobiales bacterium
CACCACGGCCAAGCTGCGCGCCGACATGCAGGGCATCATGCAGGCGGATTGCGCGGTGTACCGCACCGGCGAAACACTGATTGCAGGCAAGCAGAAGATCAATCAGGTCTGGAAGGGGATCGACGATGTCTCGGTCACCGACCGCTCGCTGATCTGGAACTCGGACTTGCTGGAAACCATGGAGTTCGACAACCTCATCGTGCAGGCGGTCGTGACGATGGAAAGCGCCGAAAACCGCAAGGAATCACGCGGTGCCCACGCGCGGGAAGATTATCAAAGCCGCGATGACAAGACCTGGATGAAGCACACGCTGGCCTTCATCGACGACGCGACCAAGACCACGCGCATGGATGATCGCCCTGTTCACACCTACACGATGTCCAACGAGATCGAGTATATCGCGCCCAAGGCGCGGGTGTATTGAGGGGGAGTGATGGCTGGTTTCAGCGAGCGCAATCAGACGGGTTACTCACCGCAGCGCTTGCTGGGCCACAACAGCGGACGGACGGGGCGCATGTACGCAATCGTTTTTGACTTCGACACGGGCATGCTGGAGCAGCTCTATCCGAACCAGCACTGGCGCAACGCCTACACGGATGTGCGGACCTACCTTACGGCGCGCGGTTTTGAATGGAAGCAGGGCAGCACGTATTTTGGCGATCCCGCGACGGTGGATGCTGTGCGTTGCGTTACAACTGTGCAGAAACTTGCCGCCAAATACTCTTGGTTTACGCCCTCTGTGCGCGATATCCGCATGCTGCGCATTGAAGAGAATAATGACCTGATGACCGCGCTGAATTTAGAGGATGGAGATTGAACGGGCCATCGTTTCAAAATGTGGCGAGTGCTGTGCTCTATGTAGTTTTTTTTGCTATGGGTGGCGCAATTGTGGCAACCGACGGCTTTACACTCATCTCGGAGGTATTTTTTCCGTTGCAATACCCAAAGGACGAAGGACCAGAGCAGGCTGCAAGATGGTTATATGCGGAGTGGGCGAGCATACTTGGTTTGATCGCAGGAAGTATCCTTGGGCTTTTCACCGCCGCAATCCGGTTGCGGCCAAAATACAAAACTGTCTGAGGACGCATAACAATGGTTGAACTCACTCTCCCTAAGAACTCCCGCGTCACCGAAGGCAAGGTCTGGCCCAAACCTGCGGGCACGACCAACCTGAAGGAATACCGGATTTATCGCTGGAACCCGGAAGACGGGCAGAACCCGCGCATCGATACCTATCATGTGGACCGCGACAGCTGCGGGCCAATGATTCTGGATGGCATCATCTGGATCAAGAACAACATCGACCCGACGCTGACCTTCCGCCGCTCGTGCCGCGAGGGCATCTGCGGCTCCTGCGCCATGAACATCGACGGCACCAACACCTTGGCCTGCACCAAGGGCATGGATGAGGTGTCCGGCACAATCAAGATTTACCCGCTGCCCCATATGCCGGTGATCAAGGATCTCGTGCCGGACCTCACGCAGTTCTACACCCAGCACGCCTCCATCGAGCCGTGGCTCAAAACCGACACGGCTGCGCCTGGCAAGGAATGGCGGCAATCGAAGGAAGACCGCGAGAAGTTGGACGGGCTCTATGAGTGCATCCTGTGCGCCTGCTGCACCACGTCCTGCCCAAGCTATTGGTGGAACGGTGATCGTTATCTGGGCCCCGCCGTGCTGCTCCAGGCCTACCGATGGTTGATCGACAGCCGCGACGAAGCCACCGGCGCGCGGCTCGACAATCTGGAAGACCCGTTCCGTCTTTATAGGTGCCACACCATCATGAATTGCTCAAAGGCCTGCCCCAAGGGGCTGAACCCGGCCAAAGCCATCGCCGAAATCAAGAAGATGATGGTCGCGCGGCAATATTGAGGAAGGATGGGAGCGGGCTTCGCCCTCTCACATGGCGCGCATGAGAGCGCCGAAGACCTCGAACACCAGCATGCGCAGGAACATCAGGCCGATGATCAGCACCACGGCCGAGATGTCGATGCCGCCCAGGTTCGGCATGCGGCGGCGGATGGGGGCGAGTGCGGGCTCTGTCACGCGGTAGAGAAAGTCGCCGATTGTCGCGACAATGCCATTGCGCGCGTTCACCACGTTGAAGGCCACGAGCCAGCTCAGGATGGCGCTCGCCACCAGGATGTAGATGTAGAGTGTGATGACCGTGTCGAACAGCCAGAGCAGTGAGCGCATGGGATGACCTCAACCAGAGTGAAATGAGTGCACGATTCGGGCGCAGCCCGCAGAATGCTTATCAGGTGCCACTGTTGTTTGGCAGATCAAAGCGCCGCCAGCAAACATCACTGCCTGAAAAACTGCGGCACCCGCTCCAGCGCATCGGCGCGGGCCACCGGATCGGTGCCCACCATGGCTTCGCCGCTGTCGTCTCCGGTGAAGGGCAGGCCGGTGCGCTTGGTCAGCGTGCGGTTGGGATGATCAAACTCGTGCAGCGCCCCCTTGTACACGGTGATGGCGGCACGCTGGCCGCTGGCCGTCGTCAAGTCGATCAACTGCTGGCATGGCTGCACAGGGGTCCAGGTATCGGCATCACCCATGAGGATGAGCAACGGCATGCGCGCGCGCCAGTCCCGCCGTTCGGCGGCCTGTGTCACCAGCCTGCAGCCGGGGTAGAAGGCCACGGCAGATTTGAAATCCGGCTTGCCGTCGCGTGCCTTGCGCTCGCCCGCAATGGCCCAGAGCAGGCTGGAGGCACCGTTCGACCAGCCCAGGAGTGATACGCGCGTTGAATCGGCAAAACGTTGCTCCTGCAGCCATGCCTTGGCCGCATAGACATCACTCACCCGCTCGCGGCTCGGACGCACGGTCCGGTCCTTGACGAGACACTGGGAACCCAGCCCGCGTGATCCGAACGAATCGGGAAAAAGCACGGCGAAACCCTGGGCCGCCAGACGCCGCGCCCAATCAGCGTGGCGCTCGCCGATGCGTCCGTTGGGCGCGCGCAAGCCGCCGCAGCCATGCAGAGCGATGATCGAGGGGTGCGGCCCGGCCCCTTCGGGCAGATACAGCATGCCCTGAAGCGGTTTCTCATCCCCGTTGGGGATGGAGACCCACTCCTGCGCTCTCGCAGAAAACGCAAGAAGGCTGAAAAGCAGAACAAGTCCTAGACGCATGCGGTATCCCGGTCGGGTCAATGCCCATTCCTTAGCAAAAACACGGGTGAACGACAAATGGATGCAACTCCGCTGAAATCCATGCTAGTTTCAGGCCATCATGGACATTTTGGGGTTTCAGCAATGAACAAGGTGGAGCGCCTCTTCGCGCCTGGCACGCAGGCTGAGCTGCGCTATCATCATGGCGAGTTCAAGATTCTGCGCCAGGGCACCCACGTGACCTGCGCCGTGACGGGCGCGCCCATTCCGCTGGATGATCTGAAATATTGGAGCGTCGAGCGTCAGGAGCCCTATGCCGGACCGGAGGCCGCCCTGCGGCGTTTGCAAGAGATCAAGGCTCCGAGCGTGACGTTTTAAACCTGTCTGCCAGCAGGGCAATCACCTCCGGCCCATCGATCATGAGTTCGGCCGGCACAACCGCGACATGCGGGCGGAAGGCAGCGGGCAACCGCGCCGCATCCTTCTGGGTTGTCACCAGGGTCAGGTTGTCCGCGTGGGCCTCTGCATGCAGGCCCGTAAGCTCAGCCGCCGTGTAGGAGTGATGATCCCCGAAGGCGCGTGATGCGCGCAGATCAAGGCCCGCCGCCCGCAGGCTGTCAAAAAACTTTTCGGGCCGGCCAATGCCCGCAAAAGCCAGAAGCGGCTGATCGGCAAGCGATGCCGTGATGGCGATATCCAGCTGCAAGGTGCCCACGAGCACGGGCTTTCCCGCCGCCTGAGCCAACGTGCCGACAACTGTTCCGGCCTCCCCCGCGCCGATCACCAGCACGGCGTCCACATGAGGCCATTGGCGCGCCAGCGGGGCGCGCAGCGGGCCTGCGGGCAGCACGCAACCGTTGCCGATGCCCGCGCCGCCGTCCACCACCGCAAGCCTGAAATCCTTGGCAAGGGCAGGGTTCTGCAGGCCGTCATCCATGAGCAGGACATCCGCGCCCGATTGCACGGCCAAGGCCGCGCCGGCGACCCGGTCACGGGCAACGATGACAGGTGCATGAACCGCCATCATCACCGGTTCATCGCCGACGGTTGCGGCATCGTGCAAGCCGGACACCACCCGCAGGGGGCCGCGCGCGCTGCCGCCGTATCCCCGGCTCAGGATATAGGGATTGCGCCCCTGCGCCTTGAGCAGGGCTGCAAGCTTCAGCACGGTCGGGGTCTTTCCCGCGCCGCCCGCCGTGAGATTGCCCACGCAGATCACCGGCACAGCCGCGCGCCGGCCGTGCTTGCCCATGCGCCATGCGGTTGCAGCGCCGTAAATCCAGCTGAAAGGCGCCAGCAGCCGCGCTTGCCAGCCCGTCGTCTGGTGCCAGAAACGCGGCGCGCGGATCAAGGGCGGTCCAGCCGCGCCTGCACAAGCAGCGGCCCCAGCGCATCGGTCGTGCGACGGTTGGCCCCCGCCATGGCTTCCACGGCGGCCTTGGCCTTCTTGGCCATGCCCTTGAGCTGTGGGGCGTTTGTCAGCAGCGCCGCAATGCTGGCACCCAGCGCAGAGGCGTCAGCCACCAGCCGTGCCCCGCCCGAGGCTTCGATGGTTTCGAAAACCTCGGTGAAGTTCTTCACATGCGGACCATGCAGGATCGCATTGCCGAGCTTGGCGGGTTCGATGGGGTTCTGTCCGCCCTTGTCCACCAGCGAACCGCCCAGATAGGCAAGATTGCCCAGACGGTAGAACAGCCCCAACTCGCCGATGGTGTCGGCGACATAGATATCCGTGCGGGCATCCGGAAGCGTGCCTTCCGAGCGCTGGCTAACGCTGAGGCCTGCGCCAAGCACCTCCCGTGCAACTTCAGCCCCCCGCTCGGGATGACGCGGCACGAGGATGGTGAGCAGGTGCGGCACAAGGGCTGCGGCCTTCTTGTGCGCCTCGATGACCTGCGCCTCTTCTCCCGGATGCGTGCTGGCCGCCACAAAGACAGGGCGCTTGCCCACAGCGGCCTGCAACGCCTTGAATGTGGTGGCATCGGCGGGGGGCGGGGTCACATCGTATTTGAGGTTTCCGCTGGTCTGCACGCGCGGCGCACCCAGCCGGCGCAGGCGCTCGCCATCGGCCTCGGTCTGGGCCAGCACAAGTTCGAAGCGCGACAGCATCGAGGTGATGAAGGCCGGCAGGCGCAGCCAGCGCCGGAACGAACGCTCCGACATGCGTGCGTTGACCAGCACGAGATGCGTGCCACGCCCATGTGCTGCGTGGATAAGGTTGGGCCAGAGTTCGGATTCGGCAAACAGCCCGATGTTCGGTTGCCAATGCGCCAGAAACCGCTCCACGTAAGCCGGCAGATCAAGGGGTATGTATTGATGGATCGCGCCTTGCGGCAGGCGGCGCGCGGCGACTTCGGCGGAGGTTACAGTGCCGGATGTCAAAAGCACCTGCGCACCTGTGCCGATGATATGTTCGGCCACCGGCAGCAGGGAGATCACCTCGCCCACACTCGCGCCGTGCATCCAGACCAGCATGCCATCGGGCCGCGGCGCGCTTGCTATGCCCTTGCGCTCGGACAGGCGGGCCGCATCCTCCTTGCCGCGTTTCTGGCGGCTGGAAAGCAGCGGTGCAACGGCAGGGTAGAGGAGTTGAGACACGCCGCCGTAGGCCTTCACGATGAAGGGGGTGCGCGGCATCAGGCGCGCCCTTCAGCGGCTTGCCCAGCAGCCAGCAAACGCGCGGATCGCACGCTTTCGCGGCCTGCCCCGGGATCGGTGGACCCCACCAGCATGTAGGCACGGGCATGCACGCCGTCGAGATGCTCCTGCACGGCCACGCGCGCTTCCTCCTGGGCTGCGGGTGTCGCATCGCGGGCGACAAACACGGGCGTGCCGAACACGATGGCGCAAGTGCCGAAGGGCAGGCCGATGCTGGAGCGGTCCCAGCTGTCGAAATCCTTGCGCCGGCTGGTCACCACGGCCACGGCGACGATGGGCCGGCCGGAGAGCTGCGCCAGCGTGATGATGCCGCGCCCCGCCACCCGCGAGACCTTGGGCACATCAGCGGTCATGGCCAGCGTCGCCCCGCTTTCCAGCATCTTGAGGGCCGCGCGCAGAGCCTCGGCCCCACCACGCTTGCGCACCTGATCCCGGCGCTGGGCACCCGAGCCACGCACGATCTGGATGCCAAAGGCCTCACAAGCGACCGCGTTGATTTCGCCGTCCCCGTGGCGCGAAATCATCACAGCCGAGGGATCCTGCGGGCGGCGGCTGAAAGGAATCATGAAATGCTGGCCATGCCACATGGCAGCGATGACCGGTGCGTGGGGGTAGACGGTGGTCTGCGCATCCCCGGGCTCGATGATGAAGCGGTTGGTGGCCTGCACCAGCTTGAGATAACCCGCCATCAGCTTGCCTGCGGAACGCAGCACAAACCGTGACTTGAAGACTCTCTTCAGCATTGTGACCTAGTGCGCATCGTTTTCAGGCTCCAGCAGGCGGTGCAGATGCACGACGAAATAGCGCGTTGTTGCCTGATCGACAGTCTTTTGTGCCTTGGCTTTCCACGCCTGATGCGCGCTGGCGTAATTAGGAAAGACGCCAACCATGTCGATCCGGGAAAGATCCTTGAACTCGGTGGAATCGACATCGGTCAATTCGCCGCCGAACACGAGGTGGAGGAGCTGTTTCTGGTGGGTTTTTGGATCGGCAGACATGGCACATCTTGGGTTGGACGGAAGATGGCCCGAGGGTTAGCCCCTGCTGCGGGTCAAGGCAACTGTTGCAGCCAGCGTGCGGCCTGCTGCACGAGGTCTTCCGGCCCCGAGATCATCGCATCGCGTTTCAAAGAGGCCCGGTTGTAGGTCAGCGTGCCGCCCGTGGTGTTGGCCAGAACAGCACCCGATTCGCGCAGGATCGCATCGGCGGCCGCAATGTCCCAGTCGTGCGAACCGCTGGTGGCCAGTGCCAGATCCAGCGCGCCATCGGCGGCCATCACAAGCCGATAGGCGAGCGAGGGCACGCGCGGCGCGCGCTCAAAAGTGACGCCCGTGCCGGCCTCGATCAGGTCGATCATCGGCTTGGGGCCGGAGACCCGTGCATTGTCGAGCCGGAGCTTGCGTGCTGCGCGGATCGGCAATCCATTGCGGAAGGCACCTTGCTTGGCCGCCGCCCAGTAGGTGACGCCGTGCACCGGCAGATGGATGACGCCGGCCACGGGCACGCCGTTGCGCACAAGGCCTATCGACACGCACCAATCCGCCTTGCCCGCAATGAAGGCGCGCGTGCCATCGATGGGGTCAACGATGAACAGCCGCTCGGCGGCCTGACGCGACCCATCATCGGCTGTTTCTTCCGACACCCAGCCATAATCGGGCCGGGTAAGGCGCAGCTGGTGTTCCAGCACGGTGTTGGCGGCGATATCCGCCTCGCTGACCGGGGAATCGCCCGCCTTGAAACTGACTTTGGCGGATGTCTGGCTGCCGGAGCGGAAATACGCCGCTGCGACGTCGCCCGCCGCTTTGGCGGCCAGCTTCATCAGCTCCAGATCAGCCAGAAGATCAGTTTTCTTCACTGCAGCGCCAACCAGAACAGCGTGCCAGCACCAATCAGGAAGGAGCTGAATGTGGCCAGCATGCCACTGACACGCCCCACGCTGCTGCCTCCGAAACGGGAGAGGCCGAAGGCATGCGCCGCTCTGCCCGCCAGAAACAACAGGCCAACAGCATGGATGACCAGCACGGGCGCGCCCAGCAGCGCCAGCAGAATCAGCAACGCCAGCGCAAACGGCGCATTCTCGCAAAAATTACCATGCACGCGGATGTGGCGTGCCACGGATTTGTCTCCGCCATCACCCATGCCGATCAGCTTGGAGCGCCGTTGCCCGATGACACGAAAGGCCAGATACACGCCCATGAGCACGATCAGTGCGGCGTAGACAGCCGCGGGGCGCAGCCCCGCCATCAAGCTGAGGTGAACGAGAGTGCTGTCAACAGGCATCATCTTCTCCAGATCATCGTAAGGACATGGCAAGCATAGGCCAAATCACAGATGTGAAAAGGCTGCTTTGCGAAAAGCTTAACCACGGGACTTAAGGCTTCACCAGCGTTTGGCGTGCAGTTTCGCAGGATAATCCGGGCAGGGCTCCCCCCAAGCAGGGCTCATCCGGATGGGGCGTTACAGGTGGTGTTTGCGATGATGACCATGGCGGATGTGGAAGCGGCGGCGTGCGCGCCTATGGGCGGTACCCATGTGGATGGTGTGCATGTGGATGGTCTGCACAAGGACGGCGTGCATGTGGATGGTGAGTGGGTGACCATTCGCCGGCGCATCGCGGGCCTCTCCACCCAGATCAATGTGCCGACGTCGAGTTATCGCGGTGTGACGCTGCGCAGCGCCGCGCCGAGTGCCGGTTTCGAGATCGCCCTGCTCCACATTGATCCCAGCCTCGACGTGATTCTGACGGCATGTGTCGATGACACCGATCTCATTGCCACCTGGCGGCGTTATGCCCGCGATCTGGGGTTGCCCTTGCTTGTCGCGGATCGCGAGGGGCGTTTGCAGCCTTTGCAGGAAGCGGCTGGGTGCGCATGCATAGCACGCCGCAGCGGCTCGCCCCTGCGCCACCGCCGCCCGCGCTTTCTCAGCCGCAGGCAGATCGGGTGTCCGGTTGCGGGCGCGCCGTCCGCCAGCTTGTCGAACCGGGTCTGAAGGATTTTATCTCCGGCGCGGGTCGTGGTGACGCTGCATCCGGTTTGACCGTTTCCGCCCAGATTCTCTCCGCCAGCGGCAGGACAGCGGCGATGTGTTCGCCGTAATAGATGCCTGAAGCATCCTTGTAGCCCTGCCGAAAACGCTGTCGCGGGCCAAGACCGGTGTTGGCCCGGCCCTGGTTGTAGGCGATCGCAAGGTAGATGCATTCTGTTGTACTCAGTTTGGTTTTGCCGGGGCCGTAAAGCACCCGCAGCTTGGCTTGCAGCACGCTGGCCGCCATGCCAGCCGTGCCCTCGATGGTGGCCCAGCGGCGTTCGAGAAAATAATCCGGGTTCGTTTTGAAGGCCTGGATATCCCGCTGAAACAGCCCGAAGCCGTGGCAGAATTTATCCCGATTGCGGGCTGCAGGGGCATAGGCCTTGTTGGCCGCCGCCAGTTGCACCAGCGCCGCGCGCGCCAGTTGGAACATGTCGGCCCCGCGCGGCCAAGCCTCCAACTCGGCGCGGTTGCGCGGAAAGGCACTGCGCTGCGGCGCATCCAGCGTGTCGCCCACACACAGGGCCAGAATTGCCTCTGGCGAGCGTTGGCCGATCAAGGGCCCCCAGATTAGCCCGGTTTCCTGAAAGGCAATGGCCATCAGTAGGGCGGGGGGAAGGGGTGTCTGGCGCACGGCGCGCTCAAGGGCCCGGCCAAAGGTCAGTTTAAGCCAGCGGAGGGCGGGTTCGGGCTTGGTCACGATATCCCTCTGGTGCGGGTGAAGGGGGCTGTGCGGCGTGCGCGCAGCTATTCAGGCACATAAAGGGAAAATAGTCTATATTAAAATGACTATAATCCTATTTTTGAGTTGCCTTGAGGGCTTTGTGCTCTGCCATGAGCGTGCCTGACAGCGCTTTTTCGATCAGCGCGCGGGTGTTGGCCGTTCCGTAAAGCGCCACAAAGGTGCCAAAGCGCGGCCCCTTGGGCTCACCCAGCAGGATTTCGTAGAGGGTGTTGAACCAGCCAAGTGACACACCGAAGCTGCCATCCTTGTTCTGCGTGCGGTAGGGGTCACGCCGGCCAATATCGTAGACCGCGTCCTGAATCGCGCCTGCATCGGTCAAGCCCTCCGCAGTCAGCGTGTCCAGCCGCAGGGCCAGATCGGTCAGCGCGGTGCGCTCGTCCGGGGTCGCCAGACGGTACATCTTCTTCGGCTTCACGAAATCGCGGAAATAGCGCACGGCATAGCCCGCCATGCGGTCAAGGCCAGGATGCGAGGTGGGGTCGGCGTCAGGTGCATAGCGCTTGATAAACCCCCAGAGCACACTTTTGTCCTCCGCATTGGCGACCGCCGCGAGGTTCAGCAAGAGCGCGAAGGAAACCGGCGCACCGCCCACCGTCTCGCTGGCAGGCGGTTTGCCGCCGTGCAGGTGCCAGACCGGATTGCTGAGGCTGCTTTTGAGATCCTGCCGGGGAAAGCCATCCAGAAACTGCGCGTAATCATCCATGGCGCGGGGGATGACATCGAAGTGCAGGCGCTTGGCCTCGCGCGGCTTCTGATACATGAAGAGCGACAGGCTCTCGGGGCTGGCATAGGTCAGCCAATCATCAATCGTGAGGCCGTTGCCCTTGGATTTGGAAATCTTCTGGCCCTGCTCATCCAAAAACAGTTCATAGTTAAAGCCTTCGGGCGGGGCAGCATCCAGTGCGCGGGCGATCTGACTGGACAGTTTGACTGAGTCGATCAGATCTTTGCCTGCCATTTCGTAATCGACGCCCAGCGCCACCCAGCGCATGGCCCAATCGGGCTTCCATTGCAGCTTGCACTGCCCGCCTGTCACGGGCGTCTCGAAGCGCTCGGAGGTGTCAGGGTCACGCCAGACGATGGTGCCTGCGGCCACTTTCCACTCGTCCACCGGCACCTGCATCACCACGCGCGTCTTGGGGTGGATGGGCAGGAAGGGTGAATAGGTCGACGCCCGCTCTTCGCGCAGGCTCGCCAGCATGATCTTCATGATCGCCTCATGGCGCTCGAGCATCAGCAGCAGCGCGGCGTCAAAGCGCCCGGATTTGTAGTTGTCGGTGGCCGATTGGAATTCGTAGGCAAAGCCGAACTGATCGAGAAAATCCCGCAGCATGGCGTTGTTGTGGTGGGCAAAGCTCTCGAATTTGCCGAACGGGTCCGGCACCTCTGTCAGCGGCTTGCCCAGATGCTGCGCCAGCATCTCCTTGCCCGGCACATTGTCGGGCACCTTGCGCAGGCCGTCCATGTCATCGGAAAACGCAATCAGCCGCGTGGGCACGCGCCCTTCGGTCAGCGTTTCAAAGGCGCGGCGCACCATCGTGGTGCGCGCCACCTCGCCGAAGGTGCCGATGTGCGGCAAGCCCGAGGGGCCGTAACCCGTCTCGAACAGCACCTCCGCCTTGCCGGATTTTTTGTGCCGCTCCACCAGCTTGCGCGCCTCTTCAAAGGGCCAGGCGTTGGAGGCATCGGCAGCTTGCGCGAGGGTGAGATCAGTCGTTGTCATCATCTGATCGTCCTAAAGCATGTCGCAGAAAGGTGTGAAGCGCTTTTGTGATGCACAGAAGGCATCCCTGTCCTGTTTGACCGCGGGGTTAACCTGCGCCGGATCGGCCCGTGCCATTGCAGGACAGCAGCTCCGGGAACAGCCCCAAGCACGAACGAATCGCCGACAGATCGGAATTTGGCCCCTTGAAGGCATCCTTAAGCCCAGTGCGGTTCGCCCGTTGCGTTTCGGGGCAGGGCCACCGCGCATGGGTTCAAGGCATGAACGAATCGCCGACGAATCGGCTTGCCGCTTGCGGGAGCGAGGTTAGCGCTCTAGGCAAGCGCCAACTCAAGCTGACGGCCGCGCGCTTTGCAACGTGGTGAATGAAAGGTTAATTCCATGTCCACCCATAACCTGCTCATGCTCCCTGGCGATGGCATTGGGCCTGAGGTGGCCAAAGAGGTCGCCAAGGTCGTCACATGGTTCGAGAAGGCGGGCGCGGCCAGCTTCAACATCGAGCAGGATCTCGTGGGGGGCGCGGCATTCGATGCGCACAAGCTGGCCATCTCTGATGCCGCCATGGCGCGTGCGCACGCCGCCGATGCCGTGCTGTTCGGTGCTGTCGGCGGGCCGAAATGGGCCAATGTGCCCTATGAGGCCCGCCCGGAGGCGGGTCTGCTGCGCCTGCGCAAGGAGATGGAACTCTTCGCCAACCTGCGCCCGGCCGTGTGCTACCCCGCGCTGGCTGAGGCCTCCTCGCTCAAGGCCGAAATCGTCGAGGGGCTCGACATCATGATCGTGCGCGAGCTGACGGGCGGGGTCTATTTCGGCGAGCCCAAGGAAATCGTGACGCTGGAGAACGGCCAGCAGCGCGGCGTCGACACGCAAGTCTACACCACGTTCGAGATCGAGCGCATTGCCCGCGTGGCCTTCGATCTGGCCAAGGTGCGCCGCAACAAGGTGACCTCCACCGAGAAACACAACGTCATGCGCTCGGGCGTGTTGTGGAAAAAAGTTGTGACCGATGTGCACGCCCGCGAATATGCCGATGTGGAGCTGGAGCACCATTTGGCGGATTCGTGCGGCATGCAACTGGTGCGCTGGCCCAAGCAATATGATGTCATAGTTTGCGACAACCTGTTTGGCGACATGCTGTCGGACATTGCGGCGATGCTCACCGGCTCGCTGGGCATGCTGCCCTCTGCTTCGCTGGGTGCGCCTGACGCGCAGACGGGCAAGCGCAAGGCGCTCTATGAGCCGGTGCACGGCTCCGCGCCGGACATCGCAGGCAAGGGCCTCGCCAACCCGCTGGCCATGATCGGCTCCTTCGGCATGTCCCTGCGCTATTCCTTCGGCCTGGTGGAAGCGGCGGATTTGCTGGACAAGGCCATGGCCAAGGTGCTGGCGGACGGTGTGCGCACGGCGGATATCGCTGCCAAGGGCCAGAATGCCGTGGGCACCACGCAGATGGGCGATGCGGTGGTGGCAGCTCTGGGCCAGATCGCCTGATCAGCCCTCCGGCAGTTCATCGGGAATGAGCCCCGGTACATGGTTGCCGTACCAGGTGCGCAATCCTGCAAGGGCCGGATGCGCGAGGCACTTGCGCACATTCGCCTCGATGCGCGGCAGGTGATCCAGATATTGCGGCTTGCCATCGCGGCGGTTGAGGCGCGCGAAAATACCCAGTATCTTGGTGGCCCGCTGCGCCCCCATGATGGCATAGTCGCGGGCAAAGGCCGCCATGTCGAAATCAGGGTCTGCCGTGCGCCGTGCCACGGCGTATCGCCCCAGCAATTGCAATTCGAGCCCGGTCTCGACGTCGACGCGGGCGTCTTGCGTCAGGCTCACCACATCATAGGCCGGATGGCCCATCACCGCGTCCTGAAAATCGATGAGGCCGATGCGGTCCGTGCCCGCGCGGGCAGGCAGCCACATCAGATTGGGCGAGTGATAATCGCGCAGCACCCATTTGCGCTTGGCCATGTTGAGCTCTATCAAGAGGCCCTTCCAGGTGTTGGTGAAGACCCCGCGTGCGGAAGCCGCCAGCCCGCTTTTGCCTCGGTGCGGCAGATACCAGTCGAGCATCAGCTCCACTTCGATCAGCAGGGCGTCGAGATCATATTGCGGAATCTTGTATTCAATGCCGTCGCTGACGGGCAGCGTTGCTGGCAGTTCCATCGCATGCAGTTTGGCCAGTACATCGATGGCCACGCCGTAGCGCTCGGGATCGGGCCTGCCCTCCACCAGCACGCTCTCCAGCCCGAAATCCTCGATCAGGAGCAGGCCCGTCTTGAGGTCCGAGGCACGGATCGCGGGCGCGCTGAACCCGCGCGCGCTGAGGCCATTGGCCAGGGCCACGAAGGGTTTCACGTCTTCCGCCAGCTTGGCGATGGCGCTGTAGGGCTTGCCGTAGCGCACCGGCGGCCCATCGGCCCGGGGCGGCGAAATCATCAAAATGGCGCTCTCGTTCCCCAACGTCAGCCGCTCGTAGGCGCGTGAAGAGGCATCGCCCTGCATGTAATGCCGCTCCGCCTCGCGCCATCCCGCTTGTGCCAGCAGCCGATCGGACGCTTTCATGAGGGCAACGCGCTGCGCCCAAGTGCCGTGGCCGGTCACCACGGCGACCCGGTGCTCGGGGCCTTCCTCTGGCTCCAGAATCAGGCCGACATCGATGCGGTTGGGGGCGAGGTGTTCGCCTGCGCGCGCCGGCCATTCCACCAGCACCAGGGCGCCGTTAGCGGCTTCGTCCCAGCCCAGTTCGGCCAGTTCATCCGGCGATTGAATGCGGTAGAGGTCGCAGTGCACGATGCGCAGGTTCGGCGCATCATAGACCTGCATCAGCGTGAAGGTGGGGCTTGGCACTTCCAGCACCGCGTCGCCTGTGAGGGCGCGGATGAGGGCACGGGCAAAGGTGGTCTTGCCGGCGCCCAGGTCTCCCGTCAGAGTCATCAGCGTATCGGGGCCCAGTTCGCGGGACAACTCGCGCGCAAAGCGCTCCGTCGCCTGTTGATCGGGCAGGTCAACGACCCATGTGGTTTCGGCTTGCAGCGTGTTCGTGCTCATCAGGCCGCTTTCGACGCATCGGATTCAGGCGTTCCTGTGGCCATGCCCAAAGGAAAGCGGCAGGTCACGGTCGTTCCAAAACCCTGCTCGGAATGCACACCCACGTCCCCCCCGTGCAATTCCATGAAAGCCTTGACCATGGAGAGCCCGAGTCCGACACCCCGGCGCGAGCCTTCACCATGGCTCTCGAAGCGCTCGAAGATGCGCGCCAACGCCTCGGCGGGAATACCGCGCCCCTGGTCGCGAACCGTCAGCAGCATATGGGACGGTTCACGTTTTGCGCTGACCGAAATGGTGCCGCCCGGCGCGGAAAAGGCGATGGCATTGGCGACGAGATGGAAAAGCACCTGGCGGATGCGCTGGGCATCGGCACGAAACAGCCCTGTTTCAGGAGGCGCATGGATTTCGAGCGTCAACCTGGCTTCCGCTAGGCGGTCCATCAGGGCTGCTTGCACAGCGGCAATTTCGGTCGCAGGCGTGACCTCCTCGGTCTTGAGTTCGAGGACTCCGGCGTCCAGCGAAGCCAGATCGAAGATGTCGTTCATGAGGGTCAGCAGCGCATCGGCGGATTGGGTGGCTGCATTGACATACTCGCGCTGCTTGGGGCTGAGCGTGCCCGCGATCTCGGCTTCCAGCATGCCGACAGCCAGCGTGACATTCTGCAGCGGCGTGCGCAGTTCGTAGGACACGTTCTGGATGAAGGCATTCTTGACCTTCGCGGCGGTTTCCAACGCCTCGTTCTTCTCCTGCAGAAAGTGTTCGGCGTTCACGCTGGCGGTGACATCGGCAAAGGTCACGAGGGTCGCGCCGTCAGGCAATGGCTGCGTTGCGCAATCGATCACGGCCCCGTCGGCGCGCGTTTCGCGCTGCTTCATGCTTTCGCGCGTGTCCCGCAGGCCTGTGACCGCCTCGCGCAAATGGATCCAGATCTTGCTGTCCGTCGCCAGCTTGCAGCGGCGGGCCAGTTCATCGATATGCGGATTGCCCTGCAGGGCTTCGGGGTGGATCGCCCACATCTGGCCGAAGGCTGCATTGGCAAGCTTTAACCGACCATCGGAGCCAAACACCGCCACGCCTTCTTTCAGGCTGTCCAGAGTCTCGTTCTGCACGCGCGAGAGCGCCTTGAACTGCGCTTCCAGTGTCATGCGTTCGGTCATGTCGTCATAGATATAGCTGATGCCACCGTCGGGCGTGGGGCTGGCGACGACACGCAGCATGCGGCCGTCTGGCAGATGCCAGATGTGCTCGGTGACCTCGGTTCTTTGGTAGCCATCCAGCAGGCTGTTCTTCCACCCCCGGAAATCGACCTGCTCGGGAAGTTGCTTGCCCGTGCGCAGTCGGTCGAGGATTTCCCCGTCACCGGGCTGGCGGGCGAGGAAAGCCGGATCGAGTTGCCAGAGCTTCTGATACGCCGCGTTGTTGAAGCGCATCTGGCGGTTGCGGTCGAAAACAGCGACGGCAATGGGCAGTTCGTTGAGCGTGCGCACATGCGTTGCCATTTCCGCTTCCAGCTGCGCCTTGAGCTGCTCGATTTCGGAGACATTGCTGGCAAGCCCGCCAGAGCCGAAGGGCGTGCGCACGTCCACCACATCCATCAGCACACGCTTGCCCGCAAGAATGGCAGGAAAACGGCCCAGGAATGGCTTGGTTGCATTTTCCACAGCCATCCGCTCGCGAAAGGGCTTGTCGATCAGCTCCACACCCCGGCTGATCGCTTCGTGGGGCTGTCGGCAATCCACAGCTTCCGCATAAGAGCGGTTGACCCACGCCAGGCGTCCATCGGGGTAGCGCAGCCACACAGGCTGGGGGACGGCATCCAGCACCGCATGCAGCGCCGCGATCTCGCCCGTCAGCTTGCCCGATTGCTCCTCGGCCCGCACGCGTTCCAGCTGGTCACCCGTCACATCGCGGATGCGCATGACCGCGCGCCCGGTCACCGCCCGACCGTCCACTTCCAGCCGCTTGCCGGTCGAACCTTCCAGAGTGAGGCTGAATCCTTCGCCGCGCAGCTTCAGGCGTTCGACAGCCTCCTCGAGACGTTTGGTGTCCGGCCCCTTGAGCCACTGGCTGAAGCCAAGAATGCGCCGCGGTGCACCTGCATCGAGAATAAGGCCGATGTCTCCCACGATTTCCGCCTCGCCCGAAGCATGGCCCCATGCGACCACCACATGGCGCTCACCCGCCATGAATATCTCGGCCTGCCCCAGCTTTTCCTGCAAGGCACCGATTTCGGCAGCCTGAGCTGATTGATGTTTTTCCCAGCGCTGGCGGCTGACGATGTGCAACACCAGCGTGGTCGTCGTCAGAATGATGAGCCCGGCGAAGGTGATGCCCATGGGGCGAGAAAGATCGAGCACGACCGGCATTGTGCCCTCGCGCGTCAGCACCGACATGCGCAGGCCAAAATCATTTGCAAATGCAATTGTGGGAACACCGGATGCCCCAAGCACAGCCACCGCACGGGCCCAAAGACCCGCACGCGCTCCATGCTTCTCGTCCGTCCCCGGACCCATAGGCAACATCCTGTTTTTAACCGCGACCGATTGAAGGGACGCCCCGCATCACCCGAATCAGTTTGACAGTAATGCTGCCGCGACTCAGTGAGAAAGGGGTTAATGAAAAGAAAAAGCCCCGCCGAAGCGGGGCTTGAAACAAACAAGGAACAGAAGAGAATCTCAATAGCGATATTGCTCGGGCTTGAATGGGCCTTGCTGCTTCACGCCGATATACTTGGCCTGGGCATCGTTGAGCACTGTCAGCTTTGCGCCCACTTTGGCAAGGTGCAGCGCGGCGACCTTTTCATCGAGGTGCTTGGGAAGCGTGAAAACCTTGTTCTCGTATTTGGCATGGTTGTTCCACAACTCGATCTGCGCGAGCGTCTGGTTCGAGAACGAGCACGACATCACGAACGAGGGATGGCCCGTGGCGTTGCCGAGGTTCACGAGGCGACCCTGAGAGAGCAGAATGATGCGCTTGCCACCTGGAAACTCGATTTCGTCGACCTGCGGCTTCACGTTGTCCCACTTGAAGTTCTTGAGGCCAGCCACCTGAATTTCCGAATCGAAGTGGCCGATGTTGCAGACGATGGCGCGGTGTTTCATGTCGCGCATATGATCCACGGTGATCACGTCGAGATTGCCTGTGGCGGTCACGAAGATGTCGGCGCGGGGGGCCGCGTCTTCCATGGTGACGACCTCATAGCCCTCCATGGCGGCCTGCAGAGCGCAGATCGGATCGATTTCGGTCACAAGCACGCGGCAGCCGGCCTGACGCAGCGACGCGGCAGAGCCCTTGCCCACGTCGCCGTACCCGGCAACCACGGCCACCTTGCCTGACATCATCACGTCCGTGCCGCGGCGCAGCGCGTCCACCAGAGACTCGCGGCAACCGTAAAGGTTGTCGAATTTCGATTTGGTGACCGAGTCGTTGACGTTGATCGCGGGGAAGGGGAGACGGCCTTGCTTGGCGATTTCATAGAGACGGTGCACGCCTGTGGTGGTTTCTTCCGACACGCCCTTGATGGCATCGCGGCACTTGGTGAGGAAGCCGGGGTTCTCCTTGGTCACCCGCTTGATCAGCGCGAAGAAGATGGTCTCTTCTTCATTCGAGGGCTTGTCCAGAAACTCTGTCTTGCCGGCTTCGGCCTCGGCACCGAGAATGACCAGCATCGTCAGGTCGCCGCCGTCGTCGAGAATCATGTTGGGCACGCCGCCGTCGCCCCACTGTGCGGTCTTGTAGACATAGTCCCAGTATTCTTCGAGCGTCTCGCCCTTGATGGCGAACACGGGCGTGCCCGTCGCGGCGATGGCAGCTGCTGCATGGTCCTGCGTGGAGAAGATGTTGCACGACGACCAGCGCACATCCGCGCCGAGTTCCTTGAGCGTTTCGATCAACACCGCCGTCTGGATGGTCATGTGCAGGCAACCGGCGACACGCGCGCCCTTCAGCGGGTGCTTGCCTTCAAACTCACCGCGGATGGCCATGAGACCGGGCATTTCATCCTCGGCCATGTTGATTTCCTTGCGGCCAAAGCCTGCAAGACTGATGTCGGCAATGATGTAATCATGTTGGGTGGTCATGGGCGGGCTCCTGGGCCGGGGTCTGATCTGGCGTGGCCTATAGCAGGTGCAGGCAAGGGCGACAATAAGGATATAAAGATTTCTTTATGTGCGAATCTCGCCACCGCTCCGGTCAGTCCTGTTTGTCCTTGTCCGTTTCGACGTGCAGCAGGTGCATGACCCGGTGCAGGACAGGTGCCAGGATGAAACCCGTCGCGATGACGATCATCAATCCTGATATGATGGCGTATGTGCCTGCAAACAGCTTGCCAGACACTGTCTTGAGTTCACCCACCGGCCCCATGCCTGATAGGATCATCGCGGCATTCACGAAGGCATCAACCGCTCCCATGCCTTCGGTGACCATGTAGCCTGTCATGCCAAGGCCAAGCCCGAAGGCGGTGAGGAGCAGCCAGACCAGGCAGGCGCGGGCCAGGCGCCAAGCGAACTTATGGGGCGGCAACACGGGTTTTCGGCGATTTTCCAGATGCTCGAGCATGGGGCGGTGTCCGGTCAAAGAACGTTGGGTGCAATCGGGCCTTGCTTGCAACCGTATCATCCTCGGCGCTAAGGAACTGTCGCGCAAGGAACGCTTGGAGCATGTCGGCTGTTTCATGCAAGCAGGCGTCCGCCTGCCGGGAGATTGTCTTGATAGCGCATCGCTTCACGTTCGCCGCCCTCACGCTGCTCATGTTCGCAGCTTGCCCCGGCGCCAGCCTGGCGCAGACCGACCCATCCTCTGCGGCGAAGAAGAATTCTGAGCCGGCAAGCGTTGCCGCGCCCCCCGCATCCCCTTCTCCGGGTGCAGATTGTCTTGCGGCACTGGGCGCATTGGGAATGAAGGCAACGGCCGCGCCGCAACCTGTGTCAAAAACAGCCTCATGCGTGGTGGAGACCCCGGTGCAACTCACAGCCATGACCTACAAGACACAGGAGGTTCAGTTCCCCGACCGGCCCATTCTCGATTGCCGGGCCGCGCGGACTTTGGGTTCATGGCTGCGTGATCTGGCGTTGCCGCTCGCCGAAGCTGAACTTGGTGCGGCGATATCGGCAGTCGAGACGGGTCCCGGGTTCGAATGCCGGAACCGCAACCGCGCAACGGCAGGTAAATTGAGCGCCCACGCCACCGGCCTGGCGGTGGACATCGCGCGGGTCAAGTTGGCAAATGGCTTGAATCTGGTTGTGGCCAAACCAGAAGGGGAGAGCCAAAAGCGCGTGCTCGACGCCTGGCGAAAATCGGCCTGTGGCTGGTTTACGACGGTGCTGGGGCCGGGCTCCGATGCCGCCCATGCCGACCACCTGCATTTTGATGTTGAGAAGCGCGGCACGAGCGGAACAGGGCGTTTTTGCCAATGAGGAGTCGGACCACCAACGGTTTTGCCCATAAGGCAGGCCGCTCGATCATGGACCGCTGCAGGGGCTAAGGCGCCAGCATCCCCACGCGCGTCGCGCCGGGTGCACGCTGGCGCAAGCCGTCGATCCGTTCGCGCTCACGGCGAAAATCGGCAAGCATGCGGCCTTCAAGTTCCCGGCCACGTGGAATGCGGATGCGCAACGGATCGACGTAGCGGTCATTGACGATGACCTCATAGTGCAGATGCGGACCCGTGGAGAGGCCGGAGCTGCCCAGATACCCGATGATCGCACCCTGCCGCACACGGGTGCCGGGCTGAATGTTGCGGGCAAAGCCGGACATGTGGTTGTAGGTGGTTACATAGCCATTGGCATGTTGCAGTTCGATCCGGCGCCCGTAGCCTGAATCCCACCCTGCCTTGATCACGACCCCCGTGCCGGCCGCCAGAATGGGGCTGCCCACGCGGTCCGCATAGTCCACACCGGTATGCATCTTGGTGTAGCCGGCGATGGGATGGCGGCGCATGCCGAAGCCGGAACGGAACTGTCCTCCCACCATGGGTTTGCGCATGAGAAACTTTTTTGCCGAGCGTCCGTTTTCGTCGAAATAATCCACCGAGCTGTCATCCGGATTGATGAAGCGATAGAATCGCTTGGTTTCTCCCGCCGCCGTCAAAGAGGCGTAGAGGATTTCCTTCGCTTCGCCTTCCTCATCCTCGCTCATCAGCATGTCGATGGCATCGCCGCCCGTGACGCGGCGCTGGAAATCCGTGTCGCTGTCAGAGGAAAGAATGCGGATCAACTCATCAACCAGGGGGCGCGGCACCTCATTCTTCAACGCGGTTTCATAAAGCGAATTGTACAGCGCAAGCCCACCTTCGGTATCATCCTCTTCATCCTCTGGTTTGGTCGGGACGGCGGCGGGAGGCGCGACCGAGACAAAGGTGCAGCGGTCCGTCATCGCTGCAATGGCTTCGATCGTCTCGTCCCCGATGATCATGACCCGCACCAGTTGACGGGGGCCGCAGATGTCCATGGGCGAGACCAGCAACCGCAACCGCTGCCCCTCCACTAGCGGGCGATCCTTGAGTGCGGCGCTTATGGCGCGGGCATGGGGTGCGGTCGCTCCGTTGGCCCGCAAGGCCTGCTCCAGGCTTTGGCCGCGCGCTGGCGTCACCAGCTTTTCATCGACCGCTTCCAGCGGCGGTGCGGACTCCATCTTGGGTACGACAGTGACATTCTCATCCACCATGCGCACCTCGATGCGCGAGAAGAGCGGATCGGCCGGAGCATAGCCCATGGCGAAACTGTTGGAAGACGCCGTCTGCATCGTGCGGGCAAGCAGCATCTGCGGCGGCATGGCGGGCACCTGACGACGCGGAATGGCCGCCGTCTCCTTGACCTGGGCGCGCACTTCCGCATCCGAAAGAGAGGTTGTGCTGAAAGCGGCCTGATGCGTGACCAGATCGGCCAGCACGATGGAAACTTCCGCATCCGCGTCATCGCGCGCGGGAACCGGAGGCGCTTCGATGTTGCGGTCGGCGCCTGAGTCCGTCAGCAGCTTGAGCGGATTGAAAGGCGGGATTTCATCCTGATAGCCGCCGCCCACCAGAAGCAGGGGCGCCGACAGGCGGGTGAAGGCACGCGTGCGGATCACCTCGCGGTCTCCGGTGCGGATGGTCGTCGGAGTCTTGAAGGTCTGCTTCGCACTTGTAAGGTCTGCAGCACGTATGAGCCGATCCCCCTTGCGTGCACTGACAACCGCGCGCTCACCTGAAGCGGGCGCGCTGCGCTGTGCATTGACAAGCTGGGGGCGCTTGGCCCCGCCCCGTTCATTGTCGTGGATGCCCATGACGGTGGCAGCCATCAAGGCCGCACCCGAAAGACCCGTGAGGATCGTGCCCATGAGCCAGCGCGTGGAGACACGTCGCCGATCTTCCATGGCATGGCGGCGACCGCCGACATCAAGGGGCGGTTCATGTCCAAGATCGGAGCCGTTGGAGTGAATTTTGTCCCGCACGTCTGGAACTGCCCCTGTTAGATCGCCACCATTGTTGAAACGCGGGAAATTTCCTGAGTTCCACGTGCATATCGTGCGCCGACCTGTGGCCGGGCCGAGACAGAACACACCCCTGTGATGTAGCCGGATGGAACAAAGCTCACAAGCTCATGGCGAATGCGGGGCAAAAACGGCGGGATTTGGTCAGTTCTGCAGTGTTCTGCCTGGTTTTGCAGCAGTTACGAGAGGGCGAGGAGAAAAATGACGAAAAAAGTCACACAACGGTGTTGACAGGCAAAGGGACCCGGAACTATATGGCCCCACACCGCGACGCCTTCTGGTTGTCGCCGCGAACGATCTCCTCCTTCTCGGGGTTGCGTTGAAAGACCGGGTGACCGGGCTAGAAACAATCGTTTGCCGCTGTTTGATAAGTGAAAGACAGGAAAGAGAAACGTAGACGGCGGAGTCCTTGCGGATTGCTCGCAAGAGTGATCGAAAGAACTTCGGCGGTACTGCGTTTCAAGAGATACTCATGCAATCACGCAAGTGGTTGCAAGTGTAACTCCGTCAAATAGCAGTGACCGAGCCGACAAGCTTTCAAAATACAACTTGAGAGTTTGATCCTGGCTCAGAACGAACGCTGGCGGCAGGCTTAACACATGCAAGTCGAACGGGCATAGCAATATGTCAGTGGCAGACGGGTGAGTAACACGTGGGAACGTCCCCCTCGGTCTGGAATAACTCAGGGAAACTTGAGCTAAAACCGGATACGTCCGAGAGGAGAAAAATTTATTGCCGAGGGATCGGCCCGCGTCTGATTAGCTAGTTGGTGAGGTAATGGCTCACCAAGGCGACGATCAGTAGCTGGTCTGAGAGGATGATCAGCCACACTGGGACTGAGACACGGCCCAGACTCCTACGGGAGGCAGCAGTGGGGAATATTGGA
>JANMMT010000090.1:0-13637 GCA_031373545.1 Hyphomicrobiales bacterium
GTCCAGCGCGTCACCGGCCACCACCTCCGCCACGGGGCCATGGGCGAGCACGCGGCCCTCACTCAAGACAATGAGCTCATCCATGTGGCGGCAGGCGAGCGCCACATCATGCATGACCATCAGGCAAAGCGCGCCCCGCGCCGCTTCGGTGCGCAAAGCTTCCAGCGCAATGAGTTGCTGCGCGGGGTCGAGCGCCGCTACGGGTTCATCGGCAAGCAGAATTTCGTGCACCCCCGCCAGCACGCGGGCCAGCAGCACGCGGGCGCGCTCGCCGCCCGAGAGGTCCGTAATGGCGCGCGATGCAAAAGCGCTGGCACCCACCCGTGCCAGAGCCTCATCCACCAGCGCTGCATCGGCAGCGCTTAGCTGGGCCGGGTCGCGCGCGCCGTGCGGGTGGCGCCCCAACGCCACGACGTCCCGCGCCTGCAGCGGCCATTGAATGTCGGTGGACTGCGCCAGATAGCCGATGAGCCGTGCGCGGGCGGAGCGCGTGAGCGAGGGTAGCGTGCCGTTTCCCAGACGGATGTGGCCCGACGCTGGCACCAGCCCCGCGACGGCGCGCAGCAGCGTGCTCTTGCCTGCACCATTGGGGCCCAGCAAGGCCACCCGGCGAGCGGGTTGCAGCCTGAGGCAGACATCGTGCAAGACTAGGCGTTGACCGAGGTTCACGCTCACGTTGTCTAAATGCAGCAGGGGTGCGCTCATGGGGCAAGGCCGCCCGCCAGCGCGCGCCGTTCGCGGATCAGAATGAGCAGGAATACCGGCGCGCCGATCAGTGCGGTCAGCACGCCCGCTTTCACCGAGGTTGTGGCAGGAATGACGCGGCTGGCAATATCCGCCGCCAGCAGCAAGGCCGCCCCGGTGAGCATGGAGGGCACAAGCACCCGCACCGGATCATGCCGCACCAGCGGACGCATGAGATGCGGGGCCACCAGCCCGATGAAGGCAATGCTGCCCGCCACTGCCACGGACGCGCCGGTTCCCAGTGCCACGCCCGCGATGATCAGCCAGCGCAGGCGCGCCACGGGCACGCCCAGGCTCGCCGCCGTGTCCTCGCCCAGGCTCAGGGCACGCAGATCACGCCCCGCCACAAGCAGCAATGCACCTGCGAGCGCAATGAAAGGGACCGCCAACAATACGTGGCGGTGGCTGCGATCTTCCAGGGAACCCATCAGCCAGAAGGCGATCTCCAACGCTGCGAATGGGTTGGGGGCGAGGTTCAGGGCCAGAGCCGTGCCTGCGCCCGCCAGCGCTGCGAATGCGAGCCCAGCCAGAATGAGCAGCAGTGTCCCCGCCCGGGGACCAGCCACGCTGATGAGCAGCGCGACGGATACAAAAGCCCCTGCCATGGCCGCCAGGGGCAATGTCCACGACAAGGCACCTGCAATGCCCAGCGAAATGCTGGTGACGGCAAACAGCGCCGCCATTTGGGGTGCCCCAAACAGCGAGGGCTCGGCCAAAGGGTTGCGCATCAGACCCTGCATCGCTGCGCCCGAAAGCCCCAGAATGCCACCGATCAGCACGGCCAACAGCGCGCGGGGCAAGCGCAGTTCCAGCACGATGACACGGCGCGGATCATCCAGCGTCATGGCAGGGAGGCTGGCAAATTCATGAAGCGGTATCTGTACCGGCCCGATTGTCAGCGAGAGTGCAAACAGCAGGGCGATGGCCAACGCGAGACCAGCAATCAAGCCCCGCGCTGGCGCAGCGGCTACCATGTCGTGCGGATGCCTGCATAGGCCGAGCGACCCGGCGTGCCATAGCCAGCCACATCCTGATATTTCGCGTCGGTCAGGTTCTCGCCCCTCACATAGATCTCGAAATTGGCATTGAGCTTATACGCCACACGCATGTCGAAGCGTGCGTAGGGCTGCAGCATCTGCCGCTGACCGGGGGAGGAAAAACGCTGTCCCACCAGCATGACAGAGGGCTCGATGGTCAACCCTTCGACCGGCGTGAGCGTCAGTTGCATGCGGCCCTGATTCATGGGGCGTCGGGCCAGCTTGAAACCTGTCTGCGTGTCGCGGGCATCCAGATAGGTGTAACTGCCGGACAGCGTGACGAAACCGGGCAGAAGCTGCAGACGGCCCTCCACCTCCAGCCCGCGTGTGCGGGCGCTGGCCTGGTTGTAATAACACCCGCTGTTGGCCTGTGCGGGCGGGCAGGTGGAATAGGTGAAGGTGTTCGTGTCGAAGGGCGCAAACACGAAGAGATCGCGGTAGCGGTTGGCAAAGCCCGTCACGCTCACCTGCGCCCGGCCATCCAGGAGCTGTTGCTCGATGCCCACATCGCCGCCGATGGAGCGCTCGGGCCGCAGCGACGGCGTGCCGTAGGATGGGTTGTAGAGTTGATCGAGCGCAGGCGCCTTCGCACCCGTGCCGAAGCTGGTGCGCAATTTGGTGCTTGTTTCCGTGATGCGATAGGCGGCCGTCGCCCGCCCGGTGAAGAAGGTGCTGACCTTCTGCACATCGTCCATGCGCCCGCCCAGCGAGACATCGAGCCGCTCGCCCAGCGTGATCTGGTGCATCAAAAAGGCCGAGCGCGTCTCGCGCTGCGCCCGGTTCTGCGTCGGCACATCGCCGCCGAACGGATCAAGCACCGGCGTGGAACGGCCTGTGTAACGCTCGTTTTCCAGCGCACCGCCCCATGTGAGAGAACCAAGCTGCCGCAGATCAAGCGTGCTTTGCGCCTCGCCGCCCGTGCGTGTGCCGACAAAGGCGAAATCCGAGCGACCAAACCCGCCGACACCGAAGAAAGGCGGGAAGTAGGCGTCGGATCTGATATACCGATCCGTGCGGTTGCCATAAAGCGTGACCCGCGTCTTCAGCAAGCCGTCGAAGCTGTCCACCGTGGCGCGCAGAAAGCCTGTTGTGGCATCGCTTGCGGATCGCGCCGGAACGTCGAAGACGCCGAATGTCTGGTCAAACTGCGTGCGGTTGCGGCTGCGGGTGAAGCCGAACTCGATTTCCGTGCCCGGCGCGGGGCGGAATGAGAAGCGCGCCGAACCACCAAGACGCGTAAAGCCGTCATTCTCCAAACCGAGGGGAGAGCGAGCCTCAAAACGCCCGATGCGTGCACCGATGGTGGAATATCCCGCCGTCTGCGCGCCTGTCAGCGACAAGGCATAGGAATAGGTGCTGGCACCGCCTGACACGGAGGCCGTGAGGGCGCGGGTGGCATAGCTGCCACCTTCCACCGACAGAGACACGCGTGGATCGCCCCGCCCCTTGCGGGTGATGATATTGATGACACCGCCCATGGCATCGGACCCATAAAGGGCCGATTGCGGCCCGCGCAGAACTTCAATGCGCTCGATGTCCGCTGGAACAAGTGTGGAGAAGTCAAACTCGCCTTCGACAGAGGATGGGTCGTTGACCCGCACACCGTCCACCAGGACCAGCGTGTGTCGCGAGGCCCCGCCGCGAAGCAACACCGTGGTGGGCTGAGACGGGCCACCGTTGCTGGATATGGCAAGCCCAGGCACCTGTCTGAGCACATCCACGACCGTGGCCGGATTGCTTTTGCGAATATCCTCCGCGCTGATGACTGTCACCGAACTGCCCGAGCGTTCGATCGATGTCGGTATGCGGTTGGCCGTGACGGTGATTTGAAGCGGGTCAGGCGGAGGCGCTTGCGCGCAAGCGGAATTCAAATGGCCGCAAAGCAGCAAAGGGGCGCACAGCGCCCCTGTAAAAAGCCGATACATGTTCACCTTCCTCGGCCCACCGCCGAAGCTCAAGAGTTTCAACACGCGCTCGGCCGGTCTCCTGGCTCACGGCTCAAATGTGGTTGTCCCCCTTCCCATCCCGAAGGACAGTGGATGCGAGACAACCACGTCGCCGTTTACAGTTGCGGGGGCAGCTGCGGCTTGGCCTGTTGAGGGCGTACCGCATTCCCGTTTCACTCCCCTTGAAGGGAGCACCGAACGCAAAAAATCCGTTGCACAATCGTTAACGGCGCGCAACGAAGATCTGCATGGGCAACATGTGGAAATGGGTGGCGGTTGTCAGCGTCATGGCAACGGGCTCGGCCGTGGCGCAGCCCGCAATCCAGGTCGCCTCCATCAACCTGTGCACGGACCAACTGCTGGTGGCGCTGGCTCCTGCAGACCGGATCGTGACGCTCAGTGCCTATGCGCGCGATCGGCACATGTCGGGCGTGGCACGTGAGGCCGCGCACTTGCCGGTCATCGCAGGCGGCACCGAAGCCATGCTGATGCTGCGCCCTGATCTCATCGTGGCGGACAGCTACACCAACGCCGCATTGATCGCCTTCCTGCGCGGACGCGGCACGCGAATCGAGCTGTTCAACGCCCCGCAAAGTCTGGACGATGTGCGCGCCCTGTGGCGGCAGATGGGCGCTGCCTTGGGCCGATCGCCACAAGCCGAGTGGGAGATCGTACGGTTGGATCAGGCCGTTGCACGGTTTGCGCACAGCGCATCCCTGCGCCCGGTCTCGGTGCTGCCGCTGGCGCGCCGGGGCTGGTCCGAGGGGCGCGCGACGCTGCTGGGTGATCTCCTCGCGCAGGCAGGGCTGCGCCATGCCGGCGCAGATGGCGGTGGCTTCCTGGATCTCGAACGTGTGGTGGCGGCGCGGCCCGATGCCCTGCTGGTGCTGGGGGGCGCGCGGCCCGGTGAAGATCAGGGCGCGGTTTTCCTTGAGCATCCGGCCTTGCGGGCGCTGTTTCCGGCAGAGCGGCGGCTGATCTTTGATGAAAGCCTGACAGTCTGCGCAGGTCCGGCCTTGCCAGGCGCCATTGATCGCCTGCGGGAGGGGTTGGCCTCCATCGCGCCGCGCTGATCAGGGGATATGCGAATCTTGCCTCCGGGCTGCGACAGGCGCAAAGTGTCAGCCTGACGTGACAATTCCTGACATCACAATTCTTGGGATATGAGAGGGTAGACGCCGTGAACATGCAACGGCCCAAAACAGCTTTTTCTCCCAGCGCAGGGATGCGAAGTCCTGGAGCGCCCGGTGCGGACATGCTTGTGCTGGTGGATGAACGCAACCGCCGCACCGGCACAGCAGAAAAGATGGATGTGCACGTGCGCGGCCTGCTGCACCGGGCCTTCTCGATCTTCCTGGTGGATGATGCGGGATGCATTCTGTTGCAACGGCGCTTCAGCGGCAAATACCACTCCGGCAAGCTGTGGGCGAACACCTGCTGCGGCCATCCGCGCCCCTTTGAGCGGACATCCAATGCAGCCGTGCGCCGCCTGGGCGAAGAGTTGGGCCTGAGCGCCACGCTCAATCTGGCGTTTCACGCGCGTTATGCAACGCCGCTTGATCACGGATTGACCGAGAACGAGCTGGTCTATGTCTATCTGGGGCGCTTCACAGGCGAGCCCGCCCTCAATCCACAGGAGGTCAGCGCGACACGACTCGTGTCGCTGGATGAACTGATCCGCGATGTGCATGCTCAGCCGGAGAGTTATGCGTACTGGTTGCGCCATTATCTTGACCGGCACGTGGATGATCTCAGGCGCGCGATCGGGCAAACCATTTGAAGCCATGGTGCCAAAAGAAGCGAGACCGCCCGGGGGAGGGGCGGTCTCGACAGTGCGGAATGAACGGGGGAGGTCCATCCCGCAAGGGGAAGGAAGGCTCTTTTGGAACCTTCATAAGACAATACGCCGCAGCTTTATCTGCGGATCAGCAGTGAAACGACTAGCCGTAGTTTCAACCGATTTAGAGTGATCACAAAAAATTGAACAACAATATCAATTACTTAATCAGGCTTGGTGCCTCTTTCGCGTTCCCTTGGCGCTCCAGTGCCGCCTCGGCATCACGGCGGATGCGCGCCACCATGGATTTAAGCCCATTGGAACGCTGGGAGGACAAATGCGCCTTCAGACCCAGCTCATCAAACTTTGCCACAGTGTCGAGCGCGGCAATTTCGGAGGCCGGCTTGCCCGAGTTGATGGCGAGCGCCACCGCCACCAGACCGCGCACGATCAGCGCATCACTTTCGCCTTGAAAGGTCAAAATGGGATCCGCGCCCGCGCCAATATCCGTCACCAGCCAGACCTGACTGGCGCAGCCTTGGACCCGCGCCGTCTCCGTGCGCAGGGTTTCGGGCATCGCAGGCAGACCCTTGCCCAGATCGATCACATAGCGAATGCGATCCTCCCAATCATCGAGGACCGAGAGATTTTCGCTGATATCGTCAAAAGTATGCATGTCGGGCCGTTACAGGGTCGCCAGCAGCGCCTCGGCACCCGAGAGCGCTGCCTGACCTGGTGCATCCTCGACAGCCAGTGAAATGACGACGCCGTTGTCCACAACCATGGCATAACGCTTGGAGCGAATGCCCAAGCCAAAGGCCGAGCCGTCAAGGTCAAGACCGATCGCCCTGGCAAAGTCCGCACTGCCATCGGCCAGGAACAGCAGCTTGTCCTTGCCGCCGGTTGCCTCGGCCCAGGCCTTCATCACAAAGGGGTCGTTGACGCCGGTCACGGCGATGCCATCGATGTTTCTGGCCAAAATGGCCTCACGGTGCGCGAGATAACCCGGCAGGTGGTTGTTGTTGCAGGTGGGCGTGAAGGCACCCGGCACAGCAAAGAGCACCATGCGTTTGCCGGAGAAAACCTCACCCGTGGTCAGAGGGTTGGGACCGTCTTCGGAGAAGGTGCGGAAGGTGACTTCGGGCAGCGTGTCGCCCACCTTGATGGTCATGGTATATCCTTGGTCTGGTGATGATGCGTTGTGTTTTAAGGCGCAAGCAACGCCGCGTCGAGCCATGTTGCGACTTCGACCGCGTGCTGACCTGCCGTCAACGTAAGCACCAGATCGACGCCCTTGCAATCCACCGCCTTGTCGCGCTCGATGGCCACAAGCTCGAATTGGCCGCCACCGGGTGCTGGAACGAAGCTTTTCGTCTCGAAAAACCAGGGAGACGGTGCTTCGACGAACAGGTCGGGCGTTAGGCCTGCAGGTATTGCCACGTCGATGATCAGGCTCTCGGCTGCGCTGCCACGGTTGATGCGGCGGATCGCGAGGGGCCCGTTGCTCCCCAGTTTTGTCACTGAAGGCACGCGAGCTTCGGCAGCCTTGATGCGCATTGTTTCATCGCTGGAGGACGGCAGGCGAATCCGCGCCTCCCCCGAAACCGGAATGCACATTTTCTCGCAAACTGCGTAATCGGCCCTGACGTGCAACTCAATGGGCCGCGTCGGATCAATCGGCTCCGCATGCACGGGAAACAACACCTCCGGCGCAGCGTAGCCAATGGAAGTGCCGCCCGCGCCATCGGCGAAACGGTGCGGTGCGGGAAAAAGCACGCGGGCGTGCTTGAGATTGACCGATCCATCGTAACTGAATTGCGGGGGTACGCCTGTGTCGCCCGGCATGCGCCAGTAGGTCTTGAATCCTGGTCGTAACGTCATGAGCAGACCGGCGCGGCAAAGGCCGCTTTGTTTGTGGTCCGCTTTGCCGGCACCAAGCAGTTCGAGCCGCGCAAACACACCTTCCGGCCATGAAGACCCCTGTGCCGGCTGGGCGCCAGCGCGCGTCCCCGCAAGCAGCAGACCGCCCGCAGCGCCAAGCAGCGCGCGACGCGTCAGGCAAGAAGGTCCAATGCCCTGCAATTTCCTGTCTCCGCTCCAGGGTCGCTTGCCGTTTTTCACGTTGCGCGTTGACTTGCATCCCAAGTTTGCGTGATCGAATTTCAAATTTCGTTGGGCGACGCAGCACAACCCATAGTTCTACGCACCTTTCCAAAGCCTCAAGAACCATCCTACCATCATGGGATGTTGTCCGATCTCACTTCATATGGGCCGCGCGGCGCGCTCACCGGCCAGATGCTTCTGGCAATGCCCGGTATGGAAGATGCGCGTTTCAAGCGCAGCCTGATCTATGTCTGCGCCCACTCGGGCGAGGGAACGATGGGCATCGTGATCAATCACACCACACCCAAGATGACGGTGCGCGATCTGCTGGTGCAACTCGATGTCATCGAGCCTGAACAGGCCATCCGCCTGCCACGGCGGGTCTCGCATGCACCCGTCTTGCGCGGCGGGCCGGTCGAGACCTCGCGCGGGTTCGTGATCCACAGCGACGATTACTGGTCCAAGAATTCGACACAGGCCGTCGCGGACGGCATCTGCATGACAGCGACCGTCGAAATCTTGCGGGCGATGACGCGCGATCAGGGCCCGCAATCGGCGGTGCTGGCGCTGGGCTATTCGGGCTGGAGTGCCGGGCAGGTCGAGCGCGAGATTGCCCAGAACAGCTGGTTGCACTGCGCGGCGGATGCCGATCTCCTGTTCGGCAGCGATCTGGAAAATAAATACGACCGCGCGATGCGCAAGATCGGCATTGATCCCGCCATGCTGTCCCAGACCGCCGGGCGCGCCTGACACAGGCCGGTTTCTGCGCAGATTGCCATCTGAGCCCCCGATTTTGATAGGTGTTCGTACCAAGAGGGCTGATGAGCCGTGCGTGGGTATATTACACGCTGATCATGTTGATCAAAAAACGCTGGCAGAAGACCACTCGTCCAGCTCTGGACCGCCCATGTCCCTTCACGAATCCGACGTCGAGACCAAAGGTCATGGCCGCGTCACCTTGCAGATCATTGCCGAACGTCTGGATGTTTCCACGGCCACCGTGTCGCTCGCGCTGCGCGACAGCGCCGTGGTCGCGGAATCCACAAAGCGCAAAGTCCAGCGCGTGGCCCGCGAGATGGGGTATATCGTCAATCGCTCCGCCGCCAGCTTGCGCACGGCGCGCACCAACATTCTGGCGGTGGCCTTTCACGATGTCGCCAATCCCTTCTTCTCCGAAATGCTCGCGGCCATCGACGAGACAGTGCGTTCCAGTGGCCGCACGATCCTGCTGGGCACCTGCAACGAGAGCATTCCGCGCCAGGAAAACGTTCTGGCGTCGCTGCGTGAATATCGCCCCGATGGCATCATCGTCTGCCCGGTCGGAGGGTCGACAGAAGTCAGCCTGCGCAGCATCGCCCGCTCAGGTATCCCCGTCATTCAGGTGGCGCGCGAAATCGAAGGGCTTGAGGCGGATTTTGTCGGCTCGGATGACCGCCACGCCATCGAGTTGGCCATGAATCACCTTGTAGAACTCGGACACCGCAAGATTGCCTTCGTGGGCGGGAGCGACGAGACGTCCAACGGACGCCAGCGTCACCGCAGCTTTCTGGAGCTGGTGCAGCGCTACAGCCTGCCGAGCCATTCCGAATGGCTGGTGCAGGGGCCTGGCACGCGCGCGACAGGCCTTGAAAGCATTCCGAAACTGCTTGCGCTGCGTGAAAAACCCACCGCCATCATCGGCTTCAACGACACGGTCGCCTTTGGCCTCATGCACGGTCTGCTGCGCGCGGGCCTGCATGCGGGGCGGGACATGTCGGTGATCGGCTGCGATGATGTCAACGACGCGGCGTTGTGGGTGCCACCACTCACGACCATTCATAATCAACACATCGAGATGGGGCGTCTGGCAGCCGAAATGCTGATCCGCCGCATCACGGACCAGGGGCAATCAGCTCGCCGGATCATTCTGGAGCCGCGCCTGGTGGTGCGCGAGTCGACCGCCCGGCTGGCTGCATGATCGGCGCAACCCATGTTGAAGAAGTTTCTTGTCAGCAAGCTCGTGGACTTGTCCATCCGGCAGGTGCGTAATACCTCTGTGTTCTCAGCCGTGCGGCCGGAGGGATCCGTGAGCGATTTTTTCTACAAGTTAGGGCGCGCCACCGGCATGGCGAAGCAGGCGATGCAGAAAACCGTGGCGGAAGAGCACGATGGCATTGCCTCGTTGCCCGGTCACGGCACACTGACAACACTAGTCACGGAAAAGCCCGATGGCACGCGCATCGTGCTTCTCAAAGCCAAAGGGACGGATTCAACGGTGTATGTCGGCTTTGACAAGGAGCAGCTTGTGGCCCTCCAAGTGCATCTGGCAACGCTCAAGCTCTAGGGGTTCCCGCGACACGGGCGCGCACAAAGCCTTGGCAGCATCGCCGCCGTTACCTACATATGCCAGAAGTATCCCAAGCGTATCCCGCACAATGCGGCTGAAAGGCACTCCACCATGAACCCCAACGTTCGCAGTTTCGCGCTCTGGGCAGTGATTCTGCTTCTGGTGCTGGCGCTCGTGACGCTGTTCCAGAGCCAGGGTCAGCGCACCAATGCGCAGGATATTCCCTACAGCGTGTTTCTCGATGAGGTGGATGCTGGCCGCGTGGAGCGGGTGGTGATCAGTGGCAATGAAATCAGCGGCTCGATTGCCGGGCGCGGCAATTTCGCGACCTATGCGCCGCAGGACCCCAAACTGGTCGAACGCCTGCATGAGAAGAAGGTGTCGATCAATGCCCGGTCGCCATCGTCGGATACCCCTTGGTATTTGGCGCTGCTTGGCAATTTCCTGCCCATTCTCGTGATTGTCGGCTTGTGGATTTTCATGTCGCGGCAGATGCAGAACGGGGCGCGCGGAGCCATGGGCTTTGGCAAATCCAAAGCCAAACTGCTGACCGAGGCGAGCGGGCGCATCACATTTGACGATGTGGCGGGCATCGACGAAGCCAAGCAGGATTTGCAGGAAATCGTCGAATTCCTGAAAGATCCCCAGAAATACCAGCGCCTCGGCGGGCGCATTCCGCGCGGCGTGCTGCTGGTCGGCCCCCCTGGTACAGGTAAAACGCTGACGGCGCGTGCCGTGGCGGGCGAGGCCAACGTGCCGTTTTTCACCATTTCCGGCTCGGATTTCGTGGAAATGTTCGTGGGTGTCGGCGCCAGCCGCGTGCGCGACATGTTCGAGCAGGCCAAGAAAAACGCACCCTGCATCATCTTCATCGATGAAATCGACGCGGTGGGTCGCCATCGTGGCGCAGGCCTAGGCGGCGGCAATGACGAGCGCGAGCAGACTCTCAACCAGTTGCTGGTGGAGATGGACGGCTTCGAGCCCAACGAGAGCATCATCATCATCGCGGCCACCAACCGGCCCGATGTGCTGGACCCGGCCTTGCTGCGTCCCGGCCGTTTCGACCGTCAGATCACCGTGCCCAATCCCGATGTGAACGGGCGCGAAAAAATCCTCAAGGTGCATGTGCGCAAGGTGCCGCTGGCACCTGACGTTGACTTGCGCATCATCGCACGCGGGACACCTGGCTTTTCGGGCGCGGACCTGATGAATCTTGTCAATGAAGCGGCACTGCTGGCGGCGCGGCGCGGGCGCAGGCTCGTGACGCATTCCGAATTCGAGGATGCCAAAGACAAGGTCATGATGGGCGCGGAGCGCAAGACCATGGCCATGTCGGTCGAGGAAAAGACGCTGACGGCGTACCATGAGGCGGGTCACGCCGTTGTGGGGCTGTGCGTGCCGCAGGGTACGCCCATTCACAAGGCGACGATCATCCCCCGCGGTCGTGCGCTCGGCATGGTGAAATTCCTGCCCGAGGGCGACCGTTATTCGATGAAGTATATCGAATACACCTCGCACCTCACCATCGCCATGGGCGGCCGCGTGGCCGAGGAACTGGTTTTCGGCAAGGAAAACATAACATCGGGCGCGTCCGGCGATATCCAGCAGGCGACACAGATGGCGCGGGCCATGGTGACGCAGATGGGCTATTCCGACGAACTGGGCACAGTGCTTTATGGCAACCAGCAGGAAGAGGTTTTCCTCGGCATGTCCATGGGCCGCCAGACCAACATGTCCGAGGCGACGGCGCAGAAGGTCGATGCGGAGGTCCGCCGCCTGATCAACACGGGCTACGAAGAGGCGCGGCGTATTCTCACTGAGAAGCGCGATCAGCTTGAGGCTGTCGCGCATGCCCTGCTGGAATATGAAACGCTGACGGGCGACGAGCTGAAGGACATTATGGCGGGCAAGGGCGTCTCGCGCCCCGATGATGACAATCCCTCCACCCCACGCATGACGACAGTGCCGTCAACGGGCAAGGGTCGCCCCAAGCCGCAGGCCGATGGTGGGCTGGAACCACAGCCCCAGGCCTGAGCCTCTGCAGAAATTTACACATCCAATTGAAAGGTGAAGCCAATGCTTCACCTTTCAACTATATGTGCGGCTGCATCGGAGCGATGAGGCTGACATGAAGCGGCGGTATTTCGGGACGGACGGCATACGCGGACGCGCCAATGGCGTTATCACGCCCGAGTTGGCGTTGAAGGTCGGCCAGGCCACGGGCCTGGTCTTCCAGCGCGGAGACCATCGCCACCGCGTCGTCATCGGCAAAGACACACGCTTGTCCGGCTACATGATCGAACAGGCACTGACCGCAGGTTTCCTGTCGGTCGGGATGGATGTGATGCTGCTGGGCCCCATGCCCACCCCGGCCGTTGCGATGCTGACGCGCTCGATGCGTGCGGATCTGGGCGTCATGATTTCCGCTTCGCACAACCTCTACGAGGACAACGGCATCAAGCTTTTCGGCCCGGACGGCTACAAGCTGAGCGACGAGATTGAACTCGAGATCGAGGCGATGATTGACAGCGATATGGCGGCCACGCGCGCGCCCTCCGCCAATCTCGGCCGCGCCAAACGGATCGAATCGGTGCATGCGCGGTACATCGAGTTCGCCAAGCGCACCCTGCCGCGCAACATGTCGCTGGAGGGGATGCGCATCGTGGTCGATTGCGCCAACGGTGCCGCCTACAAGGTCGCGCCCGAAGCCTTGTGGGAACTGGGTGCCGAGGTCATCACGATCGGCGTGGATCCGGATGGCTTCAACATCAACCAGGACGTCGGTTCGACCTCGCCGGATGCATTGATCCGCAAGGTGCGTGAAGTGCGGGCGGATGTGGGGATCGCACTCGATGGCGACGCCGACCGGGTGCTGATCGTCGACGAAAAGGGCCAGCCTATCGACGGCGATCAGCTCATGGCCGTGGTTGCCGAAAGCTGGCGAGATGATGGGCGGCTGGCCAAGCCGGGAATCGTGGCCACCATCATGTCCAACCTTGGTCTGGAACGCCATCTGGCCGGGCTGGGCATCGCGTTGGTTCGCACGGCGGTCGGTGACCGCTATGTCCTCGAACATATGCGCGCCCACGGCTACAATGTGGGGGGTGAGCAATCAGGCCACATCATCCTCTCCGATTATTCGACAACCGGCGACGGTCTCGTGGCGGCCTTGCAGGTTCTGGGTCATGTGCGCAAGGAGGGCCGCACGGTTTCCGAGGTTTGCCACCGCTTCGAGCCACTGCCGCAAATCTTGAAGAATGTGCATTTCCGCAAGGGCCAGCCGCTCAAGGAAGCCAAGGTCATCAGCACGATCGAGGCGGCGCGGGTGCGGCTGGGAGCCGGCGGTCGTCTCGTCATCCGCCCCTCGGGCACTGAGCCCGTGATCCGCGTGATGGCGGAGGGCGACGACCGTGTCCTGGTCGAGGAAGTGGTCGATGAGGTCTGCGGCGTGATTACGGTCGCGGCGGCGTGAAGGTGCTGCGTCGGCTTGGTTGACATCCGGTGCCTGAACGCCAATGACCATGGCACTTTCAATCCTGTGATCACAACCTTGCAGAACGCGCCTTGCAACCGAGTTTTCTTCGCCGCAACATTCGAAAAGCGCTGATCATCTTCCATGATCTGGCGATGACGGTCGCAGCGCTGGTGACCGTCGGCCTGATCGGCGCGGGCGCGATGGGCAACGGCATCGCCCATGTCGTGGC
>JANMMT010000097.1:0-1687 GCA_031373545.1 Hyphomicrobiales bacterium
GCGACACAACAACGCAAACCGAGGATAAGCCAATGACCCATGACATGATGCAGCTTCAGAGCCTGCTTGAGAAGACCTCTGACGCCGATTTGCTGAGAGACATGATCGGGTTCGCCACCCGCCATCTGATGGAGCTGGAAGTGGGGGCGCTGACCGGGGCGGCGCATGGCGAGAAGAGCCATGAGCGGCTTGCCCGGCGCAACGGCTGCCGCGACCGGGACTGGCAGACGCGGGCGGGGACGGTGGAGCTTCGCATTCCCAAGCTGCGCACCGGCTCGTACTTCCCGTTCTTTCTGGAGCCGCGCCGGATGGCGGAGAAGGCGCTGACGGCGGTGATCCAGGAGGCCTATATTCAGGGCGTCTCGACGCGCTCGGTCGATGACCTGGTCAAGGCGATGGGCATGACCGGCATCTCCAAGAGCCAGGTGTCGCGGCTGTGCGCGGAGATCGACGGCAGGGTGAAGACCTTCCTGGAACGGCCTATCGAAGGCGACTGGCCCTATCTGTGGATCGACGCGACTTATGTGAAAGTGCGCCAGGAGGGCCGCATCCCGGATCAAGTCCGGGACCTCTGTGGCCGTCATCATCGCGGTCGGGGCCAATGCCGACGGACGGCGCGAGGTTCTGGGGCTGGAGATCGGCGCCTCGGAGGCCGAACCGTTCTGGACCGCTTTCCTGAGGAAGCTCAGGCAGCGCGGCCTCAAGGGCGTCAAACTCATCGTCTCGGACGCCCATGAGGGCATCAAGGCAGCCGTGGCAAAAATGTTCTCCGCCTCTTGGCAGCGCTGCCGGGTGCTCTTCATGCGCAACGTCCTGGCCCATGCCGGCAGATAGGGCCGCAGCATCGTCTCCGCCTTTATCGGCCTGGCATTCGCGCAGGACGACGCCGACGCCGCAAAGCGCCATTGGCGCAGCACAGCCGACCAGCTCCGCCCCAAAGTGCCCAAGCTCGCCGCCACCATAGACGGCGAGCCTGCGAGCGAAGCCGACGTGCTCGCCTACATGGCCTTCCCGAAAGACCATTGGACGAAGCTCCACTCGACAAACCCGATCGAGCGCCTCAACGGCGAGATCAAGCGGCGCACCCAGGTCATCGGCATCTTTCCAAACGAGGACGCCATCACCCGCCTCGTCGGCGCGCTGCTCCTCGAGCAGAACGATGAATGGGCGGTCCAAAGAGCGCGATACATGTCGCTTGAAACCATCGCGCCTTTGAGCGACAATCCGCTCCTCAGCCTGTCAGCTGTGGCGGCATGACCAATCCGGCAAACGCCGGAGAGCGGGTGAGCGCAGAAAAGCTACACCACGGTTTGGGACACCATCGTATTAGGAATGCGAGGGCGTTTCGCGTCCGGTTCTCATAATCCTTGCCAAGCCTTCTGCATCTGCCCAGCCAGGCGAAGGTTCGTTCGACGACCCAGCGTTTGGGCAGAACCTCAAATCCCTTGGCTTTGTCTGACCTTTTGACGATTTCTGTTGTCAGATTTGGCATCGCCTTGCGCTGGGCACGCTCGAAAATGGGTCCCTGATAACCACCGTCGGCGAACAGTTTCATCAGGAAAGGATAGCGCCCGAACAGGGTCTTGATGAGCAGGATTCCACCGTCGCGGTCTTGGATATCGGCAGGGTGGACGATGGCGTGCATCACAAGGCCAAGCGTGTCAACGAGGATATGGCGCTTCTTGCC
>JANMMT010000175.1:0-13071 GCA_031373545.1 Hyphomicrobiales bacterium
CATCGTCCAGAAACGGATGGAACAGGCCCAGGCAATTTGACCCACCACCGATGCACGCAACGAGCGAGTCGGGAAGGCGGCCTTCGGCCTCTTGCATCTGCACGCGGGTTTCGCGGCCGATGACGCTTTGAAAGTCGCGCACCATGGCGGGATAGGGGTGTGGCCCAGCGACAGTGCCGATGCAGTAAAATGTCGTCTCCACGTTGGTCACCCAATCGCGCAAGGCGTCGTTCATTGCGTCCTTGAGGGTCATGGAACCTGAGACAACGGGCACAACCTTTGCACCCAGCATCTTCATGCGGAAGACATTGGGTTTTTGCCGTTCCACATCTGTGGCACCCATGTAGACGATGCATTCCAGCCCATAGCGCGCACAGAGCGTGGCGGTGGCGACGCCGTGCTGGCCCGCGCCGGTTTCAGCAATGATGCGCTTCTTGCCCATGCGTTTGGCCAGCAAAATCTGCCCCAGCACGTTGTTCACCTTGTGCGCGCCGGTGTGGTTCAGCTCATCGCGTTTGAAATAGATCTTTGCTCCCAGTTCGGGATTGCCAGCTTCAGCTGCGATCTGACGTCCATGCTCGGTCATGCGCTCGGCAAAGTAGAGCGGCGAGGGGCGGCCCACATAATGCTTGAGCATGTATGCCATCTCGTCGATGAACGCGGGATCTTTCTTGGCGTCCTCGTAGGCCTGCTGCAATTCGAGAATCAGCGGCATCAATGTTTCGGCAACGAAACGACCGCCGAACAGGCCGAACATGCCGTTGTCATCGGGCATCGTGCGAAACGAATTGGGGCGGGGTGGGGCGTTCATGGCGAGGCTTTCAAATGGGCGGTTCGGGCGTTGTTGATGAACGCCTTTACCTTGCCAATGTCTTTTAGGCCGGGCGCGCTTTCGACGCCAGAGGACACATCGACACCGGCCAGCGTCACGCCGAGCCCGCGCACGGTGCGAATCGCCTCGCCCACATTCTCGAGCGTCAGGCCACCCGAGAGCATGAAGGGCATGAACGGATCAAGATTTTTCAAAATGGACCAGTCGAAGGTCTTGCCATGCCCCCCGGGGTAGGCAGCATCAGGCGGTGGCTTGGCATCCAGCAGCAGGCGGTCGATGTGCGGGCGATAAGCCTTGATGGCTGCCAGATCAGCAGGCTCGGCCACGCCCAGCGCCTTCATGACGGGGCGTGCGGCACGCTCGGCAATGTCCGTGCAGCGTGCAGGCGACTCCGTGCCGTGGAGCTGGATCAGATCGGGGCTCACATGGGTCATGATCGCATCCACGCCTTCATCGGACGGATCAACAGTCAAAGCCACGACCAGCGCGCGTCCCCGCGCCATGGCCGCCAATTCGCCCGCGATCTCAAGGCTGACGCTGCGGGGTGATTTGCGGTGGAACACCAGCCCCACCATATCCGCGCCAGAATCCAAAGCGGCCGCCATCGTCTCGGAGGTGGACAGGCCGCAGATTTTGATGGGGCAGGGGTAGACCGATGTTCTCGTTAGGTAAGGCTCGATTGCCTCCACCAGTGCGGGCAGATGTTCCGCAACAATACCGGTCAAAAGGTCATGATCCACCGTGTCGTAGCCATGCACCAGGTGATGCCGAAGGCTGACGATTTTACGCCAAGGCACTTGCGGAAACTGCCCGCGCTCCAACCGCGGCAACTTGTAGGCTGCTTCGCCCATGATCGTGAAACAGCGCTCCATGGCAAAGCGCTTCACCTTGTCCTCGCGCAGAGCAGCAGGCGAGCTGCCTTGCAAAATTTCGATGGCGAAAAGAGCATTTTGAAGGATGTCTTCGAACCGCAAACCATGGTCACGGCTCATAGGGGCACGGCCTCCGACAGAACCCTGTCCCGAATGCGTGCGCGAATACGATCCATCAACAACAGATCGACAGGCCTTTTCAGAGCATCTTGCAGGTTATGTTCAACGTCGATGATGTCAAAAAGTGACAGCTTTTCACCGACGCGCTCGGCCAGCACATCCACATCGCTCGTGGCGGTCTGCTCGCCGCGCACGAAGGAGCCGAAGATCGAGATCAGCCGGATGGGGTAGCGGCTCTCAATCTCGGGCTTCAGGCGGCGCAGTTCGGCCTTGATGTCTTCCAGCGTGTCCATGGCGTGCCCTGTACCATGAAACGGCAACGGCATTAAATGCCCAGCTGTCCGTGTAATTCATCTTGCAGATGCACCTGCAAGATCGCGTCGAAGCTCTGCTCTGCCGTGAACCCCAGCGCCCGCGCGCGGGCCGCATCAAAGCGGCGCGGCCAGCCCGACACCATGCGCTGGATCGTGGCATCGGGCGCCCGGCGGATGAGCCGGACAGCCTTGTCCCCCGCCATACGGCGCAGCGCTTCAATCTGCTCGCCCACCGTGACCGCGAGTCCGGGCATGGTCAGCGCGCGGCGCGGGCCGATGGCGCTCGTCTCCATTGTCGCGGCATGGAGCAGAAAGCCAACAGCCGCGCGGGGGCTGGCGTGCCAGTGCATCACGCCCTCATCCACGGGCAGAATGGCTTCCAGCCCGCTCATCGGCTCGCGCATGATGTTCGAGAAGAACCCAGAGGCCGCCTTGTTGGGCGCGCCCGGCCGCACGCAGATCGTGGGCAGACGGAGCGCGATGCCGTCACACATGCCCCGCCGCGTGTAATCGGCCAGCAGCAACTCGCCGATGGCCTTTTGCGTGCCGTAGCTGGTGAGCGGCGTGGTGTTGAATTCATCACCAATCGCATCGGGAAACGGCGCCCCGAACACGGCGATGGAGGAGGTGAAAATCACGCGGGGGCAATAGCCATCACCGACTGCGCGGATCGCCTCGAACAGCAGGCGCGTGCCATCCAAATTGATGCGGTAGCCCTTCTCGAAATCCGCTTCGGCCTCGCCGGATACGATGGCCGCCAGATGCAGGATGAGATCGGGGCGGCTTGCCACAAGCGTCGCCGCTGCACCCGGTTCAGCAAGATCACCGATGCGGCTTTCGAAAGTGAAGGCTGCGCCAGCAGGCTTTGTAGCCATCACCACATCATGGGCCATGACACTCGCGATTGCGCGTCCGCCGACATGTCCGTCCGCCGCGATGCGCTGAAGGAACTTTCGCCCCACCATGCCCGCCGCGCCCAGTACAAGAACATGCATGCCGTGAGGATCAGTCATGCCCCATGCTGCGCGAGAATACGTGCAAGGGCAATGAGCGTCAGACCTTCACGATCGTTGCGCTCAACTCCGGCTTGTTGGCGAGGGTCTGGTAGACCACGCAGTAGCGCTCGGTGAGCTTCAGCAGCGTATCGATCTGCTCTTGGCTGGCATCCGTATCGAGATCGAACACAAGGCGAATGTTTTCAAAACCCACGCGCGCCTCCTTGGAGACGCCCAATGTACCGCGAAAATCGAGCGTGCCTTCGGCGCGCACGACGCCTGAGCGCAGCGGGATGGCGAGTGCCGTCGCCACAGCCTTCACGGTGACGCCCGCGCAGGCCACGAGCGCCTCCAGCAGCATGTCGCCCGAACACAGCTCAGCCCCCGTGCCGCCGGTGAGCGGGTGCAGGCCCGCCTCCGCGATGGCGCGGCCTGTCTCCACCTTGCAGGCGATCTTGGCCTCATCCAGCGTGCCGCGCGCTTTGAGCACGAGCTTGGCCTTGTCCGCCTCGCTCCGGTAAGCGTCCTTCAAAGGTGCCTGAAGCGCCTTGAGTGTATCTGCGTCCATTTCCCAGTCCTTTACCACCAGCTGCCGGCACCTGCCGATTGCGCGTTCTTGCGCGAACCGCCCGTTCCGTGAACCGCCTGATCCAGCGCCGAGAGCACACGGCGTTTGGCCATTTCGAAGCTGTCGTCAAGCTTGTCGCGCGGGCGACCGGAGACAATCAGGATTTCATCGACGATGCGCCCCGGTTTGCTGGCCATGACGATGACGCGGTCCGCCAAAGCCACGGCCTCTTCGGCATCATGGGTCACCATCACCATCGTCGGCTTGTAGGCTTTCCAAAGCGCAATGACCTGCCCCTGCAATTCATGGCGTGTCAGGGGATCCAGCGCGGAAAAGGGCTCGTCCATCAACAGCACCTTGGGCTTAGCCACCAGCGCGCGGGCGATGGCCACGCGTTGGGCCTGGCCGCCGGAAAGTTCCTTGGGCAAGCGGTTGCCATAGCCTTCCAATCCAATGAGGTTCAGCGCTTGCGCCACCCGCGCGGCCTGCTCGGCCTTGGGCAATTGATCAATGCCGAACGCGATGTTCTGCGCCACATCGAGCCAGGGCAGCAGGCGCGGCTCCTGAAACACGATTCCGATGGCAGGGTGCGGCGCGCTCACACGCTCCTTGTCCACCTCGATCAGGCCCGAAGTCGGGAGATCAAGACCACCCAGCAGACGCAGGAGCGTGGACTTGCCGCAGCCCGAACCGCCGACGATCGTGAGAATTTCGCCCTGCTCCACGGCCAGATCGACACGGTTCAACGCCTTCACGCCATTGGGATAAATTTTTGAAACATCACGTATGGACAACATCTTCAAGTCTCCCCTGAACGCCCCCGCGCACCCGCTGGATCGGGAGAGGCCGCTTCCGCGTTGACCGTATCTTGCCACCGCAGGAACGGACGCGTCACGCCGACCAACACCGCGTCTGTGGCCTTGCCAAGAGTCGCAAATGTGACAAGCGCCGCCAAAATCTGATCCGTGCGCCCCAATTGCTGCCCATCGACCAGCAAATACCCCAAGCCTTCCGACGCGCCCATGAACTCGGAGGCCACGACGAACATCCAGCCCAGGCCCAGGCCGCCGCGCAGGGATGTCACGGTTGCGGGCAGCACGGCGGGCAACAGAATCCGGCGGATGAGCGCCAGTTTGGACAGGCGGAACACACGCCCCACCTCGATGATCTTGCGGTCCACCGAGAGAATCGCCCCCGTGACGCCCAGATACACCGGGAAGAACACGCCGACCGCGATCAGCACCACCTTGGATGTTTCGAAAATGCCAAACCAGAGAATGAACAGCGGCACCCAGGCAATGGATGGGATCGCGCGCAACGCCTGCAGCAAAGGATCCAGCAGCGCACGGCCCAGCGATGATACCCCCGACAATGCGCCCAGCACGATGCCCGCCAGACTGCCGCAGGCAAAGCCCGCCGCCACGCGCAGCAAGGTCGCCAGCACATGGGTCCACAACTCGCCGCTCACCGCCAGCGCCCACAAGGTTTGCCCGATGCGCGAGGGCGGCGGCAGCAGACGCGCGTTGACCCAGCCATACCGCGCTGCGATCTCGTGCAGCAGCGCCAGGCCGATGGGCAGGATCAGCCCCAAGGCCCAGACAGGCACAGACCACCGCCGGGGGACATGAGCCCCGGCAGTGGCTGGCACGTCAAGCGATGAGGTCTGATCCGTCATCGTGAAGCTTTATTTGACTTCTGCGCTCTTGATCGGGCGCACCTCGATGAGGGCCTTCACGATTTCCTGCACATTGACGTCGGGCTTGATGATGCCGGACTCCTGCAGGGCGATACCGGCTGCCAGAATGGTCTGCTGGCGCGCGGGCGTGAAGGTGGGATCGGTGAAATCCGTCCGCGTGAGTTGGCGCGTGATCACCTCATCCGAGAGCTTGGTGGCCGCGATCAGCACGGCTTTGACCGCCTGCGGCTCGGCCAGCGCGATCTTGCGACCTTCTTCATAGACCTTGAGCACACGGGTCACGAGTGCGGGGTTCGCTTTGGCAAAATCCTCGCGCACGTTCAGCACACCCAGCGTGTTGGCCTCCGGCTTGCGGTGGAACAGCGTGGCGCCGCCCTCCACTTCCGCCGCCGCCATCAGCGGATCGAGGCCCGCCCAGGCGTCCACATCGCCGCGCTCCAGCGCCGTGCGCCCATCGGCATGCTGCAAGAGCACGAACCGCACGTCCTTTTCGGTCAGCTTGGCTTCGGCCAGTGCGCGGATGAGGAAGATATGCGGGTCAGTGCCGCGCGTGACCGCCACGCGCTTGCCTTTCAAATCCTCCACTTTGGTGATGCCGGTTTTCGGCGTGGTCACCAGCGCCGTCCACTCGGGACGCGAATAGACATAGATGGATTTGATCGGCTGGCCGCCTGCGCGGGCGAGCAACGCGGCGGCACCTGCGGTGGAGCCAAAATCGAGCGAGCTGGCATTGAGGAACTCCAGCGCCTTGTTGGACCCCGCCGATTGCACCCAGCGGATGGAAATTCCGTCAGCGGCAAACTCCTTTTCCAGCAGGCCGCGCTCCTTGAGAAGCAGGGATACGGGGTTGTAGGTCGCGAAATCCAGGCGGATTTCCTTGGGAGATTGCGCAAAAACCTGACTTGAAGAAGCTGCGAAGGCAGCGCCAAAAACAAGTGAGGTTATGGTGCGGCGGCTGAAAATTGGCATGGTGTGTCTCCGTTGTTTGCCAAGGCCGCAGCGTCAGACGGAGATTGGCCCACAAGCGGATGAAGCCGCTTTTGACCTATCAACGCGCTTTAGCTGCATTTATTTGACGATGAACCGGTTCATCCGGCCCGTCGCAGCGCCCGCAAGCTGGTGCTCAAATCGGCGCTGTTCTTTATATAGAACGATATGAGTGCCGTGTCAAACGATCCCCTACGCATTTCTGGAGTCAATTTATTTAACACACTGGTCTGTGAATTAACTCTCGGTTTCCGCTTCGATGGGGGGCGGGGCGGGCGGCCCCTTGGGGGCGGCCTTGGGCGGCACCTTGGCTGTGCCAAGCTTGGGCGGTGGCGGTTCACCCCGTCCTTGATGCGTGAGGCTGCACAGGCCTTCCAGCCCCGGCGCGGCGGGTGGCAAATCCAGCTTGGCGGGCGCCTCCGCGCAGCTCACCCAATCGGGCCGCTGGCCCAGCATATAGTCGATGCGCGCCCAGAACAGGCGGAAGCTGCCCACCATCGTCTGATTGTCGCGAAATCGCTCGGAGTGCTGCCCTGCAATCGCCCTGCCGCGCTGGATGATGCGCACCGAGGCGCTGGCTCCATCGGCATTTTCCGCCGTGGTGAAGCTCCATGTGTCCACGCCCTCGGCGGAAGCGATGACGGCGTAAATAAAGAAGGCGCGCTTCGCCAGAAAGCCACGCTGGTTGTATTCGAATTTCGTGTCGCGCGGATCGGCCTGCTTCAGCACGGCTTCGGCGGCAGCGATGACCCGTGCCCGTGTTTCACCCGGCCAGACGCGCGTCGCCTCCTTCATCCAATCCGCATGAGACGTGACCCGATCGGCGCGCGCGCAGGCGCCGAGCAAAAGGAGTGAGAAGACGAGGGACCACCGCATGTCCTTTTATTCAACACCTTCGGGCAGCGCGGCGACACTGGCAAAAATCACGGAATTTATCGCCGATTAGGGCTGTGAGAATGCGTAGGTGCGGCGCAAGATGCGCATGCCAGGTTGTGGGCCGGCGCGGTTTTGCTATGGAGCCAGAGATGAGCTTTATGCCTGAAACGTCTGTTCTGCTGACCTATTCGGTGGCCTGCTTCGTGCTGTTCATGACGCCGGGGCCGGATATGAGCCTGTTTCTGGCGCGCACGGTTGCGGGCGGGCGCCGCGCGGGCCTGGCCTCCATGCTGGGGGCTTCAGTGGGCTGCCTTGTCCACACGGCGCTTGCGGCTGTCGGCCTCTCGGCGCTGATTGCCGCCTCGCCCACGGCCTTTACGGTAATGAAGTTTGTCGGTGCGGCGTATCTCGCGTGGCTGGCGTTTGATGCCGTGCGCCATGGCTCGGCCCTCACTATCCGTGCGGAAGCCGCCAGCCCGCCCGCCTTCTGGCGCACCTTCTGGCTTGGGGTCGCAGTCAACCTGGCGAACCCCAAGGTCATCCTGTTCTTCGTGACGTTCCTGCCCCAGTTTGTCTCCGTGACAGACCCGTATGCACCGGGCAAGCTGGCGTTTCTGGGTGTGTATTTCGTGGCCTTTTCCATTCCGCTCTGCGTGGTGCTGATCCTGGGAGCTGAGCGCGTGATCTCGAATGCCAAACAGCGCCCCGGCCTTGTGCGCGCCATCGACTATGTGTTTGCCGGCGTGTTCGGGGCTTTCGCGGTGAAAATCCTGCTGACGGAAAGCAAATAGCGGCAGTCGCCACATCTCGGCCACATCTTCCATGGTTAGGAGGTTGTTCATTCATCGGCGCGTATTTCCTTCCCCCGCTCCATCATTGTCAGGTCTGTTCACGCGCCATGTCCTTTCGCGCCACCCGCCGCCATTTTCTCACTTCGCTCAGTGCCACGCTGGCGTTGGGAACAGCCGGTTGCATTCCCGATGTGATGGCGGTCGGCAGCATCATGACGCCCGCAGTCGCCCCGCCCGACAGCTTTCGCCCCTCGATCCTCGCCGTGACCACGCGCAAGTCCGTGAAAGGTGCGCAAGCCGCCCCGTGGTTTGGCCACGAGCGCAGCGGAAGCGTGAGCCTGGCGCGCGTGATGTTCAACCAGCCAGACACCACGATGGTGGGGCAAGCGCAGGCTGCTTGGTACGGCGCGCGCACCATTCGCTCGGTCGCAGCGGATCCACGCGCCATGCAAGAGGCGTTGCCGCCCGCCATCGAGGGGCGCGAGGTGCTGCTCTACGTGCACGGCTACAAGGAGAGCTTCGAGAGCGCAGTGACAGGCGGCATTGAACTGTCCGAAGGCGTCGGCTTTCAAGGCGAACGCATGGTGTTCTCCTGGCCCTCGCGCGCGGCGCTGTTCGATTATGGCTATGACCGCGAAAGCGCGATGATTTCGCGCGATGCGTTCGAGGACACGCTCCTCAAGCTCTTGGGCGAGGGCGGCGCCTCGCGCGTGCACATCGTCGCGCATTCCATGGGCACCCTGCTCACCATCGAGGCGCTGCGCCAGCTCTGGGCGCGCTACGGCGATGTCTATGCCAATCGCATCGGAGCCATCGTGCTAGCCTCGCCGGACATCGATTTCGACCTGTTCGAGAACGCGCTGCGCCGCCTGCGCTCGCTGGCGGAAAAGATCACCGTCATTTCTTCCACTTCAGACCGCGCGCTGGAGGTCTCGCGCCGCCTGGCCGGCGGTGTGACCCGCGTGGGGGCCGCCAGCCGTGAGCAGCTGGAGGGCCTGGGCGTGCGCGTGGTGGATGCGTCCGATTACGGCGGATGGGCCATCATCAAGCATGACCTCTTCCTGACCGATCCCGATGTGCGCGCCGTGGTGCGCCGCGCCGTGGAGCGTGGAAGAGCTTAAAGAGCGGCCCGCACAGGCGGCTGGGCATAACCCAGTTTCAGGTTGAGTGTGTCAATCAGCTTGGCCGCCGCCTCGGGAATGTTGGTGCCCGGCGGAAACACCGCCGCCGCGCCCATGTCCAGCAGGGTCTGCACATCTTCGGGCGGGATCACACCGCCCACCACGATCATCACATCCGCGCGGCCGAGCTTCGCCAGCGCCGCGCGCAGCTCCGGCACAAGGGTCAGGTGGCCCGCCGCCAAGGATGACACGCCGATGACATGGACATTGCTGGTCGCGGCTACTTGCGCCGCCTCTTCAGGGGTGGCGAAAAGCGCGCCGATCTCTACGTCGAAGCCCAGGTCGGCAAAGGCCGAGGCGATGACCTTCTGCCCCCGGTCGTGACCATCCTGGCCCATTTTGGCAACGAGGATCTTGGGCGCACGCCGGTCGTTTTCCGCGAAGGCCCGCGTCATGCCGCGCACGCGCGCAATCACCGGGTTGTCCGCGCCGAAGCTCCTGGCATAAACTCCGGAAACGCCCTTCGTTTCGGCCTTGTGGCGGCCCCAGGCGTGCTCCAGCGCCAGCGAAATTTCGCCCACGGTGGCTTTGGCACGCGCGGCCTCCACCGCGAGGTGCAGCAAATTCTGCTCCATGCCGCTTGCATGTTCTTGCCGCGCGGCTGCTGTCAGCGCCGCCAGCTTGTCCGCCACATCCGCCGGATCACGCGCGGCTTTGAGTTGCGTGAGCTTGGCGATCTGTGCCGCGCGCACAGCGGCGTTGTCGACCTTGCGCACGGGAATCGGCGGCTCGGTGAGCGGCTGATAGGCGTTGACGCCCACAATCATCTGCTGGCCCGAATCGATCGCGCCCTGGCGCATCGCGGCGGCCTCCTCGATGCGCAGCTTGGGAATGCCCGCCTCGATGGCCTTGGCCATGCCGCCCAGCGCCTCCACCTCCTCGATGTGCGCCCAGGCCTTGGCCGCCAGATCAGCGGTCAAGCGCTCCACATAATAACTGCCCCCCCAGGGGTCGATGATGCGGGTGGTGCCGCTTTCCTGCTGCAACAGGAGCTGCGTGTTGCGGGCGATGCGGGCGGAAAAATCCGTGGGCAGGGCCAGCGCTTCATCGAGGCTGTTGGTGTGCAGCGACTGCGTGCCGCCCTGCGTGGCGGCCATGGCCTCCACCATGGTGCGCACGGCGTTGTTCATCACGTCCTGCGCGGTCAAGGACCAGCCGGAGGTCTGGCAATGGGTGCGCAGCGGCAGGGATTTTTCGCTTCTGGGGTTGAAATCCTTCACGAGGCGCGCCCAGAGTAACCGCGCCGCGCGCAGCTTGGCCACCTCCATGAAGAAGTTCATGCCGATGGCCCAGAAAAATGACAGGCGCGGCGCAAAGGCATCCACATCCAGCCCCGCCGCCTGCCCCGCGCGGATGTATTCCACACCATCCGCCAGCGTGTAGGCCAGCTCCAGATCCTGCGTCGCACCGGCCTCCTGCATGTGATAGCCGGAGATGGAAATGGAGTTGAATTTCGGCATATGCTGCGCGGTGTAGGCGAAGATATCCGCCACGATGCGCATGGAGCCCTTGGGCGGGTAGATGTAGGTGTTGCGCACCATGAACTCTTTGAGGATGTCGTTCTGGATGGTGCCGGACAGCTTGGCCGCTGGCACGCCCTGCTCCTGCGCCGCGACAATAAACAGCGCGAGAATGGGCAGCACCGCGCCGTTCATGGTCATGGAGACCGACATCTGATCGAGCGGGATCTGATCAAACAGCGTGCGCATATCCAGAATGCTATCAATCGCCACCCCGGCCATGCCCACATCGCTCGCCACGCGCGGATGATCGGAATCATACCCCCGGTGCGTCGCCAGATCGAAGGCAACGGAGAGACCTTTTTGTCCTGCCGCCAGATTGCGCCGGTAGAAGGCGTTGGAATCCTCCGCCGTGGAAAACCCCGCATATTGCCGGATCGTCCAGGGCTGGGTCACATACATCGTGGGGTATGGCCCGCGCACGTAAGGCGCGATGCCAGGGTAGGTGTCGTTGAAATCGAGGTGAGCCAGATCGGCAGGTGTGTAGGCAGGCTTGACCATAATGCCTTCGGGGGTGAGCCAGTCTTCCTTCCCCCTCGGGAGAAGTTGCCCGCTGGAAGCGGGCGGATGAGGGAAAATTCCCGACGTTGGTGGCTCTCCCTCATCCGTGAGGCTCCGCCTGCCACCTTCTCCCAAGGGAGTAGGGATCGCGCCCGACCAATCGATCTCGGTGAAGTTGGGGATATTAGTCATGATAAAATTATAACGCGATTATGAGGCAGAGCAAAATATGCCAAAAGATTAAGGCGTGACTTTCTAACTTGTCCAAAATAATTATTCTTCATTTGAGTTTCTTATCTGGAGGATATTTCACCTCATATGGTTGAATGAGAGATGTTTTGCTGCGACCGAAAAAACCTGTTTTTGAGAGCTTGCGTTGAGGCGCTTTTACAACAGCACCTGCGACCGCTCCACCAATTCCGGCAATGACAACGATAATTCCCATCACATCTTTAATGGTGTTAACTTTTCCGAGATTAGCGATGCCGAATGGTACAGGCGCATAAAGAATCAGCAAAATTGATGAAATAGTTGATATTACACAGAAAAATATCGATGAAAAGTCACGAAAATCTGTCAAAAAAACAAAAATAGGCACAAAAATACAAAAAATTGTTGCATAGTGGGTAAAAATACAATTGAATACGGAATAAATACAGCAAAGAGTACAGGATCAACTTTATTTTCATATGAAAATGAAATAATAATAAACGCAATAAAACTCGCCATGAGACTTAGGAATAAACCGATGACGAAAGCGATTAGTAACCTCATTTAAAATCTACCACGAAAACTTTAATTGCTGTGAAGCTTGTATGTCAGGTCGAGAGTAGCACTTAATGTTGGTAAAATCGAGGATATCGCTCATAGGCAAACCTCCATCGCCGCGTTCAGCGCTTCCATAACATCGCAGCCTGCGAAGATGAACCGTGATATGCCCGCTTGCGCCAGCACCTCTTCCAAAGCGACAGGCTTGCCTGCCAACCAGACAGTTGCGCCTTGTTTGACCAGAGCAACAGCAGTTGCTGGGCCATGCGCGACATAAGCCGTATCGGACCCGATGAGGCAGGTAAGCACTCTTTCCTTCACCCATGGGAGAAGGTGCCCGCTGGAGGCGGGCGGATGAGGGAGAACAAGAGACGGCAGGGATTCGCCCTCATCCGTCACGCCTTGCGTGACAGCTTCTCCCAAGGGAGAAGGAATAACCACCGTCTCAAACCCGCCTGCCTCGAACAGGCCGCGCGTGAAATCGAGGCGCGCAGAGCAGTCTGCCAGCGGCCCCAGAATCACCAGCGTGACAGCCGGGCGCGCGCCCGTCTTGGCCAGCACCCCATCGGCGCGGTCGCGCAAGGCCTCGAAGGGCTTGGCCAAGCGGTGCGACACCAGTGGCGCGGCGCTGAGCGCGGCTGCACCCCGTGTTTTGGGCTGCGCCACCAGCGGCACATCCAGCACCGCAGGCGCGCTCTCCGCGAGGTGGGCAAACATGCTGGTGCCGGTGATGGGCTGCGTGCGCGTGGCCACATCTCGCGCGCGGGCCATCGCTGTCTCCGCGATGCGCCCCTGCAATTGGCCCAGAACGAGGCTGACCAACAGGCCGCCCTCGTTTTCGATTTCCTGAAACAAGGTCCATGCTTTGGCGGCGAGGCCATCGGTGAGGGCTTCATAGCCGCCCGCGCCCGCCGCCGGGTCTGCCACGCGCCACAGGTCAGCTTCCTCCTGCAACACGGTGGTGGTGCTGCGCGCCAGCCGCCGGGCTTGCGCCTCCGGCAGGCCCAGCACCTGCGTGAAAGGCAGCACGGTCACGCTGTCCGCCCCGCC
>JANMMT010000013.1:0-15816 GCA_031373545.1 Hyphomicrobiales bacterium
ACACGAGCCCGGCGGCGGGCCCGATCCGCGCCTCCAACCCCTGCTCGGAGTACATGTTCCTTGATGACACGGCCTGCAACCTGGCCTCCTTGAACCTGTTGCAATTTCTGGATCTGCCCACACGCAAGATCGAGATCGACAAATACGAGCATGCCGTGAAGCTGTGGACCATGGTGCTGGAAATCTCCGTCATGATGGCGCAGTTTCCCTCGAAAGCCATTGCGGAGCGCTCCTACGAATACCGCACGCTGGGTCTGGGTTATGCCAACATCGGCGGCCTGCTGATGACCCTCGGCATCCCCTACGACTCCGAGCAGGGCCGCGCCATCGCGGGGGCCCTCACCGCCATCATGACCGGCGTGTCGTATGAAACCTCCGCCGACATGGCGGCTGAGCTGGGCCCCTTCCCCGGCTATGCCAAGAACCGGGAGAGCATGCTGCGCGTCATCCGTAACCACCGCCGCGCGGCGCATGGCGACACCGCAAGCTACGAGGCGCTCTGCGTGCACCCCGTGGCGATGGACGCCGCCAACTGCCCGGACCCCGTGCTCGTGACCCATGCCCGCGCGGCGTGGGACCGCGCCTTGGCCAAGGGCGAGCAGCACGGCTACCGCAACGCACAGGCCACCGTGATTGCCCCCACGGGCACCATCGGCCTGGTGATGGACTGCGACACCACCGGCATCGAGCCGGACTTCGCGCTGGTGAAATTCAAGAAGCTGGCGGGCGGCGGCTATTTCAAGATCATCAACCGCGCGGCCCCAGAAGCCCTGCGGGCGCTGGGCTACCGCGAGCACGAAATTGCGGAAATCGAAGCCTACGCCGTCGGCCATGGCTCGCTGCGCCAGGCGCCGGGCGTCAACCACGCCACGTTGGCGGCCAAGGGCTTCACCACCGAAGTGCTGGAAACGCTTGAGAAATCATTGGCTTCCGCCTTTGACATCAAGTTTGTCTTCAACAAATGGAATCTGGGCGAAGAGTTTCTGACCCAGACCCTCAAGGTGCCCGCCGAAAAGCTCGACGACCCCACCTTCGAATTGCTGCCTTACCTCGGCTTTGCCAAGGCGGACATCGAGCTGGCCAACGTGCATGTTTGCGGGGCGATGACGCTGGAAGGCGCGCCGCACCTCAAGGTGTCCGATTACGCCGTATTCGATTGTGCCAACCCCTGCGGCAAGCTGGGCAAGCGCTACCTCTCGGCGGAAAGCCACATCCTCATGATGGCGGCGGCGCAGCCCTTCATTTCGGGTGCCATTTCCAAGACCATCAACATGCCCAATGATGCCACGGTGGAGGATTGCAAGAACGCCTACATGCTGTCCTGGACCCTCGGCCTCAAGGCCAACGCGCTCTACCGCGATGGCTCCAAGCTCAGCCAGCCGCTGAACTCCGCGCTCATTGAAGACGAGACGGATGAGGACGCCGACGGCGTGGAAAGCCTCGTCGCCCTCCCCGCCGCCGCCCGCACCGTGCAGGTGGCCGAGCGGATCGTGGAGCGGATCATCGAGCGCGTGCGCGCGCAGGAAAAACTCCCCACACGGCGCAAGGGCTACACCCAGAAGGCCAAGGTCGGCGGCCACACGGTGTTCCTGCGCACCGGCGAATACGAGGATGGCCGCATTGGCGAAATCTTCATCGACATGAACAAGGAGGGCGCGACGCTCCGCGCGCTGCTCAACAACTTCGCCATCGCCATCAGCCTGGGCCTGCAATACGGCGTGCCGCTGGAGGAATATGTGGAGGCCTTCACCTTCACCAAGTTCGAGCCAGCAGGCCTCGTGCAGGGCAACGATTCCATCAAGATGGCCTCGTCGATCCTCGACTACATCTTCCGCGAACTGGCGATCAGCTATCTCGATCGCTCGGACCTCGCCCACATGCAGTCGGAAACCTACGGCAGCAAGCCAGCGGAAGGCGCGGATGCGCCGCAAGGCAGCGGGCAAGACAGCGGCCAAGCCAGCCGCGTGGTCTCCAAGGGCCTGATGCGCGGCCGCCCCACCAACTTCCACGCCCTCCCCGGCGGGCAGATGAGCGCGGGCACCACCAGCCAAGGCCAGATGCAGGCGGATGCGCGTTCTGACTTTCAGATGACCTCCGCAAGCGGAACATCTGCCGGCGGCGCGCAGATCTTCGCCTTCGCAGGCAACACGGCGCTGAAGGCCGAGCCGGAGCAGAAGGGTGTGGAAGCGCTGTTCACGAAGGCTCCTCCCTCTCCCCTCGCGGGAGAGGGTGCCCTGCGCAGCAGGGCGGGTGAGGGAATGCCCAACGCCCGCGCGGTGGCCAAGATGAAGGGCTATCTGGGCGAAGCCTGCCCGGAGTGCCAGAACATGACGCTGGTGCAGAACGGCACGTGCAAGAAGTGCGAGACCTGTGGCGCGACGACGGGGTGTAGCTGATACTACTGGTAGGCAGTAGTTTTTCGTGCTAGGGTTTGAATGGGATGAAGACAAAGCGAGGCGCAATGTTGAAAAACATGGCGTCAGCTTTGATGAGGCGAAGGTGGTCTTTGATGATCCCTTTGCCTTCATTCGTTACGACGAAAGGTTTGATTACGGTGAAGAACGCTTTGTAGTGATCGGAATGACGAGCTTGAACATGCTGTATGTCGTGGCGGTTGACCGCGACGGCCCAGTCCGAATCATTTCAGCTCGAAAAGCTACCAAAGAGGAAACCAATGTCTATTTCAAAGCCGCTCACAGAAGATGAACTCGATGCTTTGTCCGAACGCCCTTGGACAGAGGCAGAGCTTCTCAAGGCGCGTCGGCTGCCGCGCATGAAAACCCTGCGCATCTCGCTCATGCTGACACAGGAAGAGTTCGCGGCCCGCTACCGGATTCCGTTAGGCACCCTGCGCGATTGGGAGCAAGGCCGCAGCGAGCCCGATGCGCCGGCGCGGGCTTACCTGGATGCGATCGCTGGTGACCCGGATGCGGTGGCCAAAGCATTGGTACACCAGACAGCCGCTTGAGATTCCCTGCATCCACCCCGCCTCCCCGCGCGTAACCTCCCCATGCGCCTCGTCATCTTCACGGCCGTCACTGCCCTCGTATTCCTCGCGGGAGACGCGATCATGCTCCCCCTTGTCATGGCGCCGCTGTTCAAGTCGGCGCTGGGGGAGCAGATGCTCACTAGCCTGCGCCTCGGCCCGGCGGCAGGCTTTTACCTCATCCACATCGCAGGCCTGGTGTATTTCGCAGGCCTGCCCGCCACGCGGGGCGGCAGCGCGTCCAAAGCCGCGCTCAACGGTACGGTGCTCGGCTGCGTGGCGTATTCCTGCTACGAGATGACGAGCTGGACCATCATGCGGGACTGGAACGGAACACTCGTGCTCGTCGACCTCACCTGGGGTACGTTCATCTCGGGATTTGCCGCGTGGTGCGGCGCACTGGCTGCACAACGACGGAGCTGATGCACAGGCGAGAACACATCCTTCACTGCTCCTGTGCTTAGAGAATCCACGCAATGGGAGCCAAAGCATGCGTCTTGATGATGGATATGCCGTGGATGTGCCGTATGTCTGCACGTTCCGGCACGCTTATACACCCATCAACCTCGCCTTCAGTGCGCTGGCCGGGGGCTTCAAGGCGAATGTACCGGAGCGATTCACTTATCTCGATCTGGGCTGCGGCAACGGCTATTCGGTCTGCGCGCTGGCGGCGCTCTATCCCGAAGGCGCGTTCTACGGCGCGGATTTCATGCCCGAGCATGTGGAACACGGGCGCGCGTTTGCGGCTGCCGCCAACCTCACCAACGCAACCTTCGTGGAAAGCTCGTTCCGCGACCTTCTCGAGCGCATCGACACCCTGCCGAAGATGGATTTCGTCTGCCTCCACGGCATCTACACCTGGGTGAGCGCCGAAAACCGCATGCTGATCGGGCAAATCCTGCAAAAAATCATGAAACCCGGTGGGTTGGTCTATGTCGTCTACAACGCCCTCCCCGGCTGTGCGGCACCCGCCGCCCTGCAAAACCTGATGATGGAACGCGCCCGCGTGTCCACAGGCTCCAGCGCTGACATGGCCGTCGGTGGCCTCACGCAAGCCCGCAAGCTCGCGGAGGCGGGGGCGGCCTTTTTTGCCAAGCATCCTTCGGCACTGGAGCGGGCCGTCACCGTTGAAAGTCGCGGACCAAACTACATGGCGCATGAATTCATCAACGCGGAGTGGGTTGCTCTGCCCTTCGGAAGCGTGGCGCGCGCCATGGCGGAGTTGGGGCTGGATTATGTGGGGCAATCGGATTTCCGCTTCTCCGTGGCGGATCTGGAGCTCAGCCCGGGCCTTGAGGCGCAGATCGAGGCGGCAACCGATCCGATCTGGCGCGAAACGCTCATAGATTACGCCCTGAGCACACAGTTCCGTTCCGATATCTATATTCACCGGGGCACGCGGCTGGATGACGCCGCACGGGATGCGGCCTTGCGTGCCACACCAGTCACGCTGCTGCTCGAAACCAGCCTCTTTGGTGCACAGGTCACCCATGACTGGGGCATCTCGCCAGCGGCCTGCGACCGCCTGCTGGCAGTGGCATCCCGCGCGCGGACCACAACCATCGGAGAATTATGGGATGCGGTGGCGGATGAGCTGCCCTGGGCCCGCTTTCTCACGGTCATGCGCCACAGCTTGCTGATTTCGCGCTTCGCCCTGGCGCGGCCCGGAGAAATCGATGCTGCACCATCCCGGCGCTTCAACGCCCATGTCATGGCGGAGCGGCCTTTTGGAGCGCGCTATCCCCATGCGTGCTGTCCGGCCATCGGCACGGCGCTGGAATTGCCGCACCGGCTGCTGCTGGTGACAGAGGCCTGGGAGAAGGGCGCGCGCACGCCAGGCGCGATGATCCTGGCAGCCATGGAGCGCCTGCGGGCACGGGGCCAGAGCCTGCCCGGCGCGGCAGACGCAACGCAGACGGAACTTCAACTTGCGGCGTTCGCGGATCATTTCGCCCAAGCGAATGTCCCCGTCATGCGCAACACGGGCCTGCTGTCAGACGAGCCGTGATTGCTCGACCGCCGCGCCGATGAAGCTGGCGAACAAGGGATGCGGCTCCAGCGGGCGTGATTTCAGTTCGGGGTGGTACTGCACGCCGATGAACCACGGATGGCCCGGATATTCGATCGTCTCGGGCAGCAGCCCATCGGGTGAAACGCCGGCAAAGCTGAGGCCTGCTGCCTCCAGCCGTGCCCGGTAACCCATGTTGACCTCGTAGCGGTGGCGGTGGCGCTCGGATATCTCCGCACTGCCGTAAATCTGAGCAATGCGCGAGCCTTCGGCAAAGCGGTTGATGTAGGCGCCCAGCCGCATGGTGCCACCCAGATCACCTCCGGCACGGCGCGTTTCCAGCTCGTTTCCCTTCATCCACTCCTTCATCATCCCCACCACCGGCTCGGCGCAAGGGCCGAATTCTGTCGAATTGGCGCCGCTGATGCCCGCCAGATTGCGCGCGGCCTCGATGCAGGCCATCTGCATTCCAAAGCAGATGCCAAAATACGGAATGTTGCGCTCGCGCGCGAACTGCGCCGCGCGGATTTTCCCTTCCGCCCCGCGCAGGCCAAAGCCACCAGGCACCAGGATGCCGTGCACATGCTTGAGGTGCGAAACAGGGTCCTCCGCCTCGAACATCTCCGACTCGATCCAATCCAAGTTGACCTTGACCCGGTTGGCAACCCCGCCATGGGCCAGCGCCTCGATCAGGGATTTGTAGGCGTCCTTGAGGCCGGTGTACTTGCCGACGACCGCGATGGTCACCTCTCCTTCGGGGTTGTGGATGGTCTCGACCAGCGCATTCCAGCGCGAGAGGTCCGGCGCGGGCGGATCCATGATGCCGAAGGTGCGCAGCACTTCGGTGTCGAGACCCTCGCGGTGATAGGTCAGTGGCACCTCGTAGATGTGGCGCACATCCTGCGCCTCCACCACGGCGCTCGGGCGCACATTGCAGAAGAGCGCCAGCTTGCGCCGCTCGTTCTCGGGGATGGCGCGGTCCGTGCGGCACAGCAGAATGTCGGGCTGAATGCCAATGGAGCGCAGTTCCTGCACCGAATGCTGCGTGGGCTTGGTCTTCACTTCGCCGGCGCTCGGAATGTAGGGCAAGAGCGTGAGGTGGATGTAGCAGGCATGCTGCGGCGGCAACTCATTCTTGAGTTGGCGGATCGCCTCGAAATACGGCAGCCCCTCGATGTCGCCGACCGTGCCGCCCACTTCCACCAGCACGAAATCATAACCCTCGTTGCCCGAGAGCACGAAATCCTTGATCGCGTCTGTCACATGCGGAATCACCTGCACAGTTGCGCCGAGGTAATCCCCGCGCCGCTCCTTGGCGATGATCTCCTGGTAGATGCGCCCGGTCGTGATGTTGTCCTGCTTGTTGGCCGAGCGCCCCGTGAAGCGCTCGTAGTGGCCAAGGTCGAGGTCCGTCTCCGCGCCGTCGTCGGTCACGAAGACCTCGCCGTGCTGGTAGGGGCTCATGGTGCCGGGATCGACATTGAGATAGGGGTCGAGCTTGCGCAACCGCACGGTATAACCGCGCGCCTGCAACACCGCGCCGAGTGCTGCCGACCCAAGACCCTTGCCAAGCGAGGAAACCACGCCACCCGTAATGAAAACATACCGTGTCATGGGAGTTTACGGTTAGGGGCTTGGGTGCGATTCGCAAAGCGCTGAAATGCACCCCGCCTGCAGAGCTGTGCATTACCCGGGGGAGACCGCCTGCAGCAGCCCGAGCGCGGTCATGAATTCCTCGCGCCGCAAGGCCATACGCTGCGTCGCCTCTGCATCTTCGCCCCAGACCCTGGCGCTCCACTGCTCGTCGATGCTGGCGGCGCTGAAGGCCTCTGCGCCCGAAACGACGCCCTTGGCTGCCATCAGCGCGATGAGGCAAGAGCCCGAAAGCGTGGTCATCACATGCAGAGCCGCCAGCGCGATGGGATCAGCGAAGCGATCCACCGCATGCCGCATGGCGATCTCCGCTTCGGGGGGCTGCGGCTGATGCAGAATGCCCTCGGCGAGCTTAAGGGACACACCAAGGCTTTGGTGTGCCCATTCCACCACCGGGTTCCAGGCCTCAGCCTGCATCATCACGAGGCCCTCGGGATCCACCGCACGGTAGCAGACCAGATCGCTCATCACGTATTTGCTGATGTCCGCCGCCACCTCGGCCATCTGCACGCTCACATGATCGAGCGCGGCATTGACAAGCTTCGTGGCCGGCATGCGCGCCGGGTTGATCTCCCCCACCTGCGCCTCCCATTCGGCCGCGAGCAAAGCCGCCGCTTGCTGGGTGGGCAAGGAGAGCACATGGCGCGCGGGCGTGCGGGCCGTGCGGCCATCGAGCGTGATGGCGAAGCGCGCCTCATAGAGCTGCACCCCGACATCGGTGTAGAAGCGTTTGGGCAGTGGCTTCAGCATCGCCACCTGCGCGCGGCGCACGGGGTCCGGCTCGCTGGGCACATGCGGAAGGAAAGAATGGTTGGGATACAGCAGATCACGCATCAAGGCGGCCCTCCACAAAGAGGTCAATCATGGCTTCGACCGCGTTGAAGCTGTCAATGATGCGCCGTGCGCCAGCCTCCATCAACTCGTCAGGCTCACCGTAACCATAGCTCACCCCGATGGCGGAAGCCCCGGCGGACACCGCCATCTGCATGTCATAGATGGAATCGCCGATGACGAGCGTGCTGGCGGGGCGAATGCCCGTCTCGCGGCAGGCGTTCAGCACCATGTCCGGCGCGGGCTTGGAGGCCGCGGTATCAGCCCCTTGCAGGGTGGTGAAAAGGCCGTGCCAGTCGTTGCGCTCGATCAGCCAGTTGATCCCGCGCAGCGCCTTGCCTGTGGCTGTGCCCAGCACAACATCTTCGCGCCGCCCGAGACGCCGCAACGTTGCATCCACACCGGGGTAGATTTCCTCGTGATAATGCGCGGCCTGCCGCATCGCGTGAAAATGGGCCTTGTACGCTTCCGCCATGCGCTCGGAGGGGGCATCCGGCCCCAGCAGGTCAGCGATGGCCAGCGGTAGCGACCGCCCCACGATACGCCGCACGGCCTCGGCGCTGGGCTTTGGATAGCCAAAAGCAGGAAAAATCTGCTCGAATGTCGCGCGAATGGAGTGCTGGCCATCCACCAGCGTGCCATCAAGATCAAACAGCACGAGCTTTCGGGCGGCAGAGGCGGGTGGATGAGCAATCATGCCTCTCCCCTGCCCCCATGCGGACCCTCATGTCCAGACCCTAAATGCCTCAGGCGCGGCCCATGCAGGTCCGCATGAAATTGCGACGCTCGATACCCTCGAGATTTTTGGCGCGCACCTCGTCGCGACAATCGAACTGCTTCTTCATCTCGGGCTTTTTGGCGATGATGCAGGCCTGCATGGCCTTGCGGCGCTCATCCCCGCGCGGGAGATCCTTGCGCTTGGTTTCTTCGCGGCAGGCACTGCTGACCTGTTTCATCTCGCCGCGGCGGTTCCTGACCTCGGCCATGCGCTCCTTGAACGAAGGATTGCGCGCCTCGAGGCAGGTTGTCATGGCCTTGCGGCGCTCGCCTCGGTCCATATCCTTGCCGCGCATCTCATCGCGGCAGGCCTTGCGATCAGCGCGGAAGGCTTCGCGCTGCTCAGGCGTGTAGCGCGCCTCACCGCGCGGAACGGGCGCGGGCGCAACCGCAGCGGGGGGCGCAGCAGGGGGCGCTGCGGGCGGCGGAGCGGGCGAAACAGTTTGGGCATGGGCGGCAACCGACAGACAGGATGCAAGCAAAACAGCCGAAAGACGCAGCATGGTGACACTCCCCTTGATGATGTGCGCACCATACTAGCGCTGTTTTCCTGAAAGCACCCTATCCGCAAGATGACGGATTGGTCATATCCTGATTTCTCACAGGATCTGGTGCATGGCGCGCAAAAACAGCGTTTCAAGTCTCGGGTGCGTCGTCGATGGGGTCGTATTGCTTGGCATCGAGCCCCAGCAGATTCCAGCTTTGCTGCATGTGGTCGGGCAGCGGTGCCGTCACATCCAGCGTGCCGCCCGAGGGCAGCGGCATGACGATCCGCCGCGCATGCAGATGCAGGCGGTTCTGCACGCCGCCGGGCAGGTTCCAGTTCTCGATGTTGAAGTATTTCGGGTCCCCCAGAATCGGGTGCCCGATTTCGGCGCAGTGCACGCGCAACTGGTGGGTGCGGCCCGTCACGGGCTTCAGCGAAACCCAGGAGAACTTCAGCGCAGCCTGATCCACCACGGCGTAATAGGTCAGCGCATGGGTCGCGTCGCGGCTCTGGTTCACGACCTTCATCTTCTGGTCGCCGTATTCATCCTCGCCCTTGGCGATGAACGTGGAAATCCGCCCCTGCCGCACCTTGGGCACACCCACGCAGAGCGCCCAGTACACCTTCTTGGTGCTGCGCTGGCGAAAGGCCTTGCTGATCTCGGCGGCGGCCTTGCGGCTACGGGCGATCACCAGCACGCCCGTCGTATCGCGGTCGAGGCGGTGTACCAGGCGCGGGATATCCCCGCGCGGCGTGGCGAGCGCTGGCAGCATGCCATCGATGTGCCGCGTCAGGCCCGAGCCGCCCTGTACAGCGAGTCCGAACGGCTTGTTGAGCACGAACACATCCTTGTCCTCGTACAGGATCAGGCTGCGCAGGAAATCCCCGTCCGAGCTGCGCACCATGCCGCCCCGGCTGGCCCCGGCGGTGCCAGGCGCCCGGCGGCCCTCTTGGATCGGCGCATGAGCGCGCGGAGTCTGCGCATCATCCTCATGACTCTGTGCATCAAGGCGCGCGTTGTAACCCTCTGTGAACTCGACGGTTTTGAACCCGAGCGGTGGCACGCGGATGCTCTGCCCCACACTCAGGCGCATGTCGCCCTTCACGCGCTTGCCATCGAGGCGAACCTGCCCACCGCGCAGGACCTTCTGCAAATGCCCGAAGGCCAGATCGGGATAATGCAGCCGGAACCAGCGATCGAGGCGCATGCCGCCCTCGTCCTCCGTCACGACCTTGATTTCAACACCGCTCATGGGCCTGCACCGTTCATGCGGCTATCGCTTTGCCGATTGCGAGGCCGAGTGCAACCCCAAGCAGCGACGTGAGCACAGAACCAGCGACATAAAGCAAAAATCCTGTCTGATCCTGCCGCATACAGAGCAAGGCCCCGTCGAGCGCAAAGGCCGAAAACGTCGTGAACCCGCCCAGCACGCCGGTCATCAACAGCAACCGCGCCTGCGGCACGCCCTCCTCTGGCAGTGGCAGCAGACGAAACAGCACACCCATGAGGCAGCAGCCAATGACATTGACGGCAAACGTGCCCCAGGGCCAGCCACTGGTGGGCGTGAATGGCCCCATCCAGCGCGCGGTCATGAGGCCGGTGCCGTAGCGCAGCACCGAGCCCAGGCCACCGCCGAGGAAAACGAGGAATATGGAGTGCACGACAAAACCCTTGGGCAGACGCGTCTGCCTTGCTCTCTTGCGTTTTAGGTGCGCCGGCCAGTGACAACAAGCACGCATGTTGTGGGCTCATGTGACCATGCTGCCATCACATGGAGTTTGGCTTGTGCCGGCGCCGCGGGCTGTGCAGACTGCCATCACCACACGTACGAGAGGACGAACACCATGCGCTTGTCACGTCGCAACTTTGCAGGCCTTGCCGCCACCGCCGCTTTCGTGCCGCAATGGGCACGGGCACAGACCGCTGCTCTGGATTTTCTCACAGCAGGGCCGGGCAGCGGTTTTCTTCCCTATGGCCAGGGGATTGCGGAGGCCGTCAACCGCGACAGCACCATGCGTCTGACGGTGAAGGAAACCAAAGGATCGATCGAGAACCTGAGCGGTGTCGAAGCCAATGTGGCGGCAATCGGCACGGCGTTTCTCGGCTCGGCGTATGAGGCCATCAATGGCATCGGTCCTTTTGCCGGCCGCACCCATGTCAATTTGCGCGCGATCGCACCGATGTACGAGACCTCGTTCCAGATCGCTGCGCGAACGGCTTCGGGCCTGTCAACGGTTGCGGCGCTTGCCGGCAAGCGGGTGGGCGTCGGTCCTGCGGGCGGTCCTGCCGAGGCGTTTTTCAAAGGGCTGGGAGAAGTGACCGGCCTCGCCTTCACGATTGTCAACGGCACATCTGCCGAGCTTGAGGCAGCTTACCTCGCCGGCACCATCGACGCCTTCTGGCAGGGTGCCAGCATTCCCATTCCCGCACTGCAGCGCATGGCAAACCAGACCGACACCGTTGTCTTCGGCCTGACGGACTCCGAGATCGCACTTATGCTGAAGCGCTTTCCCTATCTTTTGCCGGGGGAGGTTGCGCCCGCCACCTACAGGGGTCAGAGCAGCGCGATCCGCTCCGTCGCCGCCTGGAACATCATTGTCGCACACAAGGCGCTTGAAGTAGCCACAGCCTATGCCCTGACGCGCGCCATCCTGACGGCACCCGACATCGTGGCGCTGACCAAGGGGGCCGGGGTCGGCACCAAAGCGGCCCATGCCCCGCTCAACACCGTCGTGCCGTATCACGCAGGGGCCGCACGCTATCTTGCGGAAGCAGGCGTGCGCGTGGCGGCAGGCTGAAGTGCATTGCTGCTAGGGCTGACGCTCCTGGCGCAGCTTTTCCCACCATTCCAGCCGCTTGGCGATCTCGCGCTCGAATCCACGCTCCACAGGCGCGTAGAACCGCTGCCGCCCCAGCTTGTCCGGCCAATAGTTCTGGCCTGAAAACGCGTCGGGCGCATCATGATCATAGGCGTAATCTCCGCCATACCCTTCCGTTTTCATGAACGCCGTCGGCGCATTCAAGATGGTCTTGGGCGGCATCAGCGAGCCCGCCTCTTTGGCGACTCTGCGAGCGGCCTTGTAGGCCTTATAGGCCGCGTTGGATTTGGGCGCGGTCGCCAGGTAAAGCACGGCGTTGGCCAACGCCAGCTCGCCCTCAGGAGAGCCCAGCTGCTCATAGGTTTCCGCCGCCGCCCGTGCGTGGATCAGTGCCTGCGGATCCGCCAGGCCAATGTCCTCCACCGCCATGCGCACGAGCCGCCGCGCCAGAAAACGCGGGTCTTCGCCCCCTTCGAGCATGCGGCAGAAATAATAAAGCGCCGCATCCGGATCCGAGCCGCGGATGGTTTTATGGAGCGCAGAAATCAGATTGTAATGTCCCTCCTGTGCCTTGTCGTAGATGGGCGCGCGGCGCTGAATTGCGGCGCTGAGACCAGCCACATCGAAGACCTCATCGGCCCGTGCGGCCCGCCAGACCTCTTCGGCCAAGGTCAAGATGGCACGTCCGTCGCCGTCGGCCATGCCCAGCAGCGCGTGGCGGGCATCAGCGTCCAGCGGCAGGGCACGCCCCTCCTCCGCCTCGGCGCGCACCAGCAGTGCCGCCAGCGCGTCCTCATCAAGGGCCTTGAAGGTCAAGACACGCGCGCGGGACAAAAGCGCGGCGTTGAGCGCGAAAGACGGGTTTTCCGTCGTCGCGCCCACCAGCGTGATCGTGCCGTCTTCCATCACGGGCAGAAAACTGTCCTGCTGCGTGCGGTTGAAACGGTGAATTTCATCCACAAAGAGCAGCGTCCCCTGCCCCATGCTGCGCCTGCTGCGAGCGGCCTCGAACGCCTTCTTCAGGTCCGCCACGCCGGTAAAAATTGCTGATATCTGTTCGAAATGCAGCTGCGTGCCACCCGCCAGCAACCGCGCCACCGTGGTTTTGCCCGTGCCCGGCGGCCCCCAGAAAATCAGCGAGCCAATCTTGTTGCCCTCGACAAGCCGTGTCAGCGCGCCGTCCGGCCCTGTGATATGCGCCTGCCCCGCGACGTCCGTGAGTTCACGGGGCCGCAGCCGGTCGGCCAGCGGGCGCGGCGCCTCGCGTTCAAGCCCGGCTGCGGCAAAGAGATTTGTCATTCACATGCATCCAGGGTGCATTCGAATGGCCTGTGTGGAGCATGTCTCTGGTCGGAAAACAGGTTTCCCCTTGTCCCTGACATGCTAGCCCCCAAACAATTGCTGCGTGAAAACCTGCCCGCCACGGTTGATGCTGAGGATCCAGCGCTGGCTGCGCTCGCGCGTCAGGCGCTCGACATCGCGCGTCGTGGACGGCTTTTCGTTGTTGATCGCAATGAGGAGATCGCCTTTCTGAAACCCCACCTGCTGCGCCGTGGAGCCGGGCTCGACCTCGCTGACGACAACACCGTCTCCTGCCGTTTCCAGCGAGAGCTCCTCTGCCACGGCGGGCGAGAGATTGAGCACGGTCAAGCCCATCAACGGCGAGCGTGTCTTGATCACCACGGGATCGCGCGGGCGCGTTTCGGGTGCACTGCCGAGCTTGATCGGCACAACGATGCGCTTGCCGGCGCGCAGCACGGTGAGCGACGACGTGCCCGATATCCCCTTTGTGGCGAAGCGGAAACCGAAGGCATCAGGATCCGTGACCTCCTGCCCATCGACCGCCACGATCACATCACCACGCCGCACGCCGCCCTCCGTCGCGGGGCTGCGCTCCACCGTGCTGGCCACAAGCGCGCCGGTGGGTCGATCCAGCCCCAGCGCTTCGGCCTTCTCGCGGTCGAGCGCCTCCAGACGCGCGCCGAACCACGGCCGTCGCACCGTCGCGCCGCCGCCCCGCGCGCTGTCGACGACGATCCGCACCATGTTGGCCGGAATGGCGAAGCCGATGCCATGGCTGCCGCCCGAACGCGAGAATATGGCGGTGTTGATGCCGACGAGACGCCCGTTCATGTCAATCAGCGCTCCGCCCGAATTGCCGGGGTTGATGGCCGCATCGGTCTGGATGAAGAACTGATAATCCGTCACGCCGACCTGCGTGCGCGCCAGCGCCGAAACGATACCCTGCGTCACCGTCTGCCCCACCCCGAACGGGTTGCCGACGGCCAGCACCATGTCGCCCACCTCCAGCAGATCGGAATCGGCAAGGGTCGCGGCGGAGAGTCTGGCATCGCCCAGACCCTTGATGCGCAGCACAGCCAGATCCGTGCGCGGATCACGCAGGATGATGTCGGCGTCATACTCGCGCCTGTCGGCCAGCGAGACCTTGAGCTCGGTCATGCCTTCAATGACATGGTGATTGGTCACCACCAACCCGTCTGCCGACACGATGACACCCGAGCCCACGGATTGCTGGACGCGTTCGCGGTTGGCACCCCCTTCGCCGCGCCCGAAGAAATCACGGAAAAACGGATCATCGAAAATGGAACGCTGCTGGCGCTGCTGCTCGCGCCTTGCGCCGTACACATTGACCACGGCCGGAGCAGCCTGTTTCACCAGAGGCGCAAAAGACATCTGCACCTGCGCACGATTTTCCGGCGTCTGTCGCTGGAAGCTGCCCTGCGCACGAGCTGCGCCCATGAGCATGAGGCCGGTGGCAAGAGCAAGCAGGATGCGAAGCGGAAAAGCCACCGCAAGGCGGTTGCGACGACGGTGGACAACCATGGAGGGCTCCTTGAAGTTGCAGCTTTGTCAGCAGGATATAGGCATGAGGGCACATTTGTGGAAGGTGAAAGAGCGCTTTTGCGTGGAGCGGTGCAACGACGACGTATTTAAACGTATTGGCGCTTGGCGCGCGGACCCCACATGGTGGAGGCGCAAGACGAAATCTCACCATGGGTTCCACACGGTCGCCCGCGCTACAGGATATTCCACATGCCTCTGATCAGGCTCACCTATCGCAGCCAAAATGCCATGCACATGCCCGCCCAGCGCATGATGATCCATTACAACGACATCGTGAGTACGGCCCGCGCCAACAACCCCCGCATGGGCATTTGCGGCTTCCTGATGTTCGACCGCGTCTATTTCTATCAGGTGCTGGAGGGAGAGCAGGCAGCCGTGCATGAACTCTACACAGCCATTTCACGGGATGTTCGCCACGAGAACATCGAATTGCTGTCCGAACATGCGATCGCACAGCCTTATTTCAGCGATTGGTCCATGGCGTCATTCCTGAGCGATGATGCCAGCCATCCGCTGCAGGTCAAACACGGCATCAAGCCCAATGCGCTCATTCCGGCTGAGGATTTCATCAATTTTGCGATGGACTTCGTATCGCAGGAGACCGAAGCCGACGTGCCTTGAAACCGACCTGCCTTGAAGGCGACGTGCCTTGAAGGCGACCCGGCTTGAAGCTGACGTGCTCTGACACTCGACCAAGCCGCGCATGAAAAAGGCGGCCCGAAAGCCGCCTCCTTGATGGTCCGAGGTGCAAAACCTCAGTCTTCGGTCTGGTCCTGCCCGGCGCGTTCCGACGCAACGCGCTCAAGATCGGCCTTGCCCTTGGCGCTCACGTCGCGGTCCACGAATTCGATGACAGCCAGAGGCGCGTTGTCACCAAAGCGGAAGCCCGCCTTCATGATGCGCAGGTAGCCGCCATTGCGGGCCTTGTAACGTGGTCCGATGACGTCGAACAGCTTGCGCACGACATCAACTTCCTTGATCTGCGCGATGGCCTGACGGCGCGCATGCAGGTCACCGCGCTTGGCGAGGGTGACGAGCTTTTCCACGACAGGGCGAAGGTCTTTGGCCTTCGGCAGCGTGGTGATGATCTGCTCGTGGGTGATCAGCGCTTGCGACATGTTGCTGAACATTGCCTTGCGGTGTGATGCGGTTCTGCTGAACCGACGACCGCGAAATCCGTGACGCATAATGGCCTCCTTTTGTGCGACCGCCGTGCCAAGGTACGGTCGTCAGGGCAACCGCCGGAGCATCATGCACCGGCGCATTGCGCTCTTTAAAATTCAGTAGTGTTCCTCAAAACGCTTGGCGAGATCCTCGATGTTCTCGGGAGGGCCAGCCAGACACTTCCATACCAAGATGCAGGCCCATCTGCGCCAGCACTTCCTTGAT
>JANMMT010000057.1:0-57773 GCA_031373545.1 Hyphomicrobiales bacterium
GGTTGATTACAACGTCAAGATTCGCGTCAAGCCCGATGGTTCGGGTGTTGATCTGGCCAACGTCAAGATGAGCATGAACCCCTTTGACGAGATCGCCTGCGAAGAGGCGATCCGCATCAAGGAAAAGGGCGGCGCGACCGAAATCGTCGTGGTCTCGATCGGCCCGGCCGGCGCGGCGGAGACCATCCGCACCGGCCTCGCGATGGGTGCAGACCGTGGTATCCACGTGAAAACGGACGCGACAGTCGAGCCGATTGCGGTCGCCAAGTTGTTGCAAAAGGTGATCGAGGCGGAACAGCCCGGACTTGTCATCATGGGCAAGCAGGCCATCGATGATGACATGAACGCCACCGGACAGATGCTGGCGGCCATGCTGGGCTGGCCGCAGGGCACCTTCGCCTTCAAATTGGAATTGGCGGGCGACAGCGTGCATGTGACCCGCGAGGTCGATGGCGGCCTGCAGACCGTGGCTTTGAAGACACCCGCCATCGTCACGACCGATCTGCGCCTCAACGAGCCGCGCTATGCCAGCTTGCCCAACATCATGAAGGCAAAAAAGAAGCCCATCGACGAGCACACACCTGAATCGCTCGGCGTCGATGTCGCACCCCGTCTCACTGTGCTCAAGACGGTGGAACCCGGCGGTCGCAAGGCGGGGGTCAAGGTGGGCTCACCCGCTGAACTGGTGTCCAAACTTAGAGATGCAGGAGTGATCTGATATGGCAACCTTGCTGATTGCGGAACACGACAACACCGCGCTCAATGGCATCACAGCCAAGGCGCTGACAGCAGCCGGCCAGATCGGCGGGCCGGTGCATGTGCTGGTGGCGGGCAAAGGCTGTGCGGCGGTTGCCACTGAAGCCGCCAGGTTGGCAGGCGTGGAAAAGGTGCTGGTGGCTGATGACGCGGCCTATGCCAACCTCATGGCCGAGCCCATGGCCGCGCTGGTGGCGGGCCTGGCCGGTGACTACGGTGCCATTGTCGCGCCGTCCTGCGCCAACATGAAGAACATCCTGCCCCGCGTCGCGGCGCTTTTGGATGTGCAGCCGATCTCTGACATCATCAAGGTGGTGTCTGCCGATACCTTCGAGCGTCCGATCTATGCAGGCAACGCCGTGCAGACCGTGCAATCCGCAGACAAGATCAAGGTTGTGACCGTGCGGACCGCATCCTTTGCGGCCACGGGCGCGGGCGGATCGGCCAAGACCGAGAATGTGGCGGCCGACTCGGCTTCGGGTGGAGCGACCTTCGTCAGCCAGGAGATCGTGAAATCCGACCGCCCCGAGTTGACGGCGGCCAAGATCGTCGTCTCCGGGGGGCGGGCGCTGGCGTCATCGGAAAACTTCAAGGGCGTGATCGAGCCGCTGGCCGATGCCTTTGGCGCGGCGGTCGGCGCCTCGCGCGCGGCCGTGGATGCGGGCTATGCCCCCAACGATTGGCAGGTGGGTCAGACCGGCAAGGTGGTCGCGCCGGATCTCTACGTCGCGGTTGGCATTTCAGGTGCGATCCAGCATCTGGCGGGCATGAAGGATTCCAAGATCATCGTGGCCATCAACAAGGATGAGGATGCGCCCATCTTCCAGGTCGCGGATTACGGCCTTGTGGGCGATCTCTTCACCATCGTGCCCGAACTCAAAACAGCGATGGGGAAGTAAGGCCGCTTTTCTCCATAGTCCTACCAACTTGACGCCGCACTGTGTTTGACGGCGAATCCACGCCATGAATGTGCACATGCCTGTCGTTTGTTTGCCTGAAGCCAGCACCCATGCCGCGCCGTTGGCGCGCCACCTGACGGTGGGAGTCGATGTGGGCGGCGTCATGGTGGGCGGTGGGCATCCGGTTGTCGTGCAATCCATGACCAACACCGACACGGCGGATGTGGAAGCCACCGTGCAGCAGGTGGCCGCCCTGTGGCGTGCGGGGTCGGAGCTCGTGCGCATCACGGTGGACCGCGATGAAGCCGCCGCTGCCGTGCCGCGCATCCGCGATCAACTGCTGCTGCGCGGCGTGACTGTGCCGATCGTGGGCGATTTTCACTACATCGGCCACAAGTTGCTGGCGGATCACCCGGCCTGCGCCGAGGCCCTGGCCAAATACCGCATCAATCCGGGCAATGTGGGCTTCCGGGACAAGCGGGATCTGCAGTTCTCCGCCATCGTCGAGATGGCGATCCGGCATGGCAAATCCGTGCGGATCGGCGCGAACTGGGGTTCGCTCGACCAGGAACTGCTGACCCATCTCATGGATGAGAACTCCGCCCGCACCCGCCCGCTGGATGCCCGCGCCGTCACGCGCGAGGCGTTGGTACAGTCCGCCCTGCTCTCTGCCGCCCGCGCCGAGGAGATCGGCCTGGCGCGCAACCGCATCATCCTCTCCGCCAAGGTCTCCCATGTGCAGGATCTGATCGCCTGCTACCGCATGCTGGCGGCGCGCAGCGATTATGCGCTGCACCTGGGCCTGACCGAAGCCGGCATGGGCACCAAGGGGCTGGTGGCAGCCTCCGCCTCCATCGGTATTCTTCTGCAGGAGGGCATCGGGGACACGATCCGCTATTCGCTGACGCCCGAGCCGGGTGGGGATCGCCGGCTGGAGGTCAAGGCATCGCGCGAACTGCTTCAGACCATGGGCTTTCGAACCTTTTCGCCGCAGGTGGCGGCTTGCCCCGGCTGCGGGCGCACCACATCCACTGTGTTTCAAGAGCTGGCACAGGACATCCAGAGCTGGCTCGACGAATCCATGCATGGCTGGAAGCAGGCATACCCCGCCGTCGCAGGCCTCAACGTGGCAGTCATGGGCTGCATCGTCAACGGACCGGGCGAGAGCAAGCACGCCGACATCGGTATTTCCCTGCCCGGCACCGGCGAATCGCCCACCGCTCCCGTTTTCATCGACGGCAAGAAAGCCGCGACCCTGCGCGGCCCCGCCATAGCCGCCGAATTCAAGGTGATGGTGCAGGATTACATCGAGAAGCGCTACGGCGCCGTTACCTAGCCGATGGATGTATCCTCCGCTTTCGGTGCTGCATTCGGCCTGATCCTGGGGCTCGATCCACAATTCATGCAGATCGTGGGGCTTTCGCTGCGCGTCACGCTGTCCGCCGTCATGATCGCATCGCTGATCGGCCTGCCGCTGGGCGCCTGGCTCGCGCTGGCGCGTTTTCCCGGGCGTGCGGCCATCATCGTGCTGATCAACGGCCTCATGGGCCTGCCACCTGTCGTGGCGGGCCTCGTGGTCTTCCTGCTGCTTTCGCGCTCGGGGCCCTTGGGCATGCTGGGCTGGCTGTTCACGCCGACGGCCATGATCGTGGCGCAGACGCTGCTGGTGCTGCCCATAATCATCGCCCTCACGCGCAGCACCATCGAAGAATTGTGGGGCGAATACCGAGATTATCTCACGTCGCTCGGCCAGACAGGACTGCGGGCCATTCCCACTCTGTTGTGGGACGGGCGCTTTGCTCTCGCCACAGGCCTGCTTGCAGGCTTCGGGCGGGCCAGCGCCGAGGTGGGCGCGGTGCTGATCGTCGGCGGCAATATTGCGGGTTACACTCGCACCATGACAACCTCCATTGCGCTGGAAACCTCCAAGGGCGATCTGCCTGTGGCGTTGGGCCTCGGCCTCGTGTTGATCGCGCTCACCCTTGCCATCAACGCGGCGGCCTACGGGGCCAGCCGCATCGGCGCACGGTTCGCCGGATGATGGATGGCGCCACCATCCTGCCACTCGCAGTCCACGAGCTGAGCTTTCGGGCGGAGGACAAGCTCCTGCTGGACGGCGTTTCGTTTGCTTTGCCCGCAGGCGGCATCACGGCGCTGATCGGGCCAAATGGCGCGGGGAAATCGCTCACCCTGCGGCTGTGCCATGGGCTTCTTGTGCCAACCTCGGGAAATGTCCGCTGGATGGGAGAGGGGGCGGGCCGCCGCAAGGGACGCCAATTCATGCGCCACGCCATGGTGTTCCAGCGCCCGGTGATGCTGCGTCGCTCGGTCAAGGCGAACATCGCCCATGCTGTCAGCACTGCAGGCATGCGCGAGGCAACCCAAAGCATCGCACCGGCACTGGAACGCTTCGGCCTCGGGCATCTTGCGGAGCGTCCCGCCCGGCTGCTTTCGGGCGGTGAGCAGCAGCGCCTCGCACTCGCGCGCGCCTGGGTGCTGCAACCGCAGGTCCTGTTTCTCGATGAGCCCACGGCGCAGCTAGACCCGGGAGCGACACGGCAGATCGAAGCGCTCGTCACCACGCTCGCGTCCGAGGGCATGACGATCCTCATGACCACGCATGACCTTGCGCAGGCGCGTCGCCTGAGCCAGCGCGTGCTGTTCCTGCACAAGGGGCGGCTGCTGGCAGACGTGCGCACCGAGGATTTCTTCACGCAGCCCGGAAGCCCAGAGGCGCGCGCTTTCCTCGCGGGCGACCTGCTGTGGTAGTGTCTATTCCGCCGCAGTCAGCACGCCCCGGCGTATCTGATCCTCCTCGATCGATTCAAACAAGGCGCGGAAGTTGCCTTCGCCGAAGCCTTCATCACCCTTGCGCTGGATGAACTCGAAGAAGATCGGGCCAATTACCGTGCCTGAGAAAATCTGCAGCAGCACCTTGGACATCCGCCCCTCGCTGTCCCCCACAGCCAAGCGGCCCTCGCCGTCGATGAGTATGCCGTTGGCCTTGAGGCGCGCCACATCCTCGCCGTGGCCGGGCACGCGGGCATCGATCTTTTCGTAGTAGGTCGCCGGTGGTGCGGGCATGAAAGGCAGCGCATTGGTGCGCAGCGCCTCCACGGTGGCATACAGATCGCGCGAGCCGCAGGCGATGTGCTGGATGCCCTCGCCGTTGTACTGGCGCAGGTATTCCTCGATCTGGCTCTTGTCATCGAGGCTTTCATTGATGGGAATGCGAATCTTTCCGCAAGGAGAAGTCAACGCGCGAGAGATCAACCCCGTCAGCTTGCCCTCGATGTTGAAGAAGCGAATCTCGCGGAAATTGAACAGCTTGGCGTACCAGCCCACCCAGTGATCCATGCGCCCGCGCATGACGTTGTGGGTGAGGTGGTCGAGATAATGCAATCCTGCAGGTTCGGGATGCGGATTAGGCTCGTTCAGCCACACAAAATCCACGTCGAAGATCGAGCCCTTCGCGCCGTAGCGATCGACGAAATAGATCAACGAACCCCCGATGCCGACAATGGCGGGGATGTTGAGCTCCATCGGGCCCACCTTGCCCCCCGTGAAGGGTTCCGCGCCCAGTTCCAGCGCGCGGGCATAGGCCTTGGCTGCATCCGCCACACGGAACGCCATGGCGCAGGCACACGGGCCATGCGCGCGGGCAAAGTTTTGCGCGAAGCTGTCGGGCTCCGCGTTGACGACGTAGTTCACATCGCCCTGGCGGTAGAGCGTCACGTTCTTGGAGCGGTGCTTGGCGACAGGCGCAAAGCCCATGAGGCGAAACACATGATCGAGTTCCTCGGGGTTGGGGTGCGCAAACTCCACGAACTCCATGCCGTCGGTGCCCATGGGATTGGCGCTTGTGATGGCGGACGGTGCGGCATCAAAAGGAAACGGACCCATCAGGAACTCCATCTGAAAATTTCAACAATCTCATGGTAGCGCGAGATATGTGCATTGTGCGTGCATAATTCGCAGCATAGGCTGGATATATGCGTGTTTCGTGCATGAATGATCGGAATTATGTACATGATGCAGTTTGATGCCTTCGATCTGCGCCTGCTGGGCGCCTTGCAGGCCAATGGAGCGTTGACCAACCAGGAATTGGCAGGGATGGTGGGGTTGTCCGCGTCCCAGATATCCCGCCGCCGCGCGGCGCTTGAACAGACCGGCGTCATAAAGGGATATGCAGCTGAGCTTGCGGCTGAAAAGCTGGGCATCGGTGTCATGGCTTATGTGAATGTCACGCTGGCAACCCATTCACCCGATAACTCCCGCATGTTCGGCGGGCTCATCGCGCGCATACCGGAAATTCTGGCGGCGCATGCCGTCACCGGTTCGGCGGATTATCTCCTGAAGGTTGCCGTGCGGACGCTGGTTGATCTTTCCAGCTTGCTCAACGATGTGCTGTTGCCCCACCCCAGCGTCGAACGTGTCCGGTCGGAAATCGTGCTGGAGACCTTGAAGGACACCAGTGCCTTGCCGCTGCACCGATAAGCGGGCATGGCTGCTTTGCCATCGGATCGACACATATCGATGCCATCGGCAAAACGCCGTGAAACTTTCAACCTGGAGTGCCCGATGTTTGATGCCAAATCCCTTCTCAGCATGGTCATGGGCGCGGGACAGCAGATGTCCCAGGGCGGACAAGGCGGCATGCTCGGCAACCTGCTGGGCGGATTGCAGCAGAAACCATCTGATGCCGGTACGGCCGTGCAGAATACGCCGGGGCAGACGGGTCTGAACCTGCAGGACGCAATGGCACAGGCGCGCCAGGCGATCCAGACCGGGAATTATGCTGGCCTGGCTGAGCAAGCCAAGGCCCTCATCGGCAACAACGCGGGCGGCTTGATGACCGGCGGGCTGGCTGGCCTTGCACTGGGCAGCAAATCCGGCCGCTCCCTGCTGGGCACAGCTGCCACGTTGGGCGGTGTCGCCCTGGTGGGCGGACTGGCCTATAAGGCCTTCCAGAATTACCAGGCAGGCAAACCCCTCACCCAGATCGGCGAGCCCGTGGTCGCCGCACCCCAAGGGTCCGGCTATGCCGAGGGCGACAGCAATGACCAGGAGAAGGCCTTGCTCATGCTGCGGGCCATGATCGCGGCAGCCGCATCCGACGGCGAAATCGACGCGGTGGAACACCAGCGCATTCTGGGCAATCTGAAGCAGGCCGGTCTTGATGACGAAGCCGCCGCCTTCATCGATGAGGAGATGGGCAGCCCGCTGGATGCGGCAAGCCTCGCCACCCTGTCGACATCCCCTGAAATGGGCGCGCAGATCTACACCGCGGCGCGCCTCGCCGTGGACCCCGATCAGAAGGCTGAGCGCACCTTCCTGCGCACGCTGGCCGCCAACCTCGATCTGGAGCCCGAATTGGTTGCGCATATCGACGCTGCGGCCGTCTCGGTGATGCAAAGCGCCGCGTAAGGACTGATGGCCTGCGATTCTGGCCCGAAACATGAATGGGCCGGCCTGCAATCGAGGAGGCCCGTCGTGGAAATCAACAATCCTGCCGCAAAGGCTGAAATGGAAGCGGCGTTTGCGCGTTATGAAGCCGCGCTTGTGACAAATGAGGTGGGGGTACTGAACGAGCTGTTTCTCGACAGCCCACACACCATCCGTTACGGCGGGGGCGAGAACCTTTACGGCTATGACGAGATCGTGGCCTTTCGTGGCAGCCGCCCGGCCATCGGGCTGGACCGCACGTTGGAACGCACCATCATCACCACTTATGGACGCGATTTTGCCACGGCCTGCACGCTGTTCCGCAGGCCCGCGCTGGTGGGCAAGGTGGGGCGGCAAAGCCAGACCTGGGTGCGCACGGAGCAAGGCTGGCGCGTCTGCGCTGCCCATGTCAGCATCATCGCGGAGCCGGTCTGAGTTTATTCGGTCACGATTTTGTAGCGCTGCCCCGCGAACACGCGTTCGCTGGCTTGCAGGCCGTTGAGCACACGGAAACGTTCCACGCGCGGCTCATCCATCATCATGCGCGCGGCCAGCGTCTCCACAGTATCCTCGGCGGTTGCGATGACGAGGCTGATGCGCAAAGGGCGCAACCGTGCGCCTTCGGTCGTCTCCAGCTTGCGGAAACTTTCGGCAGACCGGCGGTACGCTGCATCGGTCGGCGCATCCAGATTGCGCGCGGCATAGGTCAGCCGGAACACCTGTGAACCCATGCGAACTGCGAAGATACGATAGGTCCAGCCATCGGCCTTGGAGAGGCTGGTGGCTGCTGGCTGACCGCCCAGCGTCAGGGACTCGATGTTGGTGGCCTCGGAGCCCTGGATCAAGCCGCTTTGCATGTAGCTTTCCAGGCTTTGCCCGGTGTCCAGTTTCGCCTGATCAAAGCGCATCGCACGGCCTGCATCGGGCGCGACACCCACAACGGCATCGCGGCTGTTTTCCAGAACGAAGCCCTCGGGCGCGGTAAAGGTGACGCCGAGTTTGGGATGGCTGAACACCGCCCCGCGCACAAAGCCCTGGGCGGCGCTGTCCGCCATGGTCATGCCGTTGATGGCCAGCAGATAGCGATTGCGCTCCGCCTCGCCCATGCCGGGCGCGCCGATCTGTCGTGCAGCCAGCGTGGCCAATTGAATGCGCTCGGGCGCAGCGGGGTGGGTGGATGTGATATCGAGGCTCTGGTTGCTGGCGTTGAGGCCCATCATCGCGGCGCGGATGGCCGTGGTGCGCCCAAGTGCATCGAGAAACCGCGTCGCGCCGTAGGGGTCAAAACCTGCCCGCGCGATGATGCGCACCGAGAGCGCATCGGCCTCCAACTCCTGCTGGCGCGAAAAACTGGCCAGCGCCACGCGTCCCTCTGCCGAAAGCGCCCGTGCAGCGCCCGGATCTTGCAGCACATCGGAGCGCACCCGCGTCACCAGATCCGCCGTGCGGGCCAATTCCTGCCGGTCCACCGCATGGCGCGTGATGACATGCGACATTTCATGGGCAAGCACCGAGGCGATCTCGGAGGTGTCATTGGCCAGGACCATGAGACCGCGCGTGAGGTAGATGTTGCCGTTGGGCAGTGCGAAGGCGTTGACGACGGGCGAATTCAGCAGCGTCACGCTGTAACGCTCGGTGGGTCGCTCGGTCGCGCTGCTGAGCCGCGCAAGGATCTGGTTGAGCAACGCCTGCGCCTGCGAAGCCTTGTATTCGCCGCCGAATGCCGCGACGAGCCGCGCGTGCTCGCGGTTGGCCAACGCATCAAGCGCTGTCGTGCGCGGCGGTACGGCCGGCAGGGTCACGGCTTCAGGGCGCTGGCCGGCGCTGTCCTGCGCCGTCGGGTCCGTGATGCAGCCGGCAAGCCCGAGCATCAGCAGGCCGATGGCAATGCTGCCCGTCAGCCTCGATCTGTGACGTGTCAAAACCCTTGAACTCACCGGACGATCTCGATTTGCTCCCCCAAAGTGAGGGCAATTGTGGCGGGATTGCGAAGCCCGCGCACACCCCTCAGGCGCACGGTTTGGCCCTTGAGCGCTTCGACGTCAACGCCGTCAGCCTTCATGCGCTTGAGAAAGCGTTTTTGAATCACCCCCGTGGTGCGCCGGCCTTCGCTGTCCTGCAGCGTGATGAATTTTGCGCTGCGACCATCGCCGATTCGCGACACGCGGCCTTCGACGCGGGCAAATCGCCCCGCCTCCACGGCGGTTACGGGCACACGGCCTGCGCCCGCCTCCGCCTGCACCAGCAAGGCCCAGCAGGAGCCCAGGTCCCGCTCGGGCCGCGCCAGCACGCGTCCGCTGGCGAGCAGGGCATGCTGGCTGAATTGGGGCGAATCACCCTCCTTGAGTTTGAACACCAACGCGGGAAAACGCGACCAGCGGTCGGGCGCTTCGCTCAGCATGCCCACGGCCAGACTTTCACCAGGCACAAATGCGGCCCGCAGAGCATCGGCTGTTGCCTGTACCCCTGCCAGCCGCACCATGCGTCCGTCAGAGAGCACCAGCTCTCCGCTGGGAGCCACGCGCTGCAACGTCACCAGATCCAGCCGTGCAGGGCCGCAAGGCTCCGCACGCGCAGGGTCGGCCGCCGAACAGATGCCAATCAGGATGAAGAGCGCTTGTGCGCCGCGCATGGTGTGTTTTCCAATTCCCTGAGCCATGATACACGCAACACGCCGGTTCGTCCCGGTAGCTCATCAGGATAGAGCGCAGGTTTCCTAAACCTGAGGCAACAGGTTCGAGTCCTGTCCGGGACGCCACAGCGCCACTGCTGAACAATCCTTTGCATCGTGCTTTCACTGCGCATGTTTGGGTGACTTACTTTGCGGACTGATGTGCCTCGGTCGTTCAAGCGAGGGGTGCCCTTGGGAGTGAGCCGCAATGGAATGCCCAGCCAGCAACAAACAGATGGTTCGTTGTTTGCAGATACAAAGACCATGATGCAAGCATCTGTTCGCCTTGCGCGTCACTCGGCCCTGAAGGCTTGCATGATCAGTTGACGCAAGTCCGATTGCGGTAAGCTGACGGCGTCATGCCCGTTGCCGCCGCGAAAGCCCGCGCGAAATGACCAGGATTGGCAAAGCCGACTTCGAGCGAAACAGCCGCGATCGAAACACCGGGAGACGACAGCAGCAGTCTGGCCCGCTCCATCCGCTTCTCGACAATATAGTCGAGCGGCGTTTGACGGGTGGTCACCTTGAAGGCGCGATGGAAGTGCCGTTCCGACAGATCGCATAGCGCCGCCAACTGGCCCAACGAAACCCGCGCGCCCAGATTGGCCGCGACAAAGTCCCTCACGCGCCGGAGCTTGAAGGGCGGCAGGGCGTATTCTTGATCCGGCGCCTGCCAATCACCGAAGCGCATGACCATGTATTGCACCAGCGCCCCTGCCATGGTCTCGGCATAGATCGGCTCCATACCACCAGAAAGCGCATCAAGGCGTTCCATCTCCTGCAGCAGGCCGAAGATGAAAGGCTCATGCTTCAATGCCAGCGAAGGCGTACGGGCAAGGGATGCAGTTGCTTTGCCGGGCAAAGCATCCAAGGCAATGGCCGCCCAGCGCCACTCGACATCGTGCAGTGCAAGCCTGCGTTCACAGCCCGCCGGCAGGAAGGATACGGAACCCGTCAAATCTGGTCCTTCATGCCGCTGGCCATCGGCGTTGGCATAGACATGTTGCCTTGCGCCGCCGCGCAACGTCACCATGACGAGATGCCGATGGGACGAAATCTCCCCGCTGACATGCGCGGTCCGCGGACGATACGCCGTTTCGAAAGCCCCGCCGCTCCATTCAGAGCGGCGAAAGCCGTCCGGATGTGACGACAGTTTTCCCGGCGAGAGGTCTTTGGTCTGAACGGGCACCATGGCTCAAATGACTCTGTGAAGATGATTACCGCATCGCTCCGACGTCAAAGCATCGGATTTTGTCCAGATCAGGTCAATCATGTCAGCATGTGAGGCGACGAACCGCGTGCCTCCCTTCATTGACCGTCCATCGACGATCAAACCATGAAGTGGAGCGAAGCATGACAATAAAACCTGAGAGTGCAAACAAACCTGAGGGGGAAAGTAAACCTGAGGGGATACGCCCGACCACAAATCGTCGCACTTTCATAGGTGTGGCAGGCGCTGCCGCAGCAAGCGTGTCGGTGCCCCCGATTCAGATGGCGCAAGCGCAAACCACGACGCCAGCGCCGCGCGCACCGGCGGACAGCCGACCCGTGATCACGAGAACGGTGGGTCGCACCAATCAGACCCTGACGGGGCTCGGCCTTGGCACGTTTCTCACGTTCGACCTACTGCCGGGCACGAACCGCGATCACCTGCGCGACATCACGAAAACCTACATCGACGCGGGCGTCGGCGTCGTCGATACCTCGCCGCTCTACGGCACGGGCGAAGTCTCGGTCGGCGCGTTCCTCAGCGCCATGGGCGTGACGGACCGGCTCTTCATCAGCAACAAGATCTGGTCCACCGGTGATTTCCTGGCCGATGAAAGCCACGCCTTGGCGAGCTTCGAGCAGTCGCGCCTGCGGCTCTGGCGCACGAGCCTGGACCTTATGTTCTGCCACAGCCTCGTCAACGTGGATGTCGTGCTGCCAATCCTGCGGGCCTGGAAGAAGGAGGGGCGCATCCGTTACGTTGGCGCCTCTCACCACGAGAACCCGTATCACCCGATCCTGACCGACCTTGTGGAGCGCAAGCAGCTCGATTTCGTGCAGGTCAATTACTCGATCTTCAACCGCGGCGCGGAGGACCGGCTGTTGAAAGCCGCTGCCGACAACGGTGTGGGTGTCTTCATCAACATGGCGCTGGAGAAGGGCCGCCTGCACAAGGTCGTCGGCACTCTGCCATTGCCCGATTTCGCCAAGGACATTGAAGCGACGACCTGGGCGCAGTTCTTCATCAAGTGGGTGATGGCGAATCCGGCCGTGACAACAGTGCTGACTGGGACGTCCAATCCCGCGCATGCCACTGAAAATGTAGCGACACTTCGGGGCCCGCTGCCGGACGCCGCGATGCGTCAGCGCATGGTGCGGCACATGGAGACGATTCCCGGCTTTGGGCAGATCGCATCCCTCCCATGGTATGTCGACAAGCAGGCGCAGTACCCGGGTGTCATCCGCCGCGAGCAAGCCCGCCTGCGCCAGCGCCTGGGTTGATGGCAAGCCGCGATTCTCGGCATTGGCAGCGTCGGTATCCGGCACCCTGGAGCAATTCAAGGCTCGCGGTGCCCATGCCGTCGGGCGCGGATTCGTCATCCATGAATCCGCTGCGCCATCCTGTTGCTTTCCTTATGTGATCCAGACAGAAACTGCACCGGAGCCCACGAGGACTTCAGCGGCATCTTTTTCTGAAGGAGTGAGTTGATGCATCGCTTCGCGATCCTGACCTGCGCATTGATCATGGCCGCAGGGCCTGTGACTGCCCAGACTTCTGAGCGGGTCCGGCTCGGCGCTTTTGCGCTCGACCGCACGGAGGTCACGATCGGCCAGTTCCGGGCCTTCGCGCGCGCCGTCGGCCTCACGACCGTCGCGGAGCGCGAAGGTGGCGGTTTCGACTTTACGGCTGGATGGACCCGGCGCCAAGGTTGGACCTATGAGCGCCCGCAGGGCGAGCGAGGAGCAGACAGCGAGCCAGCCGTACACATCAGTTGGCATGAAGCCCAGCGCTACTGCGCCCATGTCGGCGGACGTCTGCCGACCCTGGTCGAGTGGCGGAGCGCCGCCTACACCGAGCAGCGCGATCAACCCACGGATGGCTTCGTGAAGGGCCGCACTTATGGCTATCCGGTCGGCGATCAACCCGACGGCATGAACAACAACCGCCGCGCCCATGTCGCCGTCGGCACAACGAAGCAGGGAATCAACGGCCTCTACGACATGGGGGCCAATGTCTGGGAGTGGATTGCCGACAGGCGCGGTGAAGACGCTCTGACGGCAGGCGGGTCCTGGTGGTACGGCCCGGCACAGGCACGCAGCGATGGGGCGCAGTGGAAGGCGGCGAATTTCTATGCGCTCTATGTAGGCTTGCGGTGCGCTTATGATGTGCGGGGTTGAGGCATGCGCGCCGGCATCGCACATCTGTCCGTGATTGTCGTCTGTGCCTTCACGGCACTGATCGGCACTGGCGCAACGCCCGCTTCTGCATCCGAGGCAGCGGCCTGGTCCGCACTCCGCCAAGGTGCGATCGTGCTGTTCCGGCATGCCGATGCACCGGGAGGAGGCGATCCACCGGGATTGCGGATCGAGGAGTGCGCCACCCAGCGCAATCTGGACGAAGCCGGCCGGGCACAATCGCGCCGGATCGGGGAGGCGTTCCGGTCGCGCGGCGTTGCGGTCGGGCGCGTGCTGACCTCGCAATGGTGCCGCACGCGGGAGACGGCTGAGCTGGCGTTTCCAGGTTTCAAGCAGGACGAGCCTGCCTTCAACTCCTTCTTTGACGATCGCTCCAAGGGTCCAGCACAGACAAGCGCTGCCCGGCATCTTCTGCAGGCGTGGCGTGGCCCGGGCGAGCTCGTGGTCACGACGCATCAGGTCAACATCACCGCCTTGACCGGCATTGTGCCGGCTTCGGGCGAAGGCGTGGTCATTCAGTTGCAAGGCGATGACATGCGAATTGTTGGCAGGATCAAACCGTGAAAAGCCTCCTGTGCATCGGCCCTGACTGGCTTGGCGTGCATGTCGATGGCACGGCATATGTTGGGCGCCTGACTGCATCCGCCCGCATGCTGGTTGCGCAAGTCCATGGTGGAGAAGGCCGGTTGGAGAAGGCCAAACTGGAGAAGGCTTGAGTGGAATCCGGCACATCCTGCCTTCGGGTGCGCCTTGACGGTTGCACCGCGCCGTCGCTCCATCAACAGCCCGGACTTGCGGCCACCACTTTGCTGAGCAAGTGGCGCATCATCGCAGTTCAAACGCGCTGCCCGCTCCCGCGTTCGGGCGGCTCCACACCATCCGCGCGATTTTGGCCTGCGACTTGCTGCAAGGGAGCAACGTCAACGACAACCTGGTGAGCCCATGATCCGACGCTTCCTCAATGCCTTCATCCTTGCCGCCGCGATCGCCCTTCCCGGTGCGCCGGCCATGGCCCAAAGCGTTCTGCGTTACGGGATTTCGACTGCGGATATCCCTCTGACCTCTGGCCAGCCTGACCGCGGTGCCGGCGCCTATCAATTCACGGGATACACAATCTATGATCCGCTGGTGGCGTGGGAGATGAATGTCGCCGACCGCCCCGGCAAGCTCATGCCTGGCTTGGCCACCCAATGGGCTGCCGATCCCAATGACCGCAAGGTCTGGCGCTTTACCCTGCGCGCCGGCGTCAAGTTTCATGATGGCAGCGATTTCAACGCGGATGCCGTGATCTGGAATCTGGACAAGGTGCTCAATGAAGCAGCCCCCCACCATGACAAGCGTCAGTCTGCCCAGGTCAAGCCGCGCCTGCCCTCCGTCGCGAGCTACGCCAAGGTCGATGACATGACGGTCCAGATCACGACCAAGACGGTGGATTCGCTGTTTCCCTATCAGATGCTCTGGTTTCTGGTGGGCAGCCCCACGCAATTCGAGAGGATGGGTCGAGATTGGGCGAAGGTGGCCGAAAAGCCATCGGGCACCGGCCCGTTCAAGCTTGACGTGCTCGTGCCGCGTGAACGGGCGGAACTGGTCCGCAATGCCGACTACTGGGACAAGGCGCGCCTCGCCAAGGTGGATCGCATGATCCTGATACCCCTGCCCGATGTGATGGCGCGCACGAGCGCCCTGCTGTCGGGGCAGGTGGACCTGATCGAAACACCAGCCCCCGACACGCTGCCGCAGCTCAAGCGCGCGGGCATGAAAATCGTTGAAAACGTCACGCCTCATGTCTGGAATTATCATCTCAGCGTGGCACCGGGCTCCCCCTGGACAGACATCCGCCTGCGCAAGGCCATGAACCTGGCCATTGACCGGGAGGGCATCGTGCAGATGCTCAACGGGTTGGCGCGCCCGGCTTCGGGGCAGGTGGACCCGTCAAGCCCGTGGTTCGGCAAACCGAGTTTCGCCATCAAATATGATTTGGCTGCCGCCAAGAAGCTGGTGCTGGAGGCGGGATACTCTCCCGCCAAGCCGCTCAAGACGACTTTCCTGATTGCCCAGGGAGGCACAGGGCAGATGCAGTCACTGCCCATGAACGAGGCAATCCAGCAGAACCTCAAGGAAATCGGCATCGAGATCGATTTGAAGGTGGTGGAACTTGAGGTGCTTTACACGGCGTGGCGGCGCGGTGCGCTTGATCCTTCCAATGCAGGTGTCACCTCCAACAACGTGGCCTACGTGACATCAGATCCGCTCTACGCGATTGTGCGCTTCTTCCACTCGGGTCAGGTGGCGCCTGTCGGCGTCAACTGGGGTGGCTATTCGAACCCCAAAGTGGATGCACTGATCGATGCGGCCATGTTGAGCTTCGATCCCGCAAAGCAAGATGCGCTGACGGCCGAGGCGCACAGCCTCATCGTGGATGATGCCGTGCTGGTGTGGGTGGTTCATGACACCAACCCCCATGTGCTGTCACCCAAGGTGAAGTCCTTCGTCCAGGCACAGCACTGGTTTCAGGACCTGACCACGATTGGCACTGAGTGACGCCCAAGCGACAAAGGGATGCGGGGGCCTTCAGCGCCCGCATCTCACGAACACCATGTTCCCGTATTTGCGCTTGGCTTCCTCGTCGTCATAGCTGAACACGAGACTGGAGCCATTCCAGGTGCTGATGCTCTTGGTGGAGCGGCTTTCGCCATCCACCGCAACGATCTGGTTGCCACTCACCCGCATCTCCCGGCGTTTGCCATCGAAGGGCTCGAACATCACTGCCCCGCCGCCGGGTCCGCGTGTGATCACATAGGGCTGGCTGCAGAAGCCCCGCGCCTGCGCGATCATGCGCGCCGCATCCCCCTCGTTCCAGTAGGCCGTGACGCCCCAACGCCCCACGAGATCCTCTGTCTTGATGGATTGCGCGGCAGCGGGCAGGGCCGAACCAACGGCACAGGCCAAGGATAAAGCATAGATCGACCGCATGGAAGTTCCTCTCATCGCACATGCGCATCATGGCCTGGCTCACGCCAAAGGCCAATGCGTTCTCAATGAAAACTTCTGTACGCCATCAGATTTTGCAATTGGTGCGCTGGCCAATGGCATGGCATCACCGATGCATGACCCCGCCGCTTGCCCCGCAAAATGACCGCCACGCGCTTGGGCTTGCGACAGTTGGAATCCTCTGCCTCACCGTCATGGATGCGGTGATCAAGAGCCTTGCCGTGGACTTCAGTGCCTTTCAGAACATGACCTTCCGCCACGGCGTGGGCATTGTCTGCACGGCCACGCTGTTTGCGATCACCCGGCCGGGCTGGCCGACATGGCGCCAAGCGAAACGCCACGGTCTGCGCAGCCTGATCATGCTGGCGACAGGTCTGATGTTCTTCCATGCGCTGGGCAAGATGCCGCTGGCGGAGCTCTTCGTCTACACCTTCACCGCGCCGTTTTTCGTGGCGATTTTCGGCACGTTCCTGCTGAAGGAGCGCCTTACCAGAGGGGCTGTGCTGGGCATTGCGCTCGGCTTCATCGGTCTTCTGGGCATCGTGTTCACCGATCCGCAGGCGCGTTTCGGCACCGCAAGCTGGGATGGGCAACTGGCTGCACTGCTCTCGCCCGTGACCTATGCGCTCGCCATGGTGCTGCTGCGCAGCCAGGCCAGCGGCGAGCCGGTCACGCGGGTCGTTTTCATGCAATCACTGATCGTCTGCGCCATTCTGGTGCCATTGGTGGGTCCGGGCCTTCCCCTGCCGACACAAGAGCAATTGTGGAAAATCATTGCAGTGGGCGTCATCGGCAGTGCGGGCAATTTGCTGCTGACCATGGGCTTTGCCCGCGCTGTGGCCTCCAAGGTGATCGTGACGGAATACACCGGGCTGATCTGGGCAGCCCTGATCGGCTTTGCCTGTTTCAACGAGGTGCCGCGCCCGATGGTCTGGGTTGGCGGCGCGCTGGTGATGGCGGGGTGCCTGGTCGTGCTCCGGGAAAAGCGCGCGGCGTGACTCCTCACAGCAAACCCTTCAGCCGATAAATGGCCTCCAGTGCCTCGCGCGGACTGAGTTCATCGGGCGCGATCGCAGCCAGTGCTGCACGCAGCGCATCCACGTTGGTGTGGCTGACCGGTGCGCGTGCCGCGGGAAGCGCGGCAAACAGCGGCAACTCATCCAGCAGGCGGTCCACAGGCGCTTGCCGCTCGCCCTTTTCCAGCTCAGCCAGAATGTCCCGCGCGCGGGCGATGACCGCAGGCGGCAGACCCGCCAGTTTGGCCACCTGGATTCCGTAGCTGCGGTCCGCCGCACCCGCCACCACCTCGTGCAGGAACACCACATCGCCCTGATGATCGGTGACGCGCATCGTCACGTTGACGAGCCGGGGCAGCTTGCGCGAGAGCGCCGTCAACTCGTGGTAATGGGTCGCAAACAGGGCCCGCGCGCGGTTTTCCCCGTGCAGATGTTCGATGGCCGCCCAGGCGATGGAAAGCCCGTCGAAGGTGGCGGTGCCGCGCCCGATTTCATCGAGGATCACCAGGCTGCGCGCTGTCGCCTGATTGAGGATGGCGGCCGTCTCCACCATCTCGACCATGAAGGTTGAGCGCCCGCGCGCCAGATCATCGGCAGCGCCCACGCGGCTGAACAGGCGGTCCACGATGCCGATATGGGCGGCTGAGGCAGGGACATAACTCCCCATCTGAGCCAGCACGGCAATCAGCGCGTTCTGGCGCAGAAAGGTCGATTTACCTGCCATGTTGGGGCCGGTAATGAGCAGAATGCGCCCTGAATCATGATTGACCGGTGGCGACAGGTCAGCGTCATTGGCGATAAAACTGTGCCCACCACGCCGCACAGCCTCTTCCACCACGGGGTGGCGCCCCGCCGTGATGGCAAAGTTCGCGCTGTCATCGATGGTGGGACGCGCCCAGCCGCGGCGCTCCGCGAGTTCGCCAAGGCTGGCCGCAACATCGAGCGTGCTCAGGGCATCAGCCGCCGCCATCAGCGCGCCCTGCGCCACCAGCACGGCAGCGCGCATCTCTTCGAACAGGGCCAACTCGATGGAGAGGGCGCGGTCACCGGCGCTGGCGATCCGGGCTTCGATCTGGCCAAGTTCGGCAGTCGAAAAGCGCATTGCGCCCTGCATGGTCTGGCGATGGATGAACAGCGCATTGAGCGGAGGCGCGAGGAAGCGCTCGCCCGCCGCTTGCGGCACCTCAACGAAGTAACCCAGAAAATTGTTGTGCTTGATGCGCAGCGTGCGCACCTCTGCCTCTTCGCCGTAGCGCAGTTGCAAGCCAGCGATGACGCGGCGGGAATCATCGCGCAGCATGCGAAGTTCATCAAGCGAGGGCGAGACTCCCGCGCACACGAAGCCGCCATCGCGTTTCTGCAGAGGCAGATCCTCGGCCAGCGTCTGTGCGAGATATGCGCAGAGGCGCGCATCCACTCCTGCCAAAGCGCCGCCGGCTTCTGCGATTTCGGTTGGCTCAGCCGGCAGCAGCGCGGCGACCTCCCGCGCCACGCCGAGGCCGTCGCGGATGGCGGCCAGATCACGCGGGCCGCCCCGGTCCATGGCCAGACGCGCGAGTGAGCGGGGCATATCCGGTGCGGATTTCAGCGCCGCGCGCAGGCGCTCGCGCAGCAGGGGGCCCTCCGCCAGCGCCGCCACGCCCTCCAATCGCCGGCAAATCAGGGCCGCATCCGTCAACGGTCCGGCCAGCCGCTCCGCCAGCAGTCGCCCGCCGCCCGCCGTCAGGGTCATGTCGATGCAATGGAGCAGCGATCCCACCCGCTCCCCGCCAAGCGTGCGCGTGAGTTCGAGATTGGCGCGTGTCGCGCCGTCGATCTGCATCAGACCTGTGAGTGAACCCCGCTGCGGTGGCCTGAGCGCGGGGCGAGCGCCCAATTGCGTGCGCGAGACGTAATCCAGTACCGTGGCGGCCGCCACCAACTCCGCCCGCTCGAACTGGCCAAAGCCATCAAGCGACGTCACGCCAAAATAGTCAGCCACGCGGGCCGCCGCACTTGTGCTGTCCACGCCGTCCCGCGCGGTGCGGGCGATGACGGCGCGCACCTCACGCCAGAGCTCCTTCAAATGAGGATCATCGCGGATGGCATCAGGCAGCACGATTTCGCGTGGCTCGATGCGGGCGATCTCGGCAGCCAGATTTTCAACTGTGGCGGTGGACACTGCAAAACGCCCGGTCGAGATATCCACCTCGGCCAGGCCGTAATCATGGCGGGTTTCATCCCGCCGCACGCGGCCAATGCCCAGCAGAATGGAGGCGCGGGCCGGATCCAGCAGCGCCTCCTCGGTGATGGTCCCCGCCGTCACCAACCGCACCACATCACGGCGCACCACGGCTTTGGAACCACGTTTGCGGGCCTCCGCCGGGTCTTCCAGTTGCTCGCACACCGCCACCCGGTGCCCGGCCCCAATCAACCGCTGGAGATAATCATCCGAGCGGATGACCGGCACACCGCACATGGGGATATCCTGCCCGCCATGCTTGCCGCGTTTGGTGAGCACAATGCCCAACGTGCGCGAGGCGATTTCGGCATCCTCGAAGAACAGCTCGTAGAAATCGCCCATGCGGTAGAACAGCAGGCAATCGGGGTTGGCCGCCTTGATCTCGATATACTGCGCCATGGAAGGGGTCACGGCAGAGGGCGAGACACGGCTGTCCGCAGCAACGCCGTCGGAGGGGGTTAGATCGTGCATGGCCATTGAATAGCGCAGTTGCCCTTCGGGCGCACGGGGCTAGGCTGAAGCGTCAACACGAAAAACCCGGCCACAAGGCCGGGTTTTCATGATTTTCAGGTGCTGATCAGTAAATCAGGCGACTGCTTCGATGCTGTCGAGGCGCTTGCGGATGGCGAGCGCATCGCGCGAGAGGTCGGCCTTGTCGGCCTTGAGGAGGAAGGCATCCAGACCACCGCGATGCTCGACCGAGCGCAGGGCATTGGCCGACACGCGCAGGCGGAACGACTGCTTCAACTGCTCGGAGGCAAGCGTCACCTGCACGAGATTGGGACGGAAAACCGTCTTGGCTTTGCGGTTGGAGTGGCTGACCTTGTTGCCAACCAAACCGCCCTTGCCCGTCAAGGAACAGCGACGTGCCATGGTTAATTACCCCTGAATTCGTTCACTCGGATTTAAAGGTTCGCTGGCATCTTGCCTGCATGACGCCTCCTGATGGAGATGGCCTGAAGACAAAGCGCACGCGCTCAAGCGGCGGCGTATAGTCGCGAAGGCCAGATCGGTCAAGGGAGCGGGTGCAAAAGCTGAAGATGGTCAGGCGTGGCGTGCCAGTGTGAGTGAGCAAGATGCGTAACAGTGCAAAGCAAGTCAGTTTATCCGCAGCCCTCGCCTGCGCGCTCATTGCAACGGGTGCAGGCATGGCCCAGGCCGGCCCCGTGGAGGCGCGTTATCACATCAGTGTGGCGGGCCTTCACATCGGCACCGCCGCCATTTCTGGCCAGATTTCCGTGCAATCCTACCGCGCTTCGCTGAGTGCCCAGCTCATCGGATTGGCAGGCGCGCTGACCTCTGGCCGGGGCGCTGTCAGCGTCGCGGGCACCTTGTCCGGTGATCGCCCTGTGTCGTCTGGCTATGCGCTGACCGCCAACAACAGCAACATCACCCGCACGATCCAGATCGGCATGGCGGGTGGCCATGTCTCGCAGGTCGCCATCGAGCCGCCGTTCGAGGACAAACCCGACCGTGTGCCTGTGCTGGAACATCACCGCCGCAATGTGGCGGACCCCGTGAGTGCATTGATCATGCCGGTCGCCGGACAGGGGGAGGTGCTGGAGCCACAGAGTTGCAACCGCACGCTTCAGGTCTTCGACGGCGTGCAGCGCTTCAATGTGCAGCTGTCCCCTGCGGGCACCAAGGAAATCAACGAGCCGCGCAAGGGCTATGTGGGCCATGCCTTGGTCTGCGCGGCACGTTATATTCCCGTTGCTGGCCACCGCCCCATCCCTTCAACCACCTACATGACCGACAACAAGGACATGAGTGTGTGGCTGGTGCCCGTGGCCGGCTCGCGTGCGCTGATGCCCTGGCGCATTCAGGTCCGCACCCAGCTCGGCAATGTGGTAATCGAGGCGCAGAGCCTGAGCGGATTGGCGCAGGATGCGACCGCCAGCATCAAGCGGTAAATTATCATGCACCTCGTCGATAACACCGTCGCCGAATCCATCAGCTTCGATGATTTTCGCCGCGTGGATATCCGCGTCGGCACGATTATCGAAGCTGAAGCTTACCCCGAAGCGCGCAAGCCATCCTACAAGCTCATCATCGATTTCGGCCCCGCGATCGGCACGAAGAAAAGCGTGGCGCAGATTACGGTTCATTATGGATTGCACGAACTTGTGGGGCGTCAGGTGGCAGCGGTCGTGAATTTTCCGCCGCGCCAGATCGGCAAATTCATGTCTGAGGTGCTGACGCTCGGATTTCCCGACAGCGCAGGCGAGGTCGTGCTGGTACAACCCACGGCGCACGTGCCCAACGGTGGGCGTTTGTTCTGAAAAGATGGTAGCAGGAGGCGGATTTGAACCGCCGACCTCCGGGTTATGAATCCGGCGCTCTCACCAACTGAGCTACCCTGCCAAATGGCCCCACCAACCCGGGTGGCTATGATGGAAGCCTCCAAAACTGTCAAGAACCAGCGGGCCACGCCCGCGTGCGTCCCTGAAGTGCCGGCACGCATCAGGGACCAAAGGCCTGTGCGCAATTTTATTGCGCGTGAGAACGGGTCAGCGGTACCGTTTTATCGGTTGCTTGCCATTTGCGGCAAGACAGGGATACAAAAGAAGCATAAACGATCATGAGAACCAATTTTATGAAATAAAATGTCTTATATGCGTCTTTATAAGAATTATAAATTCTTGCTGAATTTTTTTACTTGCAAGCACGTTCTCGACCTGCATAAACGAAAAGCCCAGAACGACAGGTATGCTGCCCTATCAGCCTGACCTGTTTCATACGCCGCAGGAGTGGTTCGATGAACAGAACAGCGCAGCCAGTACAGAACTGGATCATTCCTTCCGAGTTGGATCATGCCGCCGCAAGCCCGCCGGCTGCCATTGCGGACGCCTTGCACCGCCATGTGGTCGTGCGCGACCCCGGCCTGCCCGAGGCTTCAGGTTCCTACAACCCCGCGCGCGAGAAGGATGCCTGCGGCGTCGGCTTCGTGGCGGACATGAAGAACCGCAAGACGCACGCCATCGTCGCCAAGGGTCTCGATATCCTGCGCAACCTCGTGCACCGCGGCGCGGTCGGCGCGGACCCGAAGGCGGGCGATGGCTGCGGCATGCTGGTGCAGATGCCCCATCGCTTCTTCAAGGAGGAATGCGCCAAGCTGGGCGTGAGCCTGCCGGAGCCGGGTCACTATGCTGTGGGACAGTTCTTTCTGCCGCGCGATCCGGATGTGGCGCAGCTGTGCCGCGACATCATCGAGAAGTCGATTGCCGATGAAGGCTTCCGCCTGCTCGGCTTCCGCGTGCCGCCGACCGACCCGTCGGACCTTGGCGAAAGCGTGAAGCCGACAGAACCGCGCCATCTGCAGGTGTTCATCGGCCGCGACAGCCAATCGACTGACGAGGACAGCTTCGAGCGCCGCCTGTTCATCCTGCGCAAGGTGATTTCCAACGCGGCCTACGAGATGAAGGCGCCGCGTGAAATGGGCTTCTACCCTGTGTCCATGTCCTGCCGCACGGTGGTATACAAGGGCATGCTACTGGCGGATCAGCTCGGTGGTTATTACAGCGATCTGGAGGATCCGCGCTTCGAATCGGCGCTTGCCCTCGTGCACCAGCGCTTTTCCACCAACACCTTCCCCACCTGGTCGCTGGCCCACCCCTACCGCATGGTCGCCCACAACGGCGAGATCAACACGCTGCGCGGCAACGTCAACTGGATGGCGGCGCGCCAGGCCTCCGTCGACAGCGAGGATTATGGCAATGACATCGGCAAGCTCTGGCCGATTTCCTATGAAGGCCAGTCCGACACCGCCTGTTTCGACAACGCGCTCGAATTTCTGGTGCAGGGCGGCTACAGCCTGACCCATGCCATGATGATGCTGGTGCCCGAGGCGTGGTCCGGCAACCCTTCCATGGGCGAGGACCGCCGCGCGTTCTACGAATACCACGCCGCCATGATGGAGCCTTGGGATGGCCCTGCGGCGATTGCCTTCACCGATGGCCGCCAGATCGGCGCAACCCTTGACCGCAATGGCCTGCGCCCGGCGCGCTACTTCGTGACCAAGGACGATCTGGTGGTCATGGCCTCCGAGATGGGCGTGCTGCCGATCCCGGAGAAGGACATCGTCAAGAAGTGGCGACTCCAGCCCGGCAAGATGCTGCTCATCGATCTCGAACAGGGCCAGATCATCGCCGACGCCGACATCAAGCGCGAACTCACCACCGCCAACCCCTACAAGGAATGGCTCAAGCGCGGCCAGCTCGTGCTGGAGACCCTCAAGCCCGTCGAGCCGCGCGCTTCGCGCACCGATGTGGCCCTGCTCGATAAGCAGCAGGCCTTCGGCTACACGCAGGAAGACCTGACCCTGCTCATGGCCCCCATGGCTGTGACCGGGCAGGAGGCTGTGGGCTCCATGGGCACGGACACGCCGATCTCGGTGCTGTCGGACCGGGCCAAGCCGCTGTTCACCTATTTCAAGCAGAATTTTGCCCAGGTCACCAACCCGCCGATCGATCCGATCCGCGAAGAACTGGTGATGAGCCTTGTCTCCTTCATCGGCCCACGGCCCAACATTTTCGATCTGGAGGGCACCTCGCGCCGCAAGCGGCTGGAGGTACGCCAGCCCATCCTCACCAATGAGGATCTGGAGAAAATCCGCTGCATCGGCCATGTCGAGGATACCTTCGACACCAAGACGCTCGACATCACCTACCCCGCCGAAAAGGGTGCGGGCGGCATGCAGGACGCGCTGGACCGGCTTTGCGAGCGGGCGGAAGCTGCCGTCCATGGCCGCTACAACATCATCATTCTCTCCGACCGCCTTGTCGGGCCCGACCGCCTGCCGATCCCCTCGCTGCTGGCGACCGCCGCCGTGCACCACCACCTGATACGCCGGGGCTTGCGCACGTCGGTTGGTTTGGTGGTGGAATCAGGCGAGCCGCGCGAGGTGCATCACTTCGCCTGCTTGGCGGGCTACGGCGCAGAGGCCATCAACCCTTATCTGGCCTTCGAGACCATGCTCGACATGTGGAAGCAGGGGGAGTTTCCCAAGGAAGTGGACGAGAAGGAAGTCGTCAAGCGCTACATCAAGTCCACCGGCAAGGGCCTGCTCAAGGTCATGTCCAAGATGGGCATCTCAACTTATCAATCCTATTGCGGGGCGCAGATTTTCGACGCCATCGGCCTGTCGAACGCGTTCGTCGACAAGTATTTCTTCGGCACCCACACCACCATCGAGGGCTGCGGCCTGGCCGAAATCGCCGAGGAAGCGACGCGCATCCACACCCTCGCGTTCGGGGCTTCGCCCGTGCTCAGCACGGTGCTCGACATCGGCGGAGAATATGCCTTCCGCCTGCGCGGTGAGGCGCATGTCTGGCGGCCGGAAAGCGTCGCAGCGCTGCAACACGCCGTGCGCGGCAACAGCCAGGACAAGTACAAGGATTATGCCCGCGCCATCAACGAGCAGGAAAACCGCCTGACCACGGTGCGCGGCCTGTTCAAGATCAAATCCGCCGCCAAGCCGATCCCTCTGGAGCAGGTTGAGCCTGCAAAGGAACTCGTGAAGCGCTTCGCCACCGGGGCCATGTCCTATGGCTCGATCAGCCGCGAGGCCCATGAGACCATGGCGCTGGCCATGAATGCCATCGGCGGCAAGTCCAACACCGGCGAGGGCGGCGAGGAGCCAGAGCGCTTCCTGCGCCTGCCCGATGGCCGCTCCAAGCGCTCGGCCATCAAGCAGATCGCGTCGGGCCGCTTTGGTGTGACTACGGAGTATCTCGTCAACGCCGACATGATGCAGATCAAGATCAGCCAGGGGGCCAAGCCCGGTGAAGGTGGCCAGCTGCCCGGTCACAAGGTGGATGCCGTCATCGCCAAGGTGCGCCACTCCACACCCGGCGTGGGCCTGATTTCGCCCCCGCCGCACCACGACATCTACTCCATCGAAGACCTCGCGCAGCTGATTTTTGACCTGAAAAACGTCAACCCCGCTGCCGATGTGTCGGTCAAACTGGTGTCGGAAGTGGGCGTGGGCACCGTCGCCGCAGGCGTGGCCAAGGCGCGTGCCGATCACATCACCATCTCGGGCTTTGAAGGCGGCACCGGCGCATCGCCGCTCACCTCCATCAAGCATGCGGGCAGCCCCTGGGAGATCGGCATTGCCGAGACGCACCAGACCCTCGTGATGAACGGCCTGCGCGGGCGTGTGGCCTTGCAGGTGGACGGCGGGCTGCGCACGGGCCGCGATGTGATCATCGGCGCGCTGCTCGGCGCGGATGAGTTCGGCTTTGCCACGGCACCGCTGATCGCGGCGGGCTGCATCATGATGCGCAAGTGCCACCTCAACACTTGCCCCGTGGGGGTCGCCACCCAGGACCCCGTGCTGCGCAAGCGCTTCAAGGGCCTGCCCGAGCACATCGTCAACTTCTTCTTCTTTGTGGCGGAAGACATGCGCGAGATCATGGCCGAGATGGGCATTGCCCGCCTCGATGACCTCATTGGCCGCTCGGACCTCTTGGAAAAATCAGAGGCCATCCACCACTGGAAGGCGCGGGGCCTCGATTTTGGGCGTCTGTTTGCTATGCCCAAGCCAGCCAAGGGCGTGGCCACACGGCACACCGAGCGGCAGGAGCACCCCATCGACACCGTGCTTGATCGCAAGCTGATCCAGAAATCGGCAAGCGCCATCGAACACGGCACACCCGTTGTGATCGAAAGCCGCATCGGCAGCGTGGACCGCACCACGGGCGCCATGCTGTCGGGCGAGATTGCCAAGCGCTACGGTCACGCAGGCCTGCCCGATGACACGATCACCGTGAAGCTGAGCGGCACGGCGGGGCAATCCTTTGGGGCCTGGACCGCCGCAGGCGTCACGCTCGATCTGGTGGGCGAGGCCAACGACTACGTGGGCAAGGGCCTCTCGGGCGGCAAGCTGATCGTGCGGCCGTCGCCTGATTCAGCCATCGTGCCCGAGCATTCCATCATTGTGGGCAATACCGTGCTCTACGGTGCGATTTCCGGTGAATGCTATTTCCACGGTGTGGCGGGCGAGCGGTTCGCCGTGCGCAACTCGGGGGCCATTGCTGTCGTGGAAGGCACGGGCGATCACGGCTGCGAATACATGACGGGCGGCGTGGTGGTGGTGCTCGGCGAGACGGGCCGCAACTTTGCAGCCGGCATGAGCGGCGGCATTGCCTATGTGCTGGACGAGGACAACTCCTTCCGCGCGCGCTGCAACCTCTCCATGGTGGATCTGGAGCCTGTGGAGGAGGAGGAAGACCTTTCCCAGCGCCTCTACCACCATGGCGGCGACATGGAATCCAAGGGGCGCATCGACATCATGTCCAACATGGGCGGGCAGGATGAAGAGCGGCTGGTCAACCTCATCCGCAACCACCTGAAATACACAGGCTCGGGCCGCGCCAAACACATCCTCGACAACTGGGCCGATTACCGGGCCAAGTTCGTCAAGGTCATGCCGGTGGAATACCGCCGTGCGCTGAAGGAGATGGAAGAGCAACAGCGGCTGATGGCAGCGGAGTGATTGCAAGAATGAGGACGTTGGCATATGCTAAAGACATATGCCAACCAAGGACAGAGCCATGGAAGCCCGTAAGGTCAGCCTGTTTCGCAATGGACGCAACCAAGCGCTGCGCATTCCAAAGGAATTCGAGTTTGTCGGCAAAGAAGTCATTGTGCGCAAGGAAGGAGAGACATTGATCATTGAAATGGAAAAGCCCCGAGATTTGATTGCATGGCTCAAAACGCTTGAACCGCTTGACGAGACCATTGGTGAAATCGAAGATTCGCCGCCCGAAGACGTGGAAATCTGACAGATGGCCTTTCTGCTTGATACAAACATTTTGTCGGCCTTGATCGCTTCACCCCATGGCCCGGTTGCGCAGCGCGCGGAGCGTGCTGGCTCAGGGAATATCTTCACCAGCGTGATCAATGCAGGTGAGATGCGTTTCGGAGTTGAACGAAAGAATTCAGTGCGGCTCAAGGCGCGTGTCGAAGAGTTGTTTGAGAGGATCGAGGTCGCTCCGCTCATGCCAATGACTGACCGCGATTATGGCAGCTTGCGTGCTCAACTCGAACTGGCGGGCACTCCGATCGGCAACAATGATTTGTGGATCGCCGCTCATGCGCTGGCGACCGACAGCATCCTCGTGACAGACAATGTGCGGGAATTCTCCCGCGTGCCGGGACTGAAGATCGAGAACTGGCTGCGCTGAAGGCGACGGTCATATATCAACACGGAGTGGTTTTATATGGGCAAAGTCACAGGTTTTCTCGAAATTGACCGGCAGGAGCGCAAATATGCGCCCGCGTCAGATCGCATCCGCCATTACAAGGAGTTCGTGCTGCCGCTCTCGGACAGCACGGTCAAGGACCAGGCCTCGCGCTGCATGGATTGCGGCATCCCGTTCTGTCACAACGGCTGCCCGGTCAACAACCAGATCCCGGACTGGAACAACCTTGTCTACCGCGAAGATTGGCAGGAGGCGCTCGTCAACCTGCACTCCACCAACAACTTCCCCGAATTCACGGGACGCGTCTGCTCCGCGCCCTGCGAGGCGGCCTGTACGCTCAACATCGAGGACACGCCCGTCACGATCAAGTCCATCGAATGCGCCATCATCGACAAGGGCTGGGCGATGGGCTGGGTCAAGCCCGAGCCGCCCAAGCACAAAACGGGCAAGAAGGTTGCCGTCATTGGTTCAGGCCCCGCAGGCCTGGCCGCCGCGCAGCAACTCGCCCGCGCCGGGCACGACGTGCATCTCTATGAAAAGGCTGCTCGAGCTGGCGGATTGCTGCGCTATGGCATTCCTGATTTCAAGATGGAAAAGAGCCATGTGGACCGCCGCGTCGAGCAGATGGAAGCTGAAGGCGTCACCTTCCATTACAACGTGAACGTGGGCGTCTCGATCTCCGCGAAAGAACTGGCGGACACCCATGACGCCGTGGTCTTGTCAGGTGGATCGGAAAAGCCGCGCGATCTGCCCATTCCCGGGCGCGATCTCAAGGGCGTGCATTTCGCCATGGATTTCCTGCCGCAGCAGAACCGCCGCGTGTCGAACGAGGGCGTCAGCGCCGAGCCCATTCTGGCGGGCCGCAAGCATGTGGTCGTGATCGGCGGCGGTGATACGGGGTCCGATTGCATCGGCACCTCCGTGCGTCAGGGCGCGCTCTCCGTGACGCAGCTGGAAATCATGCCCGAGCCTCCGCAAAAGGAAGACAAGGCGCTGGTCTGGCCCCATTGGCCGTTGAAGCTGCGTACATCGTCCAGCCATCAGGAAGGGGCCGAGCGCCAGTTTGCGGTGGCCACCGTGCGCTTTGAGGGCGACGTGCAAGGCCATGTCACCAAGCTGATCTGTGCCCAGTCCGGCACTGATTTCAAACCGGTGCCGGGCACGGAATTCGAGCTGAAGGCCGATCTCGTGCTGCTCGCCATGGGCTTCGTGCAGCCCGTGCATGAGGGCATGGTGCAGGAGTTGGCCGTGGCCACCGACATGCGCGGCAATGTGAAAGCGACGGAGCATGACTACCGCACCTCGCTCGACAAGGTGTTCGTGGCCGGCGACATGCGCCGGGGGCAGAGCCTCGTGGTCTGGGCCATCCGCGAGGGGCGGCAGGCGGCGCGCGCGGTCGATGAATTCCTGATGGGCTCTAGCCTGCTGCCACGGTAATTCGCGGCGCTAGACGGGAAACCGCACGGTGGCCCGCAGGCCGCCCAGCGGACTCCTGTCCAGCGTGAGTTCGCCGCCATGGGAGCGTGCGATGTCCCGCGAGATCGCCAGGCCAAGTCCGGTCCCCGCATGGTTCTGGTTGCGCGCCTCATCCAGCCGCTGGAAAGGCCGGAACGCGTCCTCGAAGTTCTCCGCCGGAATGCCAGGCCCGTCGTCATCCACATGTACGGTCAGATAGCGCGCGTCATGCACGGCGGTGATCTGGATATCGTCGCCGTAACGCGCGGCATTGGAAACAAGATTGCCCAACAGGCGGCGAAAGGCATCGGGCCGCAATGTGACGTTCGGGTCCCCGTCAATGAGCAATGTGGTGGCGTGGCCCTGCCGCTCCGCATCGGCCTTGAACTCTTCCAGCAGCGCGCGAATGTCGGTCGGCTGCGCCGCCTCGCTCTGCGCCCCGCGCGCAAAAGCAAGATACGCCTCCAGCATGCGCGACATCTCGCTGACATCCTTCTTGAGGTCTTCCACATCCGCGCCTTGGGGCAGCATTTCGAGGCTCAGGCGAAAGCGTGTCAGCACCGTGCGCAGATCGTGGCTGACCCCGTTCAGCATGGTGGTGCGCTGCTCGATCTGACGGGCGATGCGGCGCTTCATCTCGATGAAGGCATGCCCGGCCCGGCGCACCTCGCGCGCGCCGCGTGGTTTGAACTCCACTTCGCGCCCCTTGCCGAAATCCTCCGCCGAGCTGGCCAGTGCCAGGATCGGTTTGATCTGGTTGCGCAAAAACAGGATGGCGACGCCCAGAATGATGAGCGAGGTGCCGAACATCCACACCAGGAAAATATGCGCGTTGGACGCATAGGTCTGGCTCCGCCGTGCGATGACGCGCATCACAGCCGTATCGAGCTGCACCCGCACCTCCACCAGGCTGGAGCGCCCCACCGTGTCGATCCAGAAGGGGCGTGCCACGCGCATGCGGATCTCATTGGAAAGCGCGCTGTCGAGAATATCAAAGAATGGCTTCGGGCTGACCCGCGGCAACGGCTCCGGGGGGAAGAAATCCACATCCAGGCCCAGGCGCTGCTCGGCAATGTCGGTCAGCCGCCGCGCTTCGAGATCGGGCTGCGGATATTTTTCATAGATGTCGATGATCGCCGCGATGTCCGAGGCCACAGCCGCCGAGAGCCTGTTGGTCACCGTCTGCCAATGGCGCTCCATGAACACATAGGCCACCACAGATTGCAGCAGCACAACGGGAACAATGACGATCAGCAGGGCGCGCGCATAAAGCCCTGTCGGCAACAGCGATTTGACAAACACCGCGCCTCTGGCCAACCCGCGCCGTATTCTCGCCAACCAATGCATCAATCGGCCATCAGGCGGTAGCCCGAACCGCGCACAGTCTGAAGATAGGCAGGGTTGGCAGGATCCCGCTCGATCTTGCGGCGCAGTCGGTTGATCTGCACATCCACGGTGCGCTCGTTGGCATCCGAATCCTTGCCTGCCAGTGCCTCCCGCGACACGGAGCCGCCTGCCGCCTCGGCCAACTGGCGCAGCATGTCGCGCTCGCGGTCGGTGATCTTGATCAAATCGCCACCCTGGCTGAGTTCACCGCGCATCAGATCGAAACTGAACGGACCGAATTGCACCGATTCAGGCGCGCCTGCGCCGTTCAGAGGCGGCTCGGCCGTCACGCGCCGAATGATCGAACCAATGCGCAGCAGCAGCTCGCGCGGATCGAATGGCTTTTGCACATAGTCATCAACACCCAGCTCCAGCCCGCGAATACGGTCGTTGATGTCACCCAAAGCCGTCAGCATGAGAATGGGCACCCCCGAGGTCAGCCGCAGCTTCTCGGCAAACTGAAATCCGTTTTCGCCAGGCATCATCACATCGAGCACGATGAGATCGAACGAGAGCCCCTCCATGACGCGGCGTGCCTCTGCAGCGCTTTCCGCCGCGGTAATGCGGTAGCCGTTGGAGGACAGGAACTTCGACAGCAGCGCGCGAATGCGCTGGTCATCATCCACGAGCAGGATGTGACTGGCGTGATCGCCGGGCGCGGCCGGCAAGGGCTCGCTCATGGACGACCTCTGCCGGTGGCGCTCATCACCTCACCCATCCTTTCACCCATGACCTCACCCATCACCTGCATCCGATGCTCGCTGTCGATGAGGTGCGTCAGGAACTGCGCCACAGGCTCGCGCCCCCCTGCGGCCTTGATGGCACGTGCAAGCCGCCGCGTCTGCGCGTGTGCCAACTGCTCGGCAAGTGCTCCTCCGCACGGCGTGACGAACAGCAGCCGCTGGCGGCGGTCATCGGCCCCGGCCCGCTGCTCAATGTGGTCGCTCTCGATCAAATCTTTCAACACACGGGCCAGACTTTGCTTGGTGATCTTGAGGATATCCAGAAGCCCGGCAATTGTCAGGCCCGGCTGGCGATTGACGAAATGCAGAACCCGGTGATGCGCACGCCCGAAATTGAATGCCGCCAGCGCCTGATCCGGCTCGCCGACAAAGTCCCTGTACCCAAAGAACAGCAGTTCGATCAATTCGTAATCGGGAAATTCACGGTCGGGAGATTTGCAGTCGGAAGATTTTTGGCCTGGCACAGCTGCGGCGTCAGACAGGCTGTCTGTCTGCGCGCTTAACCGACTTTCCTGTGCTGCGACCGCCATCCGTCCCATCGCGAAATTATGTCAGTGATGTTGACATATCACAGACCTATTGTTACCCGTCAACTCCCCATTGGGACATGTTCATGCGCAAGAGGCCTCAAATCCCTTGTTTCATTGCGTTCCAAGCTGGCAACAAGAGGACGGGAGAGCATCATGGCACAGCCACCATTCGACAAGCGCGACGGTTTCATCTGGATGGACGGCAAGCTCATCCCGTGGACGGATGCGAAAGTGCATGTGCTGACTCATGCGATGCATTATGGCTCAGCCGTCTTTGAAGGCGAGCGCGCTTATGGCGGCAAGATTTTCGAATGCCGCAAGCACTCCGAGCGTCTGATCCGATCGGCTGAAATTCTCGATATGACGATTCCCTTCTCTGCAGCCGAAATCGACGCGGCCAAGAAGGCCACGCTGAAGGCCAACAAGCAGACAGATGCCTACGTCCGCCCCATCGCCTGGCGCGGCTCGGAGATGATGGGCGTCTCGGCCCAGGCCAACACCATTCACCTCGCGGTCGCCACATGGGAATGGCCGAGCTATTTCGACCCCGCGCAGCGCATGAAGGGCATTCGCCTGGGCATGGCCGCCTACCGCCGGCCGGACCCGAAAACCGCGCCATCTGACGCCAAGGCGGCCGGTCTTTACATGATCTGCACGGTGTCCAAGCACAAGGCCGAGCGCGAAGGCTTCGCTGACGCGCTGATGCTCGACTGGAAGGGCCGTGTCGCCGAATGCACAGGCGCCAATGTGTTTTTCATCAAGGACGGCGTGATTCACACGCCCAAGGCGGATTGTTTTCTGGATGGCATCACCCGCAAAACCGTCATCAAACTGGCCCGCAAGAACGGCATGAAGGTGGTGCAGCGGCGCATCAAGCCCGAGGAGCTCTCCAGCTTCAACGAGTGCTTCATCACCGGCACGGCGGCTGAAGTGACGCCTGTGGGCGAGATTGCCGGCATCACCTATGTGCCCGGCAACATGACCAAGACGCTGATTGACGCGTACACGGCGGCGGTGACGCCGAAGTAAGCCCATGGGATTTTGGGAGCGGCATTATGGAGACCCTCCTGCCCTATATTGTCTACTGCATCGCCATGTCGGGCACGCCGGGGCCCAACAACGTGATGGTCCTGGCTCGGGTGCCAATTTCGGCCTGCGGCGCACGCAGCCCCATGTCTGGGGCATCAACATCGGCTTCAGCCTGATGATGTTCCTGCTCGCTCTCGGGCTGGGCACGGTGTTTCTGGCCGAACCGCGGCTGCTGCTTGCACTCAAGGTCGTTGGCGTCGCCTACATGCTGTGGCTGGCCTATAAGATTGCCACGGCAAGCGGCATGGGGGACGCCAGCGGAGGCGGTCAGCCCTTGAGCTTTCTGCAAGCCGCTGCTTTTCAATGGGTCAACCCCAAAGCGTGGATGATGATCCTGGGCGCGATCTCGGTCTACGGCCCCGTCGGATATTCGCCTCTGGAGAAGGCGCTGTATCTCAGCCTCATCATGCTGGTGGCCGGCTCCCCACCCACGCAGATCTGGGCCGCCTTTGGGGTCGGGATTCGCCGGTTTCTGCAGAATCCGCGTGCGCTGCGCGCCTTCAACATCACCATGGCCTTGCTGCTTGTGCTCAGTCTGATCCCCATGCTCAGGTGATCTCCTTATCAATGCAGGAGAGCTCCCATGGACGAAAGCATCCGCGCGCTGGCGCATGAACTTTTGGAAAGCGGCGTCAACACACTGACGGACCGGGACAAGCGCATCATCGCGCGCATTGCCAAACAGCACCACATCACCCGCAACCTCAATGCCGACATCGACGAAAAACTGACGTTTGGCGAGAAGTTGGCCGATCAGGTCGCCCGCTGGGGTGGCTCCTGGACCTTCATCATCTGGTTCTTCGTGTTTCTGGGGTTCTGGAGCCTGCTCAATTCGGTCATTCTGGCGACCGATAAGCAGTTCGATGCCTATCCCTACATCTTTCTCAACCTCTTGCTCTCGATGCTGGCCTCGATCCAGGCTCCGCTCATCCTGATGTCGCAGAACCGGCAGGCCGCGCGCGACCGAATCCAGGCCACCATGGACTACGAGGTGAACCTGAAGGCCGAAATGGAAATTCTGGAGCTGCATGCCAAGCTCGACGCGCACTTGGCCTCAAAATCCGTCTGAGCCCTTTGGCAAGCTCCAGCGGGCCAGCGCCGCATCATCCGCCTCCTTGGCATCGACCCAGCCACCTGAGCGGCCATCACGGCGGTGCTCTTTCTTCCAGAACGGCGCGCGGCTTTTCAGAAAATCCATCATGAATTCCGCCGCTGCAAAAGCCGCCGTGCGGTGGCGGGACGCCGACAGCACCAGCACGATGTGGCCACCGGGCGGGATCTTGCCGAAACGATGGATGACCAGCGCACCGTCCAGCGGCCACCGCGCGCGCGCATCGTCCATGACACGGGTGATTTCAGCCTCCGCCATGCCGGGATAGTGTTCCAGCTCCAGCGCGGCGAGCCTATCACCCTCGGCCCGGCACAGGCCCGTGAAGGCCGCGACAGCGCCGATGTCCGTGCGGCCCGCCACCAGCGCGCGTTGCTCTGCCGCGATGTCGAAGTCGTCTGGCTGGATGCGGACGGTGAATGCAGACACAACCTACCCCCCCGTCATGGGCGGAAAGAAGGCAATCTCCCGCGCGCCCCCAAGCGGCGTGTCATGGGGCACATGCTTCTGGTCGAGCGCCGTGCGGATCAGCGGCGCATGCTCGAAAGCATAGGCATATTCTTCGCCCCGCGTGATGAGCCAGGCCATCAGATCAGAAACCGTATGCACATCTTGCGGCAGCGCCACGCTTTCGGAGGGCATGCCGATGCGTTCGCGCACCCAGGCAAAATACACGAGCGTGACAGCTTGCGGGCTCATGGTGTGTTCTCGTCTGACACGACACCCGGCGCTTTTTCATCCTCCGCAATGATGTGATGAATGCCCGAGCGGAAATAATCGAAGCCGGTATAGAGCGTCAGCGCCGCCGCGATCCACAGCAGCACCAGACCGATGGTGACAGTCCAGCCCTGCGGCAGCACGGCATCCCCCGCCGGGCCTGCCACGAGAAACCCCATCGCGACGAGCTGTGCTGTGGTCTTCCATTTGGCAATCTGCGTCACGGGCACCGAAACGCGCAATTCGGCCAGAAACTCCCTGAGGCCGGACACGAGGATTTCCCGGCACAGGATGATGACCGCCGCCCAGATCGAGAAGGATGCAATCGTCTCGTCGGCCACCAGCATGAGCAGCGCCGCGGCCACGAGCAGCTTGTCAGCGATGGGATCGAGCATCTTGCCGATTCCAGACGACATCTGCCAGGCGCGGGCGATATACCCATCGAAATAATCCGTGATGGCCGCCACCACATAGATGCCGACCGCCCACCAGCGCATGGCATCATCACGCGGCCAGAACAGGATGGCCACAAGCGCAGGCACGGCCAGTATCCGCGCATACGTCAGCAGATTGGGAAGGGAGTAGGGATGGTTGCGCCGCAGTGTCTTGTCCCCGCTCGTTGATTGGCGTGAGCCAGTTCTACTCTTAGCCAATGAACCCGCGCATGGTCCAGCGCTGCCTCGCGCACAACTTGATGATGACCTTGATTATGGGGCCCGTGCGCGTCACACACTTGCGCCTGATCTTTTGGGATTCCGGGCATGAAACAACGCATCGACTCCGGCAATCCAGCATGTGTCGCAGCGCTGTTGCTGTCTGCACTTCTTTCACTGGGCGGATGCAGCGAGCGGGTGACGGGCGTGCTCCGGGCGCAGCCTGCGACGGCGAACGGCGGCGCGCGTGTGCCCATCCTCGTGGCGACCACGCGCCAGGCGGATGGCACGATGCCGGACGAACTCTTCAATGGCGAGCGCGGCACGCGCATGGCGTTCGCGGACATCACCATCTCGATTCCGCCCGATGCCAACCGCCAGATCGGCGAAGTGCAATGGCCGGCCAGCATCCCCGGTGATCCAAGCCGCGAATTCGTGTCTTTCCGCACGGACAAGATCGACCTTGCCACGGCCCGTGTGCGCTTCGCCGAACGCCTCGCCAAACCCGGCGTCAGGGGGCGGGCCTTGATCTTTGTGCATGGCTTCAACAACCGATTCGATGACGCAGTGCTGCGCTTTGCGCAGATCGTGCATGATTCCAGGGCCCCGGCCGTACCAGTGCTCTTCACCTGGCCCTCACGCGGCTCGATCTTCGCTTACGCCTATGACCGCGAGAGCGCCAACTACAGCCGCGATGCCTTGGCGAGTGTCCTCCAGTCATTGTCGGACAGCCCCAACGTCACGGAGATCGGCATTCTCGCCCATTCCATGGGCAACTGGCTGACGCTGGAAGCTTTGCGCACCATGAGCCTCAAGAATGGCCGCGTGCACCCCAAGATTCGCGATGTGATGCTGGCTGCCCCCGATGTGGATGTGGATGTGTTTCGCACCCAACTCTCCGTCCTGGGCAAGCCCGCCCCGCGCATGACACTGTTCATCTCGCAGGACGATCAGGCGTTACGCGCCTCGCGGCGGCTCTGGGGGGATTTGCCGCGCCTCGGCGCGATCGACCCCAAAGCTGAACCTTACCGCGCCGAACTTGCGGCCGCAGGCATCACCGTGGTCGATCTGACGGCGCTCAAAACCGGAGATTCGCTCGCCCATGGCAAGTTTGCCGAAAGCCCGGATGTCGTGCGCTTCATCGGGGCGCGCCTGGCCAGCGGCCAGCAGATCACCGAAGGCCGGTCGACACTGTCGGACCGCCTGATCGAGGGCACGTCGGAGGTGGGCGGTGCTTTGGGTGGCATTGCCGCCCGCGTCGTCACGGCACCTGTCGCCATTGTCGAACGTGCAGGAGCGCGTGCAGGAGAACGCCGCCGCGAACGCGAATAGCTTATTCGAACAGCTTATTCGCTTGCGACCTCGGCGGGGTCCACGCCGTAGACCGTCGAGCAAAAGGCACAGGTCACGGTGATCTTGCCGTCCTCGGTCGTCATGTCGCTGCGCTCGGCGGGCGAGAATGTTCTCAGCATCTGCGTGATGCGCTCCTGCGAACAGCGGCACGCCTCCACCACGGGCTGCGCCTCGAAAATGCGCACCCCCCGCTCGTGGAACAACCGGTAGAGCAAGCGCTCGGCGGACAAGGTGGGGTCGAGCAGCTCATGGGCCTCCACCGTGTCGGTGAGGGCGCGCGCTTCGGTCCAGGCGTCATCTTCGTTAAAGCTTGGCACCAGCGCACCGGGGGGCGCATCACCCGGATCAAAATCCGGCTGGCGCATGCGCTCGGGGGCCTGGGGCAGGAATTGCACGAAAATTCCGCCCGCGCGCCATTCCGTGCCCGTGCTGCCGGCCACTTCGCCCACAGCCACACGGATGCGCGTCGGGATTTGTTCGGACTGCTTGAAATATTGATGCGCCGCAGCTTCCAGCCCGTGGCCATCCAATTCGACGATGCCCTGGTAGCGATTCATATGGCCGCCTTGATCGATGGTGAGCGCCAGCTGACCACTGCCGATGAGCGCAGCAGTGGTTGTGGCCGCCGGGATGTTGTCCGCATCAAATTGCGCATACGCACGGATGCGATCCGGCGCGTCGAAATCCACTACGATCATCGACAGCACGCCGTCTGTCTTGGCTTGAAGCTGAAAGCGCCCCTCCAGCTTGAGGGCGCTGCCCATCAGCACGGTCAGTGTGATGGCCTCGGCCAGGGCGCGCGACACGGGGGCAGGATACGCATGGCGCTTGAGCAGGCGGTCGAGCGCCGGGCCCATGCGCAGCACGCGCCCGCGCACATCCAACGGCTCCACCTGAAAGGGGAAAACATGGTCATCCGCGCCGACGCCCGCGCCGACCACCAGTTCGGAATCCGTCCCCATCTCCATCAGGCCTGCGCCTCGAAGACCCAGGCAAGAATGCCTTTTTGCGCGTGCAGGCGGTTTTCCGCCTCGTCGAAAACCACCGATTGCGGGCCGTCGATCACGTCGTCGGTGACCTCCTCACCCCGATGGGCGGGCAGGCAATGCATGAAGATGGCCCCTTTGTTGGCCCCATCGAGCAGGCGCTGGTTGACCTGATACGGACGCAGCAAATTGTGCCTGCGTCCCTCGTCCATGTCGCCCATGGAGACCCAGGCGTCCGAAATCACGCAATCGGCATTCTTGACGGCTTCATGCGGATCCTCGGTCAGGCGCACATCGGCCTTGGAGCGGCGGACCCAATCCATCAAGTCATCACGCGGCTTGAGCTCAGCGGGGGTCGCCACATTCAACCGGAAATCGAAGCGCTGCGCCGCATGCATCCAGGAAGCGAGCACATTGTTGCTGTCCCCGGTCCAGGCGATGGTGCGCCCCCGGATGTCGCCGCGATGCTCCTCGAATGTCATGAGATCCGCCATCACCTGGCAAGGGTGCGAGCGCTTGGTCAGTCCGTTGATCACCGGCACAGTGGCATGTGTCGCCAATTCCACCACCAGCTCGTGTTTCAGCGAGCGGATCATGATGGCATCCACATAGCGTGAGAGCACCCGCGCCTGATCCGCGATGGCCTCGCGTTCGCCCAGCTCGATTTCCTTGCCCGTGATCATCAATGGAACGCCGCCCAGTTCGCAGATACCCACCTCGAAAGAAATGCGCGTGCGCAGCGACGGCTGCTCGAAGATCATGGCCACCTTCTTGCCGGCCAGTACCTGATCACCAGCCGATGCCTCTGTGCGGCGACGCGCCTTCATGGCGCGGCTGCTGTCGAGAATGCGGCGCAACTCGGGCGCCGAAATCTCGTTCAAATCCAGAAAATGCTTCGCCATCCCGTTGCCCATTCCGACGCCGCTTACTCTGCGGCTGTCCGCGCAACATCGCGCAGGCGTGTCTCGATGGCGGTGCAGGCCGCATCAAGCCGCTTGTATGCTTCGCCCACGTCAGCATGGTCGATGATCAGGGGCGGCAGCAACCGCACCACATTGTCGCCTGCGCCCACGGTGAGCATCCCCTGCGAACGCAGTTCGGCCACAAGGTCGGTGTTGGTGACGACGGTGCGCAGGCCCAGCATCAAGCCCTGACCGCGAATTTCAGCGATAACCGCCGGATGGCGATCCTTGAGCTCGGCCAGCCGCTGCTTGAGCAGCAGGCTCACCTCTTCGACCTGGGCCAGGAGCTTGGGATCGGCAACGACATCAAGCACGCCGTTGCCCACCGCCATGGCCAGCGGATTGCCGCCGTAAGTCGTGCCATGGGTGCCCGCGGTCATGCCCTTGGCAGCTTCCGCCGTGGCCAGAAACGCGCCCAGCGGAAACCCGCCGCCGATGCCTTTGGCGACAGCCATGATATCGGGCACGACCCCCGCCAACTCATGAGCGAACAGCTTGCCCGTGCGCCCCATGCCGCATTGCACTTCATCGAAGATCAGGAGCAGGCCGTGTTTGTCGCACAACTCGCGCAGACCGCGCAGACACTGGCTCGGCACCACGCGGATGCCGCCTTCGCCCTGGATCGGCTCGATCAGGATCGCGCCCGTTGCCGGCGTGATGGCCGCTTCGAGGGCCTCATGGTCACCGAAAGGCACCTGATCGAAGCCATCGACAGGCGGGCCGAAGCCGTCGAGATACTTCTTTTGGCCGCCGGCCGCGATGGTCGCCAGCGTGCGCCCGTGAAACGCGCCCTCGAAGGTGATGATCCGAAACTTTTCGGGGTGCCCGCTGACCGACTGATACTTGCGGGCGGTCTTGATGGCACCTTCCAGTGCCTCAGCACCGGAGTTTGTGAAGAACACCACATCCGCGAAGGTCAGATCGCGCAGCCGCGCAGCCAGCCGCTCCCCTTCCGGAATGCGATAGATGTTGGAGGTATGCCAGAGCTTCTGTGCCTGATCGGTCAGTGCCTTCACCACATGGGGGTGCGAATGCCCGACGGACGACACGGCGATGCCCGCCCCGAAATCAAGATATCGCTGTCCGTTCTCCGCGATCAACCAAGCTCCTTCGCCGCGCTCGAACGCAATGTCGGCGCGCGCATAGGTCGGCATGATGGCGGATGTCACGGAGGCTCTCCCTTGTGGGCCATTGGGATGGCTGAAAACAAAATGGCCGCCCTGTTGCGGACGGCATGACGCAATTATGGGTGTCGCAGGCCAAAGTGTCAACGAAAGCGGCTTTGCGCCCGTCACGCGCCCTGATTTGGCCGCGGTCGGGCGTCACGGCTGTTTTCAACAGAGAACTTGACTTTTTTCTCACATGGATTCGTTACGGCATTGCATCTGATTCTCCTGATATTGTAGTCTGCGCTGACAAGCCCACGACATCTCGTGGTTCCATCTGCCAGCGCAAAGCCTGCGTACCTGTTGTCGTCTCGCGTCAACGGGTGGTCGAGGGATTCCATGATGGGTTCGGGCGTATCTGGAGGCGACCATGTCCTGGAATGACGAACGCGTAGAATTGCTGAAGAAACTCTGGACCGATGGCCTGAGCGCCAGTCAGATCGCAGGCGAGTTGGGCGGCGTGACCCGCAACGCCGTCATTGGCAAGGTGCACCGCCTGGGCCTCTCCGGTCGCGCCAAGAGCCCGTCATCCTCCTCCACGCCCCGCGTGCGCAAGGTGGCACCGCGTCCTGTGGTGGCGACGCGTCCCGTCATGTCGTCCGGTCATGTGCGGGGCAACACGGCGCTGGCACCGCAGATGCGCGAAGAGGTCGCCTACGTGCCGGCAATCCGCATCGAGGAAGAGGTGGTTGTCGCCATGTCACGGCGCGTGCAGATCATGGAACTGCGTGAAGGCATGTGCAAATGGCCGATGGGTGACCCCCAGCAGCAGGACTTTGTTTATTGCGGCGCGGATGCGGGCTTCGGCAAAACGTACTGCACCCATCACGCCAAGGTTGCCTATCAGCCTGCCACGGAGCGCCGGCGCATGCGCTGAACGGCCTCCGCGCTGAGCGTCCCTTTCGCTCAGGCCGAACGTGCGTAGCGGTCGAAGGTTTCGTCGAAAGCGTAGCCCGCACCCCGCACGGTGCGGATGGGGTCTTCCTCACCCTTGCCCGTGACGGCCTTGCGCAGGCGCCCCACATGGACATCCACCGTGCGGTCGTCAATCTCGGCATCCCGGCCCCAGACATTGTCGAGCAACTGGTCTCGGCCATAGACGCGACCGGGCGAGCGCATGAGGAATTCCAGCAGGCGGAATTCGGTCGGCCCGAGCTTCAACTCGCGGTTGCCACGAAACACCCGCCGCGCCGTCCGATCAACACGGATGTCGCCGAGTTCGAGAGCATCCGTGGCGATCGACGGACTGGCCCGTCGCAGCAATGCCTTGACCCGTGCCATCAGTTCGGCGACCGAAAAGGGTTTCACGACGTAGTCGTCCGCACCTGTCGAGAGGCCCCGAATGCGCTCGCTTTCTTCCCCCCGCGCGGTCAGCATGATGATGGGCAGCGCCCGCGTCTGTGTGCGCTGGCGCAGGCGGCGGCAGAGTTCGATTCCTGAAATGCCCGGCAGCATCCAATCGAGGATCAGCAAGTCGGGCTGGCTTTCCAGCAGGTGCAATTCAGCCGCATCCCCGCGGCTTTCCACCAGCACATCGTAGCCTTCGGACTGCAGGTTATAGGTCAGCAGGGTGACCAGCGGCTGTTCGTCTTCAACAATGAGAATACGGGGCTTCATAAGTCTGTCCCGGTGGTGAGCATGGACGGACCATCATCGCCCTTGGGACGCGCTGCGGTCAGCGTTTCACCCGTCACCACGTAATAGATGCGCTCGGCAATGTTGGTGGCGTGATCGCCGATCCGCTCGATGTTCTTGGCGGAAAACAGCAGGTGCGTGCAGTAGCTGATGCTGCGTGGATCTTCCATCATATAGGTGAGAAGTTCACGAAACAGCGAGTTGTACAGCCGGTCGATGCCGCCATCATTGCTCCACACCGCCATGGCGGCGTCGATGTCCTTCTGGGTATAGGCATCCAGAACAGCCTTGAACTGCGCCAGCGCCAGCAGGCTCATGCTCCGCAAGCCCGAGAGCAGGCTCTTGGGCGGAAACTGCCCTTCCATGGCGATGATCCGCTTGCCAATGTTCTTGACCAGATCACCGACGCGCTCGATATCGCCTGCAATTTGCGACACCACGAAGATGTCGCGCAGGTCCACCGCCATGGGCTGCCGGCGGGCGATCGTGAGAATGGCCCGTTCGTCGATGTCGCGCTGCAGCCCGTCGAGCCGCGTGTCCATGGTGATGATCTGCTGGGCCAGCCGCAGGTCACGCTTTTCGATCGCCTCCAACGCGTCGGACAGCATCTTCTCGGCGATCCCGCCCATTTCGGCGATCTTCTTCTGCAGGTCGCGAATTTCGGTGTCGAATGCGCTGACGATGTGCTGGTTCATTATACTCTCCCGGAGGGGGCGTGAGTTCAGGAATGCAAAGCCGATTCAGGGGCTCAACCAAAACGGCCCGTGATGTAATCCTGCGTGCGTTTGTCCCGGGGGCTCGTGAAGATGGTCTTGGTGTCACCTTCTTCGACCAGCGTTCCCAGATGGAAGAACGCGGTCTTCTGCGACACGCGGGCAGCCTGTTGCATGGAGTGCGTCACGATAATGATCGTGTAATTCTGCCGGAGTTCATCGATCAACTCTTCGATCTTGGCCGTCGCGATGGGATCGAGGGCCGAGCAGGGTTCGTCCATCAGAATCACCTCGGGGCTCACCGCAATGGCCCGCGCGATGCACAGGCGTTGCTGCTGTCCGCCGGAAAGGCCCGTACCTGAGGCTTCAAGGCGATCCTTCACCTCTTCCCACAGGCTGGCCCGGCGCAGGCTCTGCTCCACCAGATCGGCAAGCTCGGCCTTGCTGCTGGTGAGCCCGTGGATCTTCGGCCCGTACGAGACGTTGTCGAAGATCGACTTGGGAAAGGGATTGGGCTTCTGGAACACCATGCCCACCTGCGCGCGCAACTGCACCACATCCAGCGACTTGTCATAGATGTCGCGCTGATCCAGCTTGATCTCACCGGTGACCCGGCAAATCGGGATGGTGTCGTTCATCCGGTTGATGCAGCGCAGGAACGTCGATTTTCCGCAGCCCGAAGGGCCGATGAAGGCCGTCACGGACCGCGCGGGAATGTCCACCGACAGGTCCTTGATCGCGTGCTTGTCACTGTAATAGACGTTCACGCCCCGCGCCGTGACGGCAGAAGGCTTCGTCGGCATCGAGATCTGCGTCGCTGCGGCATCGAGCGCAACCTGGGGCATGATGTTCATGGCCTTGTCTCCTTGATTGGGGCTCACCAGCGGCGCTCGAAACGGCGGCGCAGCAAGATGGCTGCAAGATTCATCACGATCAGAAACACAAGCAATACGATAATGGCCGCCGCCGTTTTCTGCTGGAATGCCATCTCTGGAAAATCGGCCCACATAAAAATCTGGACCGGCAGCAAGGTCGCGGCATCGGAGAAGCTCCTGGGGTAGTCCACAACAAATGCCACCATACCAACCATCAGCAGAGGCGCAGTCTCGCCCAGCGCGTGGGCCATGCCCAGAATCGTGCCTGTCAGAATGCCCGGCATGGCCAGCGGCAGCACATGATGAAACACAGCTTGCTGATGCGATGCCCCTACACCCAGCGCTGCCTCTTTGATGGAAGGTGGCACGGCGCGGATGGCAGCCCGCGACGCAATGATGATGATGGGCAGGGTCATGAGTGCCAGCACAAGCCCGCCCACCAGAGGGGCAGATCGCGGAAGCTCGAACACATTGAGAAACACCGCAAGCCCGAGCAGTCCGAAAATGATGGATGGCACAGCTGCCAGGTTATTGATGTTGACCTCGATGATTTCGGTGATCCAGTTCTTGGGTGCAAATTCTTCCAGGTAAATCGCCGCCGCGACGCCTATCGGAAACGACAGGCCGAGCGTGATCACAAGGGTGATCAGGGATCCCAGGACAGCCACGCCAACGCCTGCAAGCTCTGGCTCGCGGCTGGCGCCACCAAGAAAGAATTCGCGTGAGAGGCTCTGCGTCACCAATCCACGTTCAATCAGGCTTTCCGCGTAGATGATCTCGCGATCCGGCAGGCGGCGGCTCGATTCGGGTGTAACATGACGCACAAGTTCCCACGAGCCCGGCGCTGCTGCCGCCGCAGTTTGGGGCGGCACGAGCACCACACCCTGCGCGCCTGAAGCGCTCACGTTGGTAAGCTTGATGACTCCACCGTTGATGCGCACGAAGTAGGATGACAGGTCCCGGTCAAGCGCTTCGCGCTGGCCGGCTGCACGCAAGCGTCTCTCGAAATTTTCAATGGTCGCATTGAGCGCAGCGATTTCTGACCGTGCCGTTTCAAGCGTTTTCGTCTGTTCGCTGACACGGCGCTCCGCTTCAACCCTGCTCGCACCTTCTGGGGCATCTGATAAAGTGGTCATCAAGCCTGGCAAGCCTGTTTCCAGCTGCGCCACCACACGCTGGCGGCCCGCAACCTCGGCACGTGCCTTTTGCAAGCGACCCAGAATTTGCACCTTGATGGCGTCGACAATGCCGGAAAAACTGTTGGCAGACGACGAGAGCTCGACCGGCCCGCGCAGACCGGACACCTCAAGTTCGCTGGTGCCTTTGGTCCGCTGCACCGCAGTCATGTAACCCTTGACGTAAAGGTCGATCAGATCATCCACAGGCACGTGAACCACGCGTTTGCTGCCGATCCAACCGGGATTGGCCAGCACTTCTCGCCGCACAAGCACACCGGAGCCGGAGGAAATCACGTTGGAGATGGCGCGCCGTTCAAGCCGCTCCGTCACGCCTGGGTACTGGGCCTGCAAGGCGGTGCGGACCACTGCATCGAAATCGGCTGCGCCTATGACTTTGGGATCGCGCGTGTTCTGTGGATCGATCTCGTCCTGCCTGAGGTCGATTTCCAGCGCCAGATAGTTCTGGAAGAACGCGGGAAACCCCTCGCGCACAATCGTGCTCAGGAAGACTGCCAGAAACAATCCTGCGACCAGCAGCGCGCCGATGCCGAAACCTTTGAAAATGGCCTCGGAGCGATAGCGCGCCGCCAGTTTGGCGCGGGCACCGGCAGTTGTGTGCAGGCCTGTATGACGTGCGATGGGTGCGTCAGTCATAGGCTTCCCGGTACTTCTTCACCACGCGAAGCGCGATGATGTTGAGACAGAGGGTAAAGATAAACAAGACAAGGCCCAGCCCGAACGCAGCGAGCGTCTTGGGGCTGTCGAATTCCTGATCGCCCGTCAGCAGGGTGCCGATCTGCACCGTGACAGTTGTGACGGCTTCGAGCGGGTTCAATGTCAGATTGGCAGCCAGACCTGCCGCCATGACAACGATCATGGTTTCGCCAATGGCCCGGCTGATGGCCAGGATCAGCGCCGAAACGATGCCTGGCAATGCAGCGGGAAGCACGACGCGGCGAATGGTTTCCGATTTTGTGGCCCCCAGACCCGCCGATCCGTCGCGAAGGGATTGGGGTACTGCATTGAGGACGTCATCGGACAACGATGACACAAACGGTACAATCATGATGCCCATGACCAACCCGGCCGCGAGAGCGCTCTCGGAGGATACGGTCAGTCCAAGTGTCTGGCCAGAATTGCGGATGAAGGGCGCAACAGTCAGCGCCGCAAAGAAACCGTAGACCACTGTCGGTATGCCAGCGAGCACCTCCAGAACAGGCTTGCCGATCGCCCGCACACGTGGGCTCGCGTAATCCGAGAGGTAGATTGCCGACAGGAGACCCAGTGGGGCTGCGACAGAAATGGCAATTGTCGTGATCAGCAAGGTGCCAACCAGCAAGGGGATGAATCCGAAGGCAGCCGTGCCACCCGCTTGATCAGCCCGGAAAGCCATCTGTTGCGGTGTCCATGTCAGGCCGAAGAGAAAATCAAATGGGCTGACCATGGTGAAGAACCGAAAAGATTCGCGCACCAAGGACAGCACAATGCCGATGGTGGTCAGCACAGCAATCGCCGAGCAGATGATCAACGCGATCTTGACCACGAATTCAATTCGGTTGCGTGCCCGGAACGCTGGCGCAATTTTGCCCCAGGCAAACAGGAAACCCATGACAACCAACGCCAGAACACCGAGCAGAAGGCCAAGATTCAGCCAAAGATCAAGCTGTGTGTAAGCCAAAACGCCCTGGTCACGCAGCGCATCGCGCACGCCTGGTGTGCCGCCATGGGCGATGGCGAGGATATCCCGCCACAAACCGTCCAACTGTGCCGGACCAAAATCCGTGAGGCTGGAAGAGAGTTGTCCCAAAACCTGTGCCCGTTCAAAACGGGGGGCCAGAATTGACCAGACAACAACCAGAAGAAAGGCTGGCCCTGCGGTCAGCAAAGACAGCCAGGCCCCGTGATAAGAGGGTAGAGAATGTAGCTGCTGGCCGCGCACGGCCGAAAGGGCCCGCGCACGGCGCATGCCCGTCGACCACGCAACGACGGCGACGACAACCAGCACTGCCGCAAACCATAAAAACATTGCACACCCGTGGCAGGAAAAGTCCGGAGCGGCCTCTGCCGCCCCGGATGTTCAGGTCATCAGTCAGAGGCCTGCAAGCGCGGTGCCAGCGATGGCGCTTTTGCGGACTGCTTCTCGCTCGGCCTTTGGCAATGGCACAAGGCCCTTCTTTTCAAGATAGCCATCATCGCCGAATGTGGCCTCTGCCACGTATTCAGCCACAAACTCGGCAATACCGGGCACCACGCCAATGTGATTTTTCTTCACATAGACGAACATGGAGCGCGCCATGGGATATTTGCCCGACTGAATGTTCTCGACCGTGTCGTCCACGCCGTCGATCTTTGCGCCCTGGATCTTGTCCTGGTTCTCTTCAAGGAAGGAATAGCCGAAGACACCGTAAGACGCGGGGTTGGCCACCAGCTTCTGCACGATGATGTTATCGTTTTCACCTGCTTCCACGAAAGCGCCATCAGAACGGATCTGCTGGCACTTGCGGCTGTCAGCCTGAATATTTAAGCGTGCGGCCGCAACGCGGCAACCTGCGAGCAAACCCAGTTCGTTGAAGCTGTCACGCGTACCCGAGGTTGGGGGCGGTCCAAGCACCTCGATTTTCTTGTTGGGCAGGTTGGCTGCCACATCCGACCAGTTCTTGTTCGGGTTGGCCACAAGCTGACCCTGCGCATTGGGAATTTCAGCTGCAAGTGCAAGGTAAAGCTGCTCGCGCGTCAGGGCAATTTCAGGAGAGGCCTTCGAGTTGGCCAGAACGATGCCGTCAAAACCCATCTTGATTTCAATGGCCTGCACACCGTTCTTGCCACATTCTTCAAATTCGCTCTTGGTGATGCGGCGTGAGGCATTGGCCACATCCGGGTGTTGCACACCGACGCCCGCGCAAAACAGCTTCATGCCTCCGCCTGTGCCGGTGGATTCCACGATGGGTGTCTTTCCACCCTTCTGGCCGAAGCGCTCGGCCACGGCAGTTGTAAAGGGAAACACGGTGGAAGAACCGGTGATCTGAATGCGGTCACGGGCAGATGCGCCGGTCGAGACAGCAGCCGATGCAGCCGAGACTGCGATGAGGGCGAGTCCGCAAAGAAGGGATTTCCTGAGCATGATAATCTCCGTAAGAGGCTAAGGTGGTAGGCTGCTCCATGGGGCCCTCACATGACGTTATCATGACAGTCTGTCATATGACGCCCGGGGTGCCTCTGGTTGCGGATCAATCTGTAAGGCCCGAATGAATCTCCCTGATGACAAGCTTGACCTGATTCTGCGACGCGCGGCGGAGGTGGAGGCGCGCCTCAGCGCGGCATCCGCATCTGACGAAATCGTGCGTCTGTCGCGCGAGCAGGCTGACATGGCGCCGCTCGTCGCCAGCATTCACGGCCTGCGTGCGGCGCAAACCGAGCTTGGGGACATCCGCGCGATCCTGGCTGACCCTGCAACCGACCGCGACCTGAAGGAGATGGCGGAAGCCGAGCGCACCGCCGTGAGCGCGCGCATCGAAGAACTGGCCCAGCGCATTCGCGTCGGCTTGCTGCCCGTGGATGTGGCGGACAGGGGCAACGCGATCCTCGAGATCCGCGCTGGCACGGGCGGTGATGAAGCCGCGCTCTTTGCAGGCGATCTCTACCGCATGTACCAGCGCTACGCGGCCACGCGGGGCTGGAAGCTGGAAGCTGTATCCGAAAGCGAAGGCACCATGGGCGGCTTCAAGGAGGTCATCGCCGAGATCTCCGGCGAGGGCGTCTATGCGCGCCTCAAATTTGAATCAGGTGTGCACCGGGTGCAGCGCGTGCCCGCCACTGAGACTCAAGGACGCGTCCACACCTCGGCGGCCACGGTGGCCATCCTGCCCATGGCGCAAGACGTGGACATCACCATCGATGAGAAAGACCTCAAAATCGACACCATGCGCGCGGGCGGCGCGGGGGGGCAGCACGTCAACAAGGTGGAAAGCGCCATCCGAATCACGCATCTGCCCACGGGCGTGGTGGTGTTTTCGCAGGATCAGCGCTCCCAGCACCAGAACCGCGCCAAGGCCATGCAGGTCTTGAAATCGCGTCTCTATGATCTGGAGCGGCAGCGGCTGGATGATGCCCGCTCGGCCGACCGCAAGTCCAAGGTCGGGTCAGGAGATCGCTCGGAACGCATCCGCACCTATAATTTCCCACAAGGGCGACTGACGGACCATCGCATCAACCTGACGCTCTACGCGCTGGACCGCATCGTCATGGGCGAGCTGGATGCCGTGATCGAGCCGCTGATCACCGAGCAGCAGGCCTCGGACTTGGCCGAGGCGGGTTTGTGAAAGCCACCCTGGCCGCCCGCCTGCGCCCGGTTGCGGGGGATGACGCGGCGCTCGAAGCGCGCCTGCTCACCGAGGCAGCCAAAGGTGACTTGGCTTGGCTGGAGCGCGCGGTGGTGCGGCGGTTGGCCCGCGAGCCGGTGGACCGCATCATCGGCCAGCGCGGGTTCTGGACGCTTGAGCTGACCATCACACCCGCGACCCTGGCTCCGCGCCCCGATACGGAAACGGTGGTGTCCCTCGCCTGCGATCTCATGAAGACACGGCGCCTGGAGCCCTTGCGCATTCTGGACATCGGCACGGGCACGGGCGCGATCCTATTGGCGCTGCTGAGTGAACTGCCCAATGCCACCGGCACAGGACGCGACATCAGCGCCGAAGCGCTGGTGGTGGCACAGCAAAATGCCGTTCTCAACGGGTTGGAGGCGCGCGCGCGTTTCGAGCAGGCATCCTGGCTGGAGAATATCGACGGGCGTTTCGATCTCATCGTCAGCAATCCGCCTTACATTCCCAGTGCCGACATTGCGACCCTTGATGAAGAAGTGCGCAATCACGATCCGCATCTGGCTCTGGACGGCGGGGCGGATGGGCTTGATCCTTACCGCGCCATTCTCCCCCACCTTGGCCAAGGGTTAACAGATCGTGGTTGTGCTGTACTGGAATGTGGGCAGGGACAGGCCTCTGACGTTGCGTCATTGGCCCATGCGCACAGCCTTCATGTTGTTGAAATCAGGCGCGATTTCGGCGGAGTGGAACGCGCCGTCGCGCTCTCTCGACCTAACTCGCGCAAAAGCGAATGAAATCTGAATCTCTCTCCTGAATCCGCGTGTCTTGAGTTTAACTTGTCTCGATTGCCGCACATTAACTCCAGCTAATTGCTACTGTTAGGCTAAAATTTGCCAAGGCGTTGCGGGTTCCGCCCGCTGTGTCATCCTCGGATCACGGGCCGACTTTCACAGCCAACCTGACAAGGAAGACCATCATGAGCAGCAACGCCCACCTCACCATCTCCCGCAGCTTCAGTGTGGAGCCCCGCTTTCGCGGACACCCCATGCGCGGCAATCTTCAGAAAACCGCGCAGCCCAAAGTCACGATCGAGCGCCAGCATCTCCTGCGCCGGCCCGATGCGAATCCGGCACGTGACCGGCGCGTGATGATCCGCGATGCGGTGATCGGCATCTTCGGCATCATCTCGGCAGCTATCCCGATGATGATGGCCGCCCAGACCATGTTGGGAGCGTAAGCATGCCTGAAGCTGAAAGCGGAGCGCTCACACAATGACCGTGAGTCGCTCCGCAGCGCGGGTCACGGCTGTATAGAGCCAGCGTTCGCGGTGCTCGCGGAAGGCGAAGCTCTCGTCGAACAACACCACATGATCCCACTGCGAGCCCTGTGCCTTGTGCACGGTCAGCGCGTAGCCATAGTCGAACTCATCCGAGTCTTTGCGCACCGCCCAGGGCAGCGCCTCTTCGCCGCCCGTGAAAAACTCCGGCAGCACCGCCACCCGCACCGTGAGCGCCGAGATATCATCGGCCTCCAGGCGAAGGGCCACCATGCCGGTCTTGCCCTTGCCCACGGCCTTGACCTGAAAGGTCGCACCGTTGAGCAAGCCCTTGGTCTTGTTGTTGCGCAGGCATACCACCTTGTCGCCCGCTGAAGGCATCTGGTCCGAGCGGCCCATCAGCGTGCGCATGCGGGCGTTGAAATCCTTGCGCGTCTTGTTGCGCCCGACCAGCACCTGATCGCAGCCCAGCACGAGGGTGGCCATGGCCTCCTTGTCGAGATCGCCTTTGCGCATCACGCGGCTTTCGCCGTAGGTGCCGGGCTCCAGTGTCTCGCCATTGCGGATCTGCATGGAAAGGCGAATGATCGGGTTGTCCCGCGCCTGGCGGTGCACCTCCGTCAGCATCACCTCGGGTTCCTGATCGGTGAAGAAGCCGCCGCCTTTGACGGGCGGCAGCTGCGCCGGATCGCCCAGCACCAGCACCGGCGTGTCGAAGGAGAGCAGATCCTTGCCCAGCTCCTCATCCACCATGGAGCATTCGTCGATCACCAGAAGATCAGCGTTTTTCACATCGGATTGGCGGTTGATGGAAAAGCTCGGCTCGCCCGTCTTGTCCTCCGCGCGCGCGCGGTAGATCAGGCTGTGGATCGTGCCTGCATCATTGCACCCCTTGGCGCGCAGCATCATGGCGGCCTTGCCGGTGAAGGCCGCGAACTTCACCTCGCCGTCCACCCCTTCGGCGATATGGCGCGCCAGCGTGGTCTTGCCCGTGCCGGCATAGCCAAAAAGGCGGAACACCTGCGGCGCGCGGCCCTTTTTGGCGTCTTTGAGCCATTGGCTCACGGCTTTGAGCGCGTCGTCCTGCTGGGGTGAAAAGGTGGTCATGCGACGTGAATAGCTGAGTCGTGGGCGGCGAACAGGCCAAATGCTCAGTTAATCCGAAACAGCTTGGCCGCATTGTCCCCCATAATCATACGCCGCTCATCCGCTGAAACAACCATGCGCTCGAAAAAGGCCTTCTGGTTGGCGTAATTGGCGACGCTTTCAAACGCCGTATGCGGCCAGTCGCTGCCGAACAGCAGACGGTCCACACCCAGTGCCGCCTTGAGCAGCGGATAAGCTTCCAGCGCCGTTTTCTCGCCCGCGCCATCTTTGCCGTTGCGATAGGCTGCTGAAACCTTGACCCAAAGCCGCCGGGTTGCGCCCTGCGCCAGCAGATATTGAAAGCCCGGGTCAGCCACGCCCAGCGCCCCATCGGGACGGCCGAAGTGATCCACCACCACCGTGACACCAGCGGCCAACAGCGGCCCGACGATCTGCGGCAGATCCTTGGCTTCCCGGTGAATTTCCACCTGCCAGCCCAATTTTGCAATCAGCTTCAGGTGCGCTTGCCACAACTCGCTGGCAAAATCGGGGATCGGCCTGCCCACAAGATTGAGCCGCATGCCCACGACATCCGCAGCATCCAATGACTTCAAATCACCCTCGGAAATCGCCGGATCAACCACAACAATGCCGCGCAAGCGACCACTGGACGCCTTCAGCGCATCCACGAGATAGCTGTTGTCCGTGCCCAGGAAGCTGATCTGCACCAGTACGCCGTGGCTCATGCCATTGGCATCAAGTTGCTTGAGATAATCCTCGGGCGCGGCGTCGTAATCCGCAGTGTAGCGCGCACCGGGCGCCAAGGGCAGGCCACGGCGAAACACATGGGCGTGGGTGTCGATGGTTTTGGCCACGCCCTGCGCCCGTCCGATGAGGGGGTTGCCCGCAGCCATGAGGGCGGTGGTTCCAGCCAGAACCGAACGGCGTGACAGCGACATGGGAAAATCCTTGCAGATGTGATGTCGTCTCAATGCCCGGCTTTTTTGAGCGCATCACGCAGATCGCCGGTTTCCTCGCAAGGCTCGCACAGCTTGATCAGCTTGGCCAGATTGGCCTTGGCGGAGGGAATGTCTCCCATCTCGATGAACCACATGCCCTGATATTCCAGCGCAGGCCGATACTCCGGGTTGATGGCCAATGCCGCATCGTAGAAGCGCTTTGACGTCGGATAATCCTTCAGCTTGCGGTTGGCATAGCCGATCCAGTTCAACACATCCGGCGTCTTGGGGTAGGCCACATCCAGCTCGTGCAGCAGCGGCAGCGCCGCCTTGTAGTCCTCGCGCTTGATCATGCGCACCGCGTCCCGGTACTTCGGATCGAAATCCAGCCCGCTCGTCTCCGGCCCCACGGCATGGGCTGGGTTGATCAAGCAGAGTGCCAGAACAAGGGTGGCCAGATGTAGGCGCATGACACTGCTTTCCATATGAATCGGGGGCGTGAAACCTGTGGCCACTTTGGCCCTCCCAATCATGCCGCAGGCTCTCTATATTGCAAGCATGTCGAAAGCCCCCTCAGCGCCCAAACCCAACCGCACCTCGCGCGGCGTCTCCATGGGCATGAATCAGAGCGTTCCGGATCTCCCGCAGGCCTCCAACCGCAAGACGGCGGCCCGCCCGAAACCCATTGACGCCGCCCTGAAGCGTTTTCTCGCCCCCGTGGGCAGCGAGGCCTACTTTGACGAACGCAGCACGCCCGAAAGCGTGCCCCTGAAAGCCGACGGCTTCAGCGAGGCGCCGCAGGCGGGATTCGACAGCGGCGCGCCTCCGATGGACGGTCTCGACGACGCCATGGCCGCCGCATTGGGGCTATACGCGTCCACCGGCATGGAAGGCTCAACGTCAGGCGCGGATGCCACGCAGTTGGCGCTCGATGACATGATCCGCCAGGGCCACCCGGCCTTTCGCGGCAAGATCGCCTGGGCGCCGCACCGCCCGGCGCGGCCCGAAAAGTGGGAGGGCGGACGCCCCTTCGTCATGCACTCTCCCTTTGAGCCCAAGGGCGATCAACCTACCGCCATCGCCACGCTGCTGGAGGGCATCAGCGCGCACGAGCGCGATCAGGTGCTGCTGGGCGTCACGGGCTCGGGCAAGACCTTCACCATGGCCAAGGTGATCGAGTTGACCCAGCGCCCGGCGGTGATTCTGGCCCCCAACAAGACACTCGCGGCGCAGCTCTACAGCGAGTTCAAATCCTTCTTTCCCGAGAATGCGGTGGAGTATTTCGTCTCCTACTACGACTACTACCAGCCCGAGGCCTATGTGCCGCGCTCGGACACCTACATCGCCAAGGAAAGCTCGATCAACGAGCAGATCGACCGCATGCGCCACGCCGCCACGCGCGCGCTGCTGGAGCGGGACGATGTGATCATCGTCGCCTCCGTCTCCTGCATCTATGGCATCGGCTCGGTGGAAACCTACACGGCCATGACCTTTGGCCTGAAGCTGGGCGAAAAGATCGAGCAGCGCCAGCTCATCGCCGATCTCGTGGCGCTGCAATACAAGCGCAGCCTCGTCGATTTCACCCGGGGCACCTTCCGCGTGCGCGGCGACACCATCGACCTCTTTCCCGCCCACTATGAGGACCGGGCCTGGCGCATCCAGCTCTTCGGCGATGAGGTGGAAAGCATCAGCGAATTCGACCCGCTGACGGGCGCGAAAACCTCCGACCTGTCCTTCGTGAAGATCTACGCCAACAGCCACTACGTCACGCCGCGACCCACCCTCAACCAGGCGGTCAAGGGCATCAAGGAGGAGCTTAAATTCCGTCTCGACGAGTTGTACCGCAATGGCCGCCTGCTGGAAGCGCAACGGCTGGAGCAGCGCACGGTCTATGACCTCGAAATGCTGGACGCCACCGGCTCCTGCCAGAGCATCGAGAACTATTCGCGCTATCTCACGGGCCGCAAACCGGGAGAGCCGCCACCCACGCTGTTCGAATATCTGCCGGACAATGCACTGGTCTTCACCGACGAGAGCCACGTCACCGTGCCGCAGATCGGTGCCATGTACAAAGGCGACTTCCGCCGCAAGGCCACGCTGGCGGAATATGGCTTTCGCCTGCCCTCTTGCATGGACAACCGTCCGCTCCGCTTTGAGGAATGGGAGGCCATGCGCCCGCAGACCGTGCATGTCTCCGCTACGCCGGGCAAATGGGAGATGGACCGCACCGGCGGTGTGTTTGCCGAGCAGGTGATTCGCCCGACAGGGCTGATCGACCCCGAAGTGATCATTCGCCCCGCCCGCGCGCAGGTCGATGATCTTCTCGGTGAGGTGAAGGCGGTGGCGCTCAGCGGTTACCGCACGCTGGTGACCACGCTGACCAAGCGCATGGCCGAAGACCTGACGGAGTATCTGCACGAGAACGGGGTGCGCGTGCGCTACATGCACTCGGACATCGAGACGCTGGAGCGCATCGAGATCATCCGCGATCTGCGCCTGGGCGTCTTTGACGTGCTGATTGGCATCAACCTCCTGCGCGAAGGGCTCGACATTCCCGAATGTGCGCTGGTGGCCATCCTGGATGCGGACAAGGAGGGTTTTTTGCGCTCGGAGACGTCGCTGGTGCAGACCATTGGCCGCGCCGCCCGCAATGTCGATGGCCGTGTCATTCTCTATGCCGACCAGATGACCGGCTCCATGGAGCGCGCCATCGCGGAAACCGATCGCCGCCGTGAAAAGCAGGTGGCCTACAACATCGCCAACGGCATCACGCCCGAGAGCGTCAAGCGCGACATTTCGGACATCATGAATTCGGCCTATGAGCGCGACCGCGTGACCGTGGATGCGGGCCTCTCGAAAAGTGACGCCGCCACCATCGGCCATAATTTCGAGAGCGTCGTGGCCGACCTTGAAAAGCGCATGCGCGCCGCCGCCGCCGACCTCGAATTCGAGGAAGCTGGCCGCCTGCGCGATGAACTTAAGCGCCTGCGCGAGACAAGCCTAGCGGTATTTGACGATTCCAGCGTGCGTCAATCGACGATCAAGGCGAAGGCCGGCGGCTTCAGCACAGCGGGGACGGCAGGCAGCCCGCGAGGGAAATTCCGGGGGAAGAAGTAGTAGTAAGCCCCTCACCCGACCTTCGCTCACGCGAAGGTCACCCTCTTCCGCAAGGAAAGAGGGAATAGAATGTTGTGCCCTCCCTTCTCCCCCTGCGGGAGAAGGTGCCTGCCGGATGGCAGGCGGATGAAGGGTTGCGCGACATGCGGAAAATCTACCCCTCGCGCTCCACAAGCACTTTATGCACGGCCTCGCGCAAATCCGTGACGCCCACACCGTCGCGGCTGGAGGTGAGAATCACATGGGGGTACGCCGCCGGGCGCTTGGCGATCTGCCCCGTCACCTCCTCCAGACGGCTCGATTGCTCGTCGAGCCGCAGCTGATCCGCCTTGGTCAGGATCACCTGATACGACACGGCGGAGCGATCCAGCAGTTCGAGGATCTCCCGGTCGAGATCCTTCAGGCCGTGGCGGGCGTCAATTAGCAGATACACCCGCGCCAGTGACACGCGCCCGCGCAGATAATCCTTGATCAGGCTGGTCCAGCCCGCGACCTTCTGCTTGCCGACGGCGGCAAAGCCATAGCCCGGCATGTCCACCAGGCGCAGGCGATCGCTGATCTCGAAAAAGTTGAGCTGCTGCGTGCGCCCCGGCGTGTGCGACATGCGCGCCAGCGTCTTGCGGCCCGTCAACGCATTCACGAGCGAGGATTTGCCCACGTTGGAGCGCCCCGCGAAGGCGATTTCCGGCAGGCTTTCGGGCGGCAGGTTGTCGATGGCGGAAGAAGCCCAGATGAACCCGGCCTCGCCCGCGAAGAGCTTGCGGGCCTCTTCTGCCGCTGTTTCACGTGTCATCATTGCGCTTTCGCACGCGCCAGCGCCAAAGTGAAGGGACGTTCAGGTTGAGCATGTCGCAACCGGAAAACCGGTTCCCACTTTTCCGTCACTGGCTCAGAGCGGCTCGGCGTTGCGGGCCGCCATCATGGCCACGAAGGCCGGGCGCGCCTGGCACGCGGCGAGCCAGCGCGTGATGTGCGGGCGGGAGGCAAACAGTTCGGGCGCAGCCTGCGTGTAGCGCACCACTTCCGCCAGATTGATATCCGCCACCGTGAAGCGCCCACCGACCATGCAGTCACCCGCAGCGGCCAGGTGGGCCTCCAGCACATCCAATGGTTTCGCCAGCGCCAAGATGGCGCCCTCCGCCGCAGCGGGGTCGCGCTCGGCCTCGGGCCGCATCACGCGGTTGTAGAGAATATGCATGGCCAATGGTTCGACTTCGGTCACGGCCCAGAGCGTCCAGCTCATCATCTGGCCCTCTTCCGGCAGTGACGCTGCCGCCAGCGGACCACCGAACTTGCGCGCGAGGTAGAGGTTGATGGCGAGCGATTCATGCAGCACCACGCCGCCATCATCGAGCGAGGGAATCAGCCCGTTGGGGTTGATGGCGCGAAAGGCGGGTGAGGCGGTGTTGAGGGGCGCATCGGCGGCCAAGGGGTCAGCCACGCGCCTGGCCTGAATCACCGCCACTTGGCTGAAAGGCTGGTCCAGCTCCTTCAGCAGCCAGATATTGCGCGAGGCGCGCGAGCGCGTGACACCGTAGATCGTGATCGTCATGTTTGAGCCCCTTCACATGAAATCCCTGTGCCACAGGTGCAACGGGCCGACCAATCGTATCTCGTGATCAATGCATCACGACGCCGCAGGCTTGCTCCGGAAGGCCTGCACAATCTGTTTGAAGTCCGCCGCTTTCAGGAGATGCGCCAGCGCACCGTGGATCATCGCCGAAAGGCCGCACACGCCAAGGAGCACACTGAAGCGGATGGCAGCGTTCACATCCGCTTTAAGCCAGGGGCGCGTGACCTCGACCATCGCGACAATGAAAAGGCCAGTGAGCAGCGACACCAGCAGCACGCGCGGCAGACGCTGGCGTGCCGTCGCATCGGGCCGGAACCGCCCTTGTCGCACCAGCAGGATATAAAGTGTGAGCGCATTGACCAGGGCGGACACGCTCACGCCAACAGCAGCCGCCACGGACCCCATGCGCGGCATGAGCACCAGCGCCACGATGACATTGGCGACCACACCCAGCAAAGCTGCCAGCAGGGGACCTTTCATGTCTTCGCGCGCCAGAAATGCGGGAAGGAACACCTTGACCAGCACAAAGGCAGGCAAGCCGATGGACAGCGCCCGCAGCACTGCCGCCACCGCATTGGCATCCGCCGCCGTGAAAGCTCCGCGCTCGTAGAGCACGCTGACAATCGGCTTGGCCATGAGCGCCAGACCAACGGCGGCGGGAAGCGTGAGAAGCAGGCCGAACTCCAATGCCCGGCTTTCGGTTTCCCGCGCGCCGCGCACATTGCCGCTGGCCATATGCCGCGCCACGGCAGGCAACAAAACCACGCCGATGGCAGAGGCGACAAAGCCGAGAGGAAGCTGAAAGATCCGCTCCGCAAAATAGAGCCATGACACAGCGGACGGAATGGAGGAGGCCAACTGTGCTGCGACAACCACATTGATGTGCCCGGCTCCGGCGATCGCAATGCCTGGAAGAGCAATGATGAACAGACGGCGGAGATCAGCATCGAAACGGAACCGAAACGGTGTGAGCCGATAGCCCCTCGTCCACACCGCAATGGCCACGATGGCGAGATTGACGAGACCTGCCACAAGCACGGTCCAGACCAGCACGAAGCCGGCATCCCGCGAGCCACGCAGGCCGGACGAAAGCGCGAACAGCAACGCGCCGATCAGGAAGATGTTGAGCAACACAGGCGCCCAGGCCGCAATCGCATAACGCCCCAGCGCATTGAGCGTGCCACTGAACACCGCCGTGATGAGGACGATGGCCACGAACGGAAACATGATCTGTCCGAAGGCCACAGCATCGACAAACCTGGCGCTGCCGACCCCGTAGC
>JANMMT010000070.1:0-16633 GCA_031373545.1 Hyphomicrobiales bacterium
AACTGCACATCGCGCGCGACATTGGCGAGGCTTTTCGAGACTGCATCCGAGGTTGATTCGGCCACGCGCCCACAGCCATCGCAAATCAGAAAGACCACCACATCCTCTGCGCCGTGCTGGTGCGGGCAGACGACATAGGCATTGCGGCTGGCGATCTTGTGAGCTAGGCCCGCTTCCAACAGGAAATCCAGTGCGCGGTAGACAGAAATGGGTGCCAGGCGGCGGTGACCCCGGTTCGCCAGCGCATCGATGAGATCATATGCGCCCAGTGCACCGGGCGCCGCGGCTAGAGCCTCGAAGACATGGCGGCGCAAATCGGTGAGCTTCAGCCCTTTTGCGAGGCACAGCGCTTCGGCACCCGCCAAGGCATCCGCGCTGTGGGTGTGGTGATGGCCGTGAGAATGGGAATGATCGTGCGCCAAGATCAGCGTGTCCTTTTTTGCGCACGATACGCCGATGTGGCTCAAGGAGAAAGGGGTGCTCCCCTCACTCATCTCCCTCGATCAAAATCTCCCGCTTCCCCGCATGGTTGGCCGCGCCCACCACGCCTTCCTTTTCCATGCGCTCCATCAGCGAGGCCGCGCGGTTGTAGCCGATCTGCAAGCGGCGCTGGATGTAACTGGTGGAGGCTTTCTTGTCGCGCAGCACCACCTTCACGGCCTGTTCGTAGACATCGCCGCCGTCCTCCGCGCCGAACTCACCCTTGTCGAACACGGCGCCGCCGCCCTCTTCCTCGCCGCCTTCATCCTCTTCGCGGGTAATGGCATCGAGATACTGCGGGCGGCCCTGCCGCTTGAGGTGCTGCACCACGCGCTCGACCTCTTCATCGGATACGAATGGCCCGTGCACGCGGCTGATGCGCCCACCGCCCGCCATATACAGCATATCGCCCTGGCCAAGCAGTTGCTCGGCGCCCATCTCGCCCAGGATCGTGCGGCTGTCGATTTTCGACGTGACCTGAAACGAGATGCGGGTCGGGAAGTTGGCCTTGATCGTGCCGGTGATGACATCGACCGAGGGGCGCTGCGTGGCCATGATGACGTGGATGCCGGCCGCGCGTGCCATCTGCGCCAGGCGCTGCACCGCGCCCTCGATGTCCTTGCCGGCGACCATCATCAGGTCTGCCATCTCGTCGATGATCACGACGATGTAGGGCAATGTATCGAGGCTCATTTCCTCCTGTTCGAAGGTGCCTTCGCCCGTTTCGGGCACAAAGCCGGTCTGCACCGTGCGCAGGATGACCTCACCCTTCGCCTTGGCCTCCGTGACGCGGGCGTTGAATCCATCGATGTTGCGCACGCCCACTTTGGACATCTTGCGGTAGCGGTCCTCCATCTCGCGCACGGCCCATTTAAGCGAAACAACCGCCTTCTTGGGGTCCGTGACCACAGGAGCCAGCAGGTGCGGAATGCCGTCATAGACCGAGAGTTCCAGCATCTTGGGGTCGATCATGATGAGGCGGCATTGCTGCGGCGTCAGCCTGTAGAGCAGCGACAGGATCATGGTGTTGATGGCCACCGATTTGCCCGAGCCCGTGGTGCCCGCCACCAAGACATGGGGCATCTTGGCCAGCTCCGTGATCACGGGTTCGCCGCCGATGGTCTTGCCCATGCACAATGCCAGGCGCTGCGAGGACTTTTCAAAATCGGCACTCGCCACCAACTCGCGGAAATACACCATCTCGCGGCGCTGGTTGGGCAGTTCGATGCCGATGGCATTGCGGCCCGGCACCACCGCGACGCGGGCGGAAATCGCCGACATGGAACGGGCGATATCATCCGCCAGGCCAATGACGCGGGAGGATTTGGTGCCGGGCGCCGGCTCCAGTTCATAGAGCGTCACGACCGGGCCTGGACGGATGTTGATGATCTCGCCCTTGACGCCGAAATCATCCAGCACGCTTTCCAGCAGGCGCGCGTTCTGCTCCAGCGCATCCTCCGAAATCGTCACGACATTGGTGCGCTTGGGCTCCTGGAGGAGTGAAATGGGCGGCAATTCATACGTGCTGGCGGCCAGCATGTCAGGCTGCGCCTCGCGCACCTCACGCTTGCCGGTTTTCACGGACTGCGCGGCGGAGGCCACGCGGCTGGTGATGCGAGGTGATACGGCAGCAGCTGTCTCGAACGGCGGTTCCTGGTCGTCCGTACCGTCGTCATCGTGAACAGGCGCGTCGAACATGGGTTCGCTGCGCAGGGCCGATGAACCGACCATGCGGCGCTTGGCGGCCTCCTGCAGCAACTGGATCGCCATGCGCTCGCCGGGGCGTGCGGCGCCGGCGGGTGCAGCCGGCGCTGGGGTAGCCGGCTGGGGCGCTTCGGTCGCCAGACCCAGCTTGCGCCGGGCCGCCAGTTGCAGCGCGGCCACCGCTGCGCCGTAACCGGCCCGGGGCGCTGCGGGCGCAGGCGGCGACGCAGGCAACGGCTGCACATCACTCAGGCGCGGGGAGACATAAGGCGCAGGCATCACGACGCGGCCGGTGCGAACGGGCTCGGGCGAGGGTGATGCACGCGTCAAAACCGGCTCCTGACGGGCCAGGTTTGGGCCGCCCGCCCCGTTCCCCACATGGGCATAGGCCCGCTGATCCTCACGTGTCACGGCCTCAGCCAACTGGCGGGCGCTGGCGCTGACACGCTCACCGGCCCCGCGCCGGGCGGTTGAGAGCATGCGCCCCAGCCCGCGTGCGACCATGCGCGTGCCATGGATGGCCGCAACCACCAGCACAATGCCAAGGCCCGGCTCATCGCGGGCGTGGTCATCCTCATCGCGCACAGGGTCCTTTGCCGTGCCTTTCCTGGCGGGCACGTCGTCGAATTCATCCTCGTCACCGGTTGCGGTGGCACCCACCGCCATGTTGAGCGCCAGAATCGCCAGCCCCGCCAGCAGGCAGGCAACGAGCGCCTTGGCAAGGCCGCTGGTGCCGACAATGATCAGCGGCAGCCGCTCGATCGCATCTCCCACGGCACCACCCAGACCTGTCGGCAGAGGCCAGTTGCCCGCGCGCGGCAGCAAGGAGGCGCAGCCCGCGATGCATAGAAAACCCACGACCCAGGCGGTCATGCGGCCGAAGAAACGATCCAGCTTCTGATTGCGGGCCAGTTGCAGCCCCCAGATGGCAATCGGCAGCGCAAAGGCCAGAACAGCGAGGCCAAGCAACTGGATCGCCACATCCGCCACGATTGCGCCGGGATAGCCCAGCCAGTTGCGCACATTCCCATCCACCGCATGATTGAGGCTGGGATCGCGCACCGACCACGACGCCAGCGCCACGCCCAATGCGAGCATGACCAGAAGAAGTCCAATGCCGATGATGCGCCGCAGACTGCGGGCCACGAGATCGCGCAGGATATCGCGCAAGGTGTCCTGTCGTGGGCGGGCCGGCGCCACAGGGCGCGGCTGATGGCGCGCCTCAAGTCTCGGTTCCTGGCGTTTGACAGGGCTCGAAGGTGCCTGGATCGTCGTTGACATCAAGGGAACTCGCACAGTTACGCAACAGGTCGAAAAGGCGCGCCGCGCGTCACGGATCACCCTCGAAAACCATAACGGGTCACCGGTTAAAGGGCCGTTTAACCTTGCCTGAGTGTTAAAAAGATGCGCGAAAACCGAAAGGTCTTGGTTCAGACCTTCTTGCGCAACCGCACCACCACATCGACATGGGCTATCTCCATGCCCTCGGGGATGGGCGGCAGTTGCCCGACACTGAATGTCAGGCCGGGGATATCGACCATGCGGTCTTCACCCTCGATGTAAAAATGATGGTGGTCAGAGGTATTGGTGTCAAAGTAGGCCTTGGTGCCATCCATGGCGACCTGGCGCAGAAGGCCCGCCTCCGTGAACTGGTGCAGCGTGTTGTAAACGGTGGCGAGCGACACGGGCACGCGGGCCTTGATCGCCTCTTCGTAGAGGTTTTCGGCGCTGAGGTGCCGATCGCCCTTGCCGAACATCATCCAGCCCAAGGCCACCCGCTGGCGCGTGGGGCGCAAGCCCGCCTCGCGCAGCTTGGATTTCAATGTCTGCATGGGGCAGCCGCTGCGGGTGGCTCCATGGGCATCGTGAGAGTGAGGTGTGGTTGCGCTCATGACCTGAATAGAAGATATGCGATGACAAAAGGCTATACGTGAGATTGATGAATAACCATTTGCGCCTGTGTCCACAAGTCTCATGCCGGGGGCCGGGCCTGCGACCGAAGCAAGCAGGGGCTCTGCGGGTGATTTTGCCATGACCCTGCGGGTGAATTTGCCATGACCCTTCGGGTGATTTTCATGGGCACGCCGGCCTTTGCCTGCCCCACGCTGTCCGAGATCATGGGTCAGGGGCATGATGTCGTGGCCTGTTACACCCGCTCGCCTGCCCCCGCCGGGCGCGGCATGGATGTGACCCAAAGCCCGGTGCACCAAATGGCTGAGCGTCTCGGCATTCCAGTGCTGACCCCCAGAACGCTGAAAACAGCGGAGGCGCAGGCCGAATTCGCCGCTTTGGGCGCGGATGTCGCCGTCGTGGTCGCCTACGGCCACATTCTGCCTCGCGCAGTGCTGGATGCGCCTGAGCTGGGCTGCCTCAATCTCCATGGCTCGCTGCTGCCGCGCTGGCGCGGAGCCGCGCCCATCCAGCGTGCCGTGATGGCGGGAGATGCGCAAACCGGCGTGATGGTGATGCGGATGGAGGAGGGCCTCGACACCGGCCCCATCGCCATGGCGGAGCGCCTGGACATCGGCCCTGACATGACATCCGGCGAGGTGCATAACCGCATGATGGGCCTGGGCGCGGACTTGATGGCGCGCGCCTTGGCGGCGCTCTCGCGCGAGGCCCTGAGCTTTACCCCGCAGGCCGAAGCGGGTGTGACCTATGCCCACAAGATCGAGAAGGCCGAGGCGCGGATCGACTGGAGCCGGCCGGCTGGCGCATTGCGTGACCACATACGCGGGCTGATACCCTTCCCCGGTGCTTTCTTCGAGGCGGATTTGGGGCAAGGGCCTACCCGCGTGAAGGTGCTGCGCGCGGCGCCGGCTGAGGGTGCGGGCGCACCCGGCACCGTGCTCGATGAGGCGCTCACCATCGCCTGCGGTACGGGCGCGCTCCGCCTGATCGAGGTGCAACGCGCGGGCAAGGGACGCATGAGCGCGCGGGAGTTCCAGCGCGGCGCGGGCCTCAAGCCCGGAACGGTGCTGTGAGACATGCCGCGCTACCGCCTCACCATCGAATATGACGGCACGGCCTATTTCGGCTGGCAGGCGCAGGCCGTTCTGCCCTCCGTTCAGGTGGCGGTGGAGCGGGCGATTCAGGCACTAACCGGGCAGACACTGCGCCTCTCGTGTGCCGGGCGCACCGATGCGGGCGTGCATGCCTGCGCCCAGGTCGCCCATTGCGATCTCGCCAAGGCGTGGCGCTCCGATACGATTCGCGACGGGCTGAACGCCCATCTGCGCCGCGCGGGCGAGCATGTGTCCATCATTGCGGCAGAAGCCGTTCCAGACACATTTCACGCCCGCATCAGCGCCAAGCGGCGGCATTATCTCTACCGCATCGTCAACCGCCGCCCGCCTGCGCCGCTGGAGCATCACCGGGCCTGGCATGTGGTGCGCGTGCTGGATGCAGAGGCCATGCATGCGGCGGCGCAGCATCTCATCGGGCACCATGATTTCACCACCTTTCGCGACTCGGACTGCCAAGCCAAAAGCCCCGTGAAAACACTGGAGGCTTTCAGCGTGATGCGCGTGGGCGATATCATCGAGCTGCGCACCTCTGCCCGCTCGTTCCTGCACCATCAGGTGCGCCGCATGGTGGGTTCGCTGGAGCTTGTGGGAGCCGGCAAATGGTCCACCTGTGATCTCAAGGCCGCGCTCGAAGCGCGCGACCCCAAGCGCAGCGGCATGCAGGCCCCCGCCTACGGCCTGTATTTCATGGGTGTGGACTACCCATCCGCATGACATGGTGGGGCACGATGTGGTTGCAGCTGAGACCTTGATGCCCGATCCCCCGCCCCTTGATAATCTGTTTGACGGTGCCCTGCCTGCCGCACGCACGGTAGATGTGCTGGTGCCCGTGGCGCTCGACCGCGCCTACAGTTACCGCGTGCCACATGGCATGACACTGAGCGCGGGCGATGTGGTGAGCGTGCCACTCAGCACCCGCGAGACACTGGCCGTGGTCTGGGATGCGGCTGCCGATGACATGCCAGGGGCCGGTGGCAATCTCAAAGCTGTGCTGACGAAGCATGACATGCCGCCGCTGCCTGCCAAACTCCGGCGCTTCATCGATTGGGTCGCGGGTTACACGCTGGCCCCGCGCGGGCTGGTGGCGCGCATGGCCCTGCGCGATCCGGCAGAGGTTGCGCCCGAGCGCCCGCGCCTTGGGGTGCGGCTTTCCGGCGAGCCGCTGGACCGCGCAACCCCCGCCCGTGCCCGCGTGCTGGCGGCAGCGGCGGATGGCTTTGTGCTGCCGAAATCTGAACTCGCCAAACTGGCGGGTGTCTCCACCGGTGTCATCGACGGGTTGGTGGATGCGGGCGTGCTGGAGGTGACCGCGATACCGGCCACGCCCGTGGCGCTGCCACCCGACCCGGACCACGGCGATATGACGCTCAGCCCCGATCAACGCGCGGCGGCGAACCGCTTGGTGCAGGCGGTGGCCGCGCAGGCTTATTCCGTCACGCTGCTGGAGGGCGTCACGGGATCTGGCAAGACAGAGGTGTATTTCGAGGCCGTGGCGGAGGCCCTGCGCCAGAACAGGCAAGCGCTGGTGTTGATTCCCGAAATCGCGCTCACCACGGCATTTCTGCAACGCTTCGAGGATCGCTTTAGAGTGAAGCCCGCGGAATGGCATTCGGGCGTGGCTGCGACGCGCAAAAACCGCCTATGGCGCGCGGTGGCGGGGGGTAGTGCCCGCGTCGTGGTGGGCGCGCGTTCGGCGCTGTTTCTGCCGTTTCAGAATCTGGGCCTCATCGTCATTGATGAGGAGCACGAGCAAACCTACAAGCAAGAGGACGGCGTGCATTACCACGCCCGCGACATGGCCGTGGTGCGCGGGCGCATCGAGCAGGCGGCGGTCATTCTCGCCTCCGCCACGCCTTCGGTGGAAACACAGGTCAACGCGACCAGCGGGCGCTACGCCCATGTCACGCTGCCCAGCCGCCACGGCGGGCGGCGCATGCCCTCGCTTGCGGCCATCGACCTGCGCCAGCACCCGCCCGGACATGGGCGCTGGATTTCCGCGCCGCTGCGCCGGGCCGTGGACGAGACGCTGGACGCTGGCCATCAGACGCTGCTGTTCCTCAACCGGCGTGGCTATGCGCCGCTCACCGTCTGCAACACCTGCGGCCACCGCTGGCAATGTCAGCATTGCAGCGCCTGGCTGGTGGAACACCGCTTTCGTCGCGCACTGGTGTGCCACCACTGCGGCCATACGGAACGCGCACCGACGCGCTGCATCAGTTGTGGAACCGAGGGAAGCCTCACCGTCTGCGGGCCCGGTGTGGAGCGCCTGGCAGAGGAGGCCGCGCATCTCTTTCCCGGCCGGCGCATGATCACGCTGTCCTCGGATTTTCCCGGCGGCACGGAGCGCCTGCGCCGCGAGTTGCAGGCCATCGCAGACGGCGAGTTCGACATCATCATCGGCACGCAGCTTGTGGCGAAGGGCCATAACTTTCCAGGCCTTGCGCTGGTGGGGGTGGTGGACGCCGATGTGGGCCTCACCAGCGGCGATCCGCGCGCGGCGGAGCGCACGTTTCAACTGCTCCAGCAGGTGACAGGCCGCGCAGGCCGGGGCGATACGCCGGGGCGCGGGCTGATCCAGACCCATGACCCCACGCATCCCGTCATGCGCGCCATCCTGTCGGGTGACGCCAAGCGTTTTTACGCCGAGGAAATCCGCATTCGTGAGGCAGCAAGCCTGCCCCCATTCGGGCGGTTGGCCGCCATGGTTGTAGCGGCCGCGGACAAGACCGTGGCCGAGCAACACGCGCGCGATCTCGCCCGCACGGGGCTGCATCTGCTCGCCGCCCCCGATGCGGGTGCCCAGCGCTGGGAAGGCATTGCCCTGCTTGGCCCCGCCGAGGCGCCACTGGCGCTGATCCGCGGTCGCTACCGCTTTCGCTTGCTAATCAAGGGGCCGCGCGCTGCCGATGTGCAGGGTTATATCCGCGCTTTGCTCGCCAACGGGCCCAAGCTGCGCGGCAGCACCCGCGTGGGCGTGGATATCGACCCGGTGAGTTTTCTGTGAGGGCCTAAGCCGCATCCCGCAGCGTCGCGCGGTAGGCTGTGCGCAACGTGTCGATGGGCTGACGCTGGCCGTCCAATTCCCTGTGCCAGAAGGTCCAGCCATTGCAGGCGGGCAGGCCCTGCACCAAGGCGCCGATCTTGTGGATCGATCCCACGATGCCATTGGCGAGCAGCGTGCCGTCTGGGCGCACAACCGCGCTGTGGCGGCCCTTGGAGTCGGTCAGCACGCACCCAGGTGCCAGCACGCCGGTTTCGAGCATGACAGAGAAGGCGACACGCGGCTCTTCGCGCTTGGTGGCCGGGGCCAGCAGCAGTTCGGACGGGGTGGGCACCACCGCTGCAATGCGGGCTTCCGCCAGCCTGGCATAGACCGGATCGCGCTCCAGACCGATGAAATGCCGCCCCAGCTTTTTGGCCACCGCACCCGTGGTGCCCGTGCCGAAAAAGGGATCGAGCACCACATCGCCGGGGTTGGAGGCGGACATCAGCACGCGCGCCAGCAGCGACTCGGGCTTTTGCGTGGGATGTGCCTTGGCACCCTCGCCATCCTTCAGGCGCTCCGCGCCCGTGCACAGCGGCAGGAACCAATCCGAGCGCACCTGGCAATCCTCATTGCCGGCTTTGAGTGCCTCGTAATTGAAGGTGTAGCTTTTGGCCTTGGCGTCGCGGCTGGCCCAGATCAGGGTTTCATGGGCATTGGTGAAGCGCCGCCCGCGAAAATTCGGCATGGGATTGGCCTTGCGCCAGATGATGTCATTGAGCACCCAGAAGCCCAGATCCTGCAGCACCGTGCCGACACGGAAGATGTTGTGGTAGCTGCCGATGACGAAGAGCGTGCCGTTGGGTTTCAGCACGCGGCGGCACTCGGTCAGCCAATCGCGGGTGAACGCATCATAGACGGCGAAGGATTCAAACTGGTCCCAGGCATCATCCACAGCGTCAACCACGGAGTGGTCGGGCCGGGTGAGCTGCCCCGCGAGTTGGAGATTGTAGGGCGGATCGGCAAAGACGAGATCGACGGAGGCGGAGGGCAGCGCGCGCAGGTTTTCTACGCAATCGCCGAGCAGCACACGGTCGATCACCGCGTCCAGCGCAGTCGGCGAGGTATGAGGACGGGTCCGATCCGACCTCCCGGTACGCAAAACCTGAATCCGGGAGGTCGGGTCGTTGGACCCTGTAAACGCGACAGACATGAACACGCACCAGTTACGCAACGTACGACACGGTTATGCGCCCGGCAGGGTGAAGGTCAGGTTTAGACGGCGAAACTCAAGGTGTGCCGTTTCTGAACGGTGCGTAGCTCAGGCGGTGGTGCGCACTCGGCCCATGCATTGGGATCGCCGCCCGGTGCTGCGCCGTGGGATAGCCTTTGTGAGTGGCAAAGCCATAGACCGGATAAAGCCCATCCAGCCGCATCATCAGACGGTCGCGCATCACCTTGGCGATGATGGAGGCCGCACCGATGGCGGGGTCCAGCCCATCCCCGCCTATGATGGCCCGCCCCGGGCAGGGCAGGCCGGGCGGCACGTCGCGCCCATCCACCAGCACAAGATCGGGTGCGACGCTGAGGCCCAGCACAGCGCGGCGCATGGCGGCGAGTGTGGCGCCGCGAATGTTGAGGCGATCGATCTCGGCAGGCGGCGCGAAAGAAAAGGCCACGGCATGAGCCTCTGCGAGGATCAGCGCAAACAACTGCGCGCGCGCGGCGGCGCTGAGCTTCTTGGAATCAGTGATGCCGGGCGGAATCCGCGCGGGGTCGAGAATAACGGCCGCCGCCGCCACAGGTCCAGCCAGAGGGCCGCGCCCGGCTTCATCGACTCCCGCGATCAACATGGTATGTCTGTCCCTTCCAAACCTGGAATTCGGGGAAAAGGCGGCTGGCCATCCCACCGCAAGCCGCATCGGGAGCTTAGCCCATGAGTGATGCCACGTCTCAACCGGATCAAGCGGTCCCAGCCTCCACACGGCCTGCGCAACAGCTTTTGCCCCGGCTGAAAACGCCTTTCGTCGCAGAGGCGGACGCCGCAGTCATGCCTGGCAGCCAACCGGGCGCGATCAACGGTGCGGATGCACGGCACAACCCGATGTTCGCCAAACTGGTGGAACGGGAGGATGATACGATCGGCCTGCTGGCCTATGCGCTCTACAAGCAGACCAAGCGCGATTGGCTTATCGCCTTTCAGCAGGCGCATGGACGCATCCCGACCGAGGGCGAAGCGAGCGCCTTCATCACGGGCGAACAACTGCCCCGCCGCATGCAGACCTATCGGCAACTGGCACGCCAGCAGCTGGACGGTGGCCATGAGCCTTCCTCATCCGAGCCTTCCTCATCCGGGCCTTCTTCACCCTTGCCCAACGTCGCACCGCCTGTTGCAAAGGTCCCTTCTTTTGCGCTGAACAAGGCCACGTTGCGCTATCTCGCGATCATGACAGGGCTGGTGGTGGGCATGGCCATTGTTTTCAGGATTGTGGCGGGCTGGCTGTTCCGTTGAGCCTGTCGAAGACGAGGGCCGCTGCGGCCAGATCTTCCAGCGCCGTGCCCACGGATTTGAACAGGGTGATGTCGCCGGGTTGGCGTGCGAATGTCACGGTTTCGCGGGTCAGATCGAACAGATCGGCCTGGATGTCCTGCGCCTGAAGCACGCCGGACGCCAGCGGCTGCACGATGTCGCCGCCCTCCTTCATCGCCCCGTCGCGCGTGTCGACAAAGACCTTGGCCCGTTGCACGGCCTCGTCATCGCTTTCACGCATGGCAGGCGTGTAGGCTCCGACCAGATCGAGATGCGCGCCGGGCTTGAGCCATGCACCCTTGATCAAAGGTGTGGATGACAGCGTGGCGGTGGAGACGATATCCGCTGCGCGTGCAGCCGCCTCCAGATCAGGCGCCACCTCGACGCTGAAAGGCTCAGCGCCCATCTGCATCACCAACGCCTGCGCACGGGCAGGCGTATGGTTCCAGATCAGCACGCGGCGCAGCGGGCGCACACTGGCATGGGCGCGGATGAGAAAGGGTGCCAGCGCACCCGCCCCCACCATCAGCAGGGTCTGCGCCTGCGGATGCGCCAGATAACCCGCCGCAAGTGCGGAGGCTGCCGCCGTGCGCCACTGGGTCAGCCGCCCACCATCCATCACGGCGTGCGTCTCTCCCGTTTCCGCCGACATAAGGAGGTAGGTTCCGTGCACCGCAGGCAGCCCGCGCGCGCCATTGCCAGGAAACACGTTCACGACCTTGACGCCCAGCGCCGTTTCATCCCACGCCGGCATGAGCAGGCATGTGGCGTGCGCGCCGCCGGGCTGCGGAATGCTGTGATGATGACGAAGCGGCACGGTGGTGTCACCGGCGAAGGCGCGCCGCAAGGCAGCGATCAGACTCGGAAAATCCATGACGGCATCGATCTGTGCCGCATCGATCATGCGCATCAGCGCGCTTTCAAGAGCGGCAAGGCCAGATCCGGCGCAGGTTGCATGGATTTCAGCCGCTCGGCTTCCGCCCTCAATCGTTCCGCTTCATTGCGATACCGCCGCTCTGCGCTGCGGTGGCTGCTTTGCGCCAGCCAGGTGGCCATGCCGCCGATCACGGCCCCGGTCATCAGGGCAGCAAACAGGGCCACGAATAGCGGCAGGGACAGGCTGAGTTCGCCGCCCAGTTGCGCAGGCCAGTAGACGAGCTTGACCATGCCCCGGTTGATGACCGCCAGGCCGATGATCACGATGGCCACAGGCACGATGACGATGAGCTTGAGGAGGCGAAGCATGGTGCGTTTCGCCCCTTACGCTTTGCTTGCAGTTCTGGTCGCTGCCATTTTGGGCGCGTCGCTCTTGTTGAGCCTCAGACGCAGTTCCTTGCCCGTCTTGAAGGCCGGCGCATTCTTGGATTGCACCTCGACCTGCTCACCGGTGCGCGGGTTGCGGCCCGTGCGGGCGCGGCGCTGCTTGGTGGCGAAGGTGCCAAAACCGCGCAATTCAACCCGGTCACCATCGCGCAGAGCGGCCGTGATCGTGTCGAAGATCGTGTTCACAATGGTTTCCACATCGCGGTTGTACAAATGCGGGTTCTTTTCCGCGACCTTGAGCACCAGTTCGGATTTGATCATGGGGCCCTCCAGCCTGCTGGGCGTGACGGGTGCCGGTCACCTGGCATGCGGCACTCTAGAATCTTGATTTGGTTTCAGTTTTCGGATGCAGGCTGCCAAATGGCGACCATGCCGTCAAGCGTCATGGCTTCGGCCTTGTCGGCCGCGCGCTCCAGATTGCGCGCCCAGCCTTCCAGCCCTGCCTGACGCGCGGATTGCGCCAGCGTGCCCGCCAACGTGCTTGCCACGCTGCTTGCAAGGCCGAAATCCTGGAGACCTGAGGGCTTGCGCACGTCGCGCACGGGCAAATCCTTCGCCAGACCTTTTTCGCGCTCCAGCCAGGCCACAGCCTCGCGCTCACCGCCCACCTCATCGACCAGTTTGAGGCCAACCCCCTGTCGACCCGAGAACACGCGGCCATCGGACACGACCGCCAGTTCCGCATCGGTGAGGTTGCGGCGCGCTTTCACCATGCCCTTGAACCAATCGTAGCTCTCCTGCACCAGCGCGTTCACTGCGGCGCGCGCCTCCGGCGAGGTCGGCTCCAGACCTGAAGGCGAGGCCTTGAGCGGGGCAGAGCGCACGACCTCGAATTTCACGCCCACCTTGTCGAGCAACTGGCTGACATTGGGAAACTGGAACAGCACGCCGATGGAACCCACCAGCGAGGTCTGCCGTGCGACGATCCGGTCCGCACCCAGTGCGGCGATGTAACCGCCGGACGCCGCGAGGTTGTTGACCACCGCCACCACCGGCTTCTTCTCGGACACGCGACGAATGCCGTCATAAAGCGCTTCGGACCCCGGGACGGTGCCGCCGGGACTGTCGATGACCAGCAGCACAGCCTTGGCACTCGATGAGCGCAGGCCCTCCAGCAGGCGCAGTGTCGCGCGGTCGCCGGTGATCACACCACTGATCGTGACGCGCGCAAGATGATCGCCGCCGCCGCCAAAACCAGAGCGGCCGAACAAGCCGACGGCGAGGCCCACAACCGCCAGGCACCCCGCAACCACGGCCAGCACACGCCAGAGAGACAGGCGGCGCGTCAGCCTGCGACGTTCGGCCATTGTGTCGGCATCATAAGCCATGGGCGTGCTCCTTGATTGCTGTGTGACCTGCCATGGTGACGCAACGATGGCAAGGAAGTTGGCAAGGATGTTGGCAAGCAAGTTGAACTCTAACGCTCTGTTAACCATGCGCGTTTACCTATGGGAAAGATATGTGGCGTGGGCCACACAACTGATTCATCGGGAATATGACCCGCAACGCACGTATCCTTGCTGGCGTCTGCCTCGCAGCCTGGCTGCCCGTCTCGGGGGCATGGGCGCAGGGCCTGCGTGGCATCGACGACGATCCCGTCACCCGCGTCGGGCGCACGGCGGGGGACGCCGCGCGCAACAGTCCCCCCTCCATCCGCAGCACCGGGCCCAGCGACGGCCCTGACCGCCCCATTGCCGGCACAGTGAACCAGGCGACGCCCACCGGCTTTGCCGAACCCGGCCAGCGTCTGCGCCAGCAAAGCCAGCGCCGCCGCACGGGTGCCGCCCCCGGCCCCGCGCGGGTGCAAGAGCCGGATGTCAGCCAACCCGGCGGCACCGAGGCCACACGGCTGGAGGCCCGCCGTCCGCGCCAGCAGAGTTTCCGCACGCTGGAACGGCCCATCAACACTGCCGTCACGGCCCCCAGTGGTGAACAACTGGTGTTTCAGGGCCTGCCGCCCCCGCCCGTGCAACGCCGCCGCCGTGCGGTGGAACTCGAGCCCTACGCGCCGCTCGGGCTGCGGCTGGGCACGCTTCAGGTGTTTCCAACCTTTGACATCACGACAGGTTTTGATTCAAACCCCGAGCGTCGCTCACCCAGCGCCGCACAGCCTGTGAAGGGCTCACCCCTGATCCGCGCCGAGGCGGGGTTGACCGCGCGGTCCGATTGGTCGGTGCACGAGATCAACGGCGATCTGCGGCTGGGCTACACCAAGTATACATCCAACCCCAATTCCGATCGCCCCGAGGGGCAACTGAAGCTGGGCGGCCGCTTTGACGTATCCAAGGATACGGCATTCGATGCCGAGATTCGCGGACGGATTGATTCGCAGACGCCCGGCTCCGCCAACTTGACGGCCAGAGCCGAAGGCCGCCCGCTCACCTACCAGAGCGGCGCATCGCTGGGCGCAACACAGCGGTTCAACCGCCTCGCCCTTTCCGTTCAGGGCACGGTCGACCGGTCTGATTTCGATGATGCGAAACTCAGCAACGGGCAATCGCTCTCGCAGAAAGACCGCAACTTCACCCAGGCGGGCGTACGTCTGCGCAGCGCCTACGAGATCACGCCCGGCTTCATCCCCTTTGCTGAGGTGCTGCTGGACACGCGCAGCTATGACCAGCGCACCGATGTGAGCGGTTTCGAGCGCAACTCCAACGGCGCGCAGCTGCGCCTGGGCACGAGCTATGAAATCTCGCGCATCGTCACTGCCGAGGTGGCTGCGGGTTATGGACTGCGCCGCTTCGAGGACCAGCGCCTGCGCGAGCTGCGCGGCCCTGTGGTGGAAGGCGCATTGACCTGGTCCGTGTCGCCGCTCACGACCGCCAAGCTGCGTGCTGCAACGACGTTCGATGAAACTACGATCCAGAACGCATCGGGTGCCGTGACACGGCGGCTGTCGGCGGAGCTCAGCCACGCTTTCCTGCGCAACCTCATCTTGACGGCCACGGGAACTTTCTCCCGTGCGGATTACACAGGCGTCAATCGCACGGATGACACGCTGCGCGCGGCACTTGGCGTGGATTACAGCCTCACGCGCAACATCGTGTTAAGAGCCAGCTATGCGCATGAGCGCACGACATCCAACGTTCAGGGATCCAACGTTTCGGCCAATGTGTTTCTGTTCGGCACGCGGCTCCAGTACTGAGCGTTCAGCCAAGGCATAATCGCGCACCAACGCAGACGCGAACCAACCGCACGCGGTTCGAACAGAGTTCCCCAGAGCCATGGTGGCCACGCTCCGCCCTCTGCCCTAATCCGCGCTGTCGATCAGCGTCGCGAAGCCACCGTAGATCATGCGCTTGCCATCAAACGGCATCGTCAGCGCGTTCATCCGCTCATCTTCCATCAGAGCTTGCATGCCAACATCGCGTGTCGCCTTGTCGGGCCACTCGATCCAGCTGAATACGACCGTCTCGTCCTCATTTGCAGCAACCGCCCGCTTGAAATCCGTTACCTTGCCGTTCGGTACATCGTCGCCCCAGGCGTCGACGACGCGCAAGGCACCCTTTTCCTGAAAGAGGGCGTGGGTGGAACAGGCATGGTCAAGATAAGCCTGCTTGCTGGCTGTGGGTACAGCGAGGATGCAACCGTCGATATAACGCATGATTTGTCTCCCTTTTGCTCGGCAGGTGAACGCGGCTCTGCAGCGCGCGTGGGGGGCGTGTGCCCTGCGCCGCCCTGAAGCTTCCATCCACATTGGCTGTTAAATATGACCATCTTAGATTTTCCCGACATGAAGAGACGGACCTCGACTGCCGGCTGAGTGCAGGTGGCCCGCCTGTCACGATCTGCACAAAATCTGAAGGGCCGTTGACAACATACCAACTGGTCTGTATGTTTATCCCACATTGGAGATTGTATCGGCATGGTCCGCAGAGGCACCGCTCGCGAAAAAATCCTGGATGCGGCACTCAATCTGATCCGCACGAAAGGCTATGCGGCCACATCCATCGACGAGCTTTGTTCGAAGTCGAGTGTCACCAAGGGCGCATTCTTCCACCATTTCGACAGCAAAGAGGCGCTTGGCGTCGCCGCCGCTGCCTATTGGTCGAAGATGACCAGCGCATTGTTTGCCGCCGCCCCCTACCACCAGCATGCCGATCCGCTCGAGCGCGTCCTTGCCTATATTCAGTTCCGCCGTGACATCCTGCAGGGTGAGTTGGCCGAATTCACCTGTCTTGCCGGCACGATGGCGCAGGAGGTGCACCAGACCTCCCGCGCCATAGCGGATGCCTGTCACGCATCGATCAGCGATCATGCGGCCACACTGGAGGCCGATATCGCGGCAGCCATGGCCAACTGCGGGATGAAGTCTGACGGATCGGCCACGGGCTGGAGCGCAGCCAGCCTCGCTCTCCACACCCAGGCGGTGCTGCAGGGCGCTTTCATTCTGGCGAAAGCAAAGGGCGGCCCCACTGTCGCCCAAGACAGCGTGGATCATCTCGCCCGCTATATCAGGCTGCTGTTCGGGGCGGCCAAACCTCAAGGAGAATCCCATGAGCGTTGACAATGTCTCCCCACCCACGGCTTTCGAGCAGCACGAACTCGTCCTGACGCGCATCATCGATGCACCACCTGCTGCGCTCT
>JANMMT010000073.1:0-27918 GCA_031373545.1 Hyphomicrobiales bacterium
CAATTTCCTGCTCGCCATATGCGAGCGCAGCCACCGCCTGCGCACCGCCGATGAGATAGATCTCGTCGACGCCGGCGAGCTTCGCCGCGGCGAGTACAAGGGGGCTGAGCCTGCCGTCCGGGGCCGGCACCACCATGACGACGCGCGGCACGCCTGCAACCTTGGCGGGCACGGCGTTCATCAGCACGGAGGACGGATACGAGGCCGTGCCCCCGGGCACGTAGAGACCGGCGGTCTCCACCGCCGTCCAGCGCCAGCCCAGTTCCACCCCCAGCGCGTCGGTGAACTGGCTGTCTGTCGGGCGCTGGCGGGCGTGGTAGGCCTCGATGCGGGCACGTGCGAATTCCAGCGCTTGCAGGGACTCGCCCTCACAGGCCGCGAGCGCATGGCTTATTTCCTCTGCCCCGATGCGCAGACCCAGACGCGTCAGATCCACGCGGTCATACTGGAGGGAAAGCTCCGCCAGCGCGGCGTCGCCCTCGGTCCGCACCCGCGCGATGATATGGGCCACCGATTGGCTGACCTCCACGGAGGTCTCGCGTTTTTGTGCGAGCAGCGCCACGAACGCGCGTTCGAAATCAGCATCGGATTGATCAAGTGTGAGGGGCATGCGCATTCCGGTACAAGCTATTGTCATTCATGCAAGGTGCATTTCCGATCTTGCATCTTCGCCAGCGTTACTCTTGACTGCCTTGAGGTTCAATGCGGCGCTGTGCACGGGGCTTGCAGTTGCGCGTCATTTCGGGAGGATCAACCATGAAAATGATTCTAAGCTGTGTCGCGCTTCTGGGAACGGCTGCCCCTGCCACAGCGCAATATTACTATCCCTACGCGCCGCCTCCGCCCCCACGGTATTATCAGCCCAACCCCTACGCTCAGCCCAACCCTTGGGGCGGAGGTTATTATTACCAGCGCCCCGTCCCACTGGGAAACATCTGCGTGACGTCGCGCGGATCATGCCGCACGCGCACCCAGCCCGCCAATTCTTCCTGCGGCTGCGACATTCCCGGGTTTGGCCCCAAACGCGGAGCCATTGTGGCGCAAGGCGGTTGGTGAAGACGTGATCTTTTAGTCTTAGAACACTGAAAACTGATTCTTTTTCAACGTTGTATCCACCTGCGGGGTTGCAGCGCGAAGCCTCGCGCCACATATGCAGCTCTCATTGATGTGAAATTTGTAAAATCGTGGTTAGGGAAGACTTAACGCCTCGGGCGCTACGTCAAACGCCTTCGGGTTGGAACGCTAGGGTCAAGGCGCATGCGCACTTTTGTCCCGAGGGCGTCTGAACCGGTTTTGGATGCGCGAGGGCCGCGTCACGCGCGGTGCTTCTGGAGTTAACGGGCATGGTCAAGGTTGGCACGGCGAAAGCTGGCATGACGAAGGCGGGCACAGTCAAGGATGTCGCGCCCAAGGACGACGCCGACAAGGACGAAGGTGCCGGTCAAGACGGCTCGCCTCTTGATCTCTCCGATGCCGCCGTCAAGCGGATGATCAAGGCCGCCAAGAAGCGCGGTTATGTCACCATGGACGAATTGAACGAGGTGCTCCCGAGCGAGCAGGTCTCCGGCGACCAGATCGAAGACGTGATGTCGATGCTCTCCGAGATGGGCATCAACGTGGTCGAGAACGAGGAGACCGAAGAAGGCGAGAAGAAGGCTGCGGCAGGCGAGGACGAGGAAGAAGAGGCCGAAGGCGGCGAAGTTACCGTCGCGCCCCGTGCGGGCGGCGAGGTGGCCACAACCAAGGCCAAGGAACCCATCGATCGCACCGACGACCCCGTGCGCATGTATCTGCGCGAGATGGGCCAGGTGGAATTGCTCTCCCGCGAGGGCGAAATTGCCATCGCCAAACGCATCGAGGCGGGCCGCGAGGCGATGATTGCAGGGCTGTGCGAAAGCCCTTTGACCTTCCAGGCCATCATCATCTGGCGCGATGAACTCAACGAAGCCAAGGTTCTGCTGCGCGAGATCATCGATCTGGAGGCAACTTATGCCGGCCCCGATGGCAAGCAGGTGCCCAAGGTCGAAGGTGAGGTCGATCCGCTTGCCGACGCGCCCCCGCCTGTTGTTGGCGAGGATGGCGAGGTGCGACCTCCTGAAAACATGTCCGACGATGATGATGAGTTCGACGGCGGGCTGTCGCTCTCGGCCATGGAAGCTGAGCTGAAGCCCAAGGTGCTCGAAACCTTCGATGCCATCGCCGACAACTACAAGAAACTGCGCCGCCTTCAGGTCGAGAGCGTTGAGCAGAAGATGCAGAACAAGACGCTCACGCCTGCGCAGGAGCGCAAGGCGAAGAAGCTGAAGGAAGACATCGTCAGCGATGTGAAGAGCCTGTCGCTCAACAATGCCCGCATCGAGACGCTGGTGGAGCAGCTTTACGACATCAACAAGAAGCTGATCGGCCTGGAAGGCCGCCTGATGCGCCTGGGCGAAAGCCACGGCGTGGATCGGGGCGACTTCCTCAAGCACTACCAGGGCGGCGAGTTGGACCCGAAATGGATTTTGCGCGTCTCCAAGCTGGGCGGCAAGGGCTGGAAGGAATTCGTTTCCCGCGACATCGACACCATTAAGGAACTGCGCACGCAGATTCAGAGCCTGGCCTCCGAAACCGGTCTCGACATCGCGGAATTTCGCAAGATCGTGGGCCAGGTGCAGAAGGGCGAGCGGGAAGCACGCGTTGCCAAGGATGAGATGACCCGCGCCAACCTGCGGCTCGTGATCTCCATTGCCAAGAAATACACCAACCGCGGTCTGCAGTTCCTCGACCTCATCCAGGAGGGCAACATCGGCCTGATGAAGGCGGTGGACAAATTCGAGTACCGCCGGGGCTACAAGTTCTCGACCTATGCCACGTGGTGGATTCGCCAGGCGATCACGCGCTCCATCGCCGATCAGGCCCGCACCATCCGCATTCCCGTGCACATGATCGAGACGATCAACAAGATCGTGCGCACCTCGCGCCAGATGCTGCATGAAATCGGCCGCGAGCCGACGCCGGAAGAGCTGGCCGAAAAGCTCTCCATGCCGCTGGAAAAAGTGCGCAAGGTGCTGAAAATCGCCAAGGAGCCCATCAGCCTTGAAACGCCCATCGGCGACGAGGAAGATTCGCACCTCGGCGATTTCATCGAGGACAAGAACGCGATCCTCCCCATCGATGCGGCGATTCAGAGCAACCTGCGGGAGACGACCACGCGTGTTCTGGCCTCGCTCACGCCGCGCGAGGAGCGTGTGCTGCGCATGCGATTCGGCATCGGCATGAACACGGACCACACGCTCGAAGAGGTGGGCCAGCAGTTCAGCGTGACGCGCGAGCGCATTCGCCAGATCGAGGCCAAGGCATTGCGCAAGCTCAAGCACCCGTCACGGTCGCGCAAGCTCAGGAGCTTCCTGGACAGTTGAAACAGGGGAATTGCGGGTTCGTTTTAGGCACTGCCTCACGGCAGGGTCAGCACACCCGCATAACCATCCGCGCTGCCGATGGCGAGGCGCTGGCCTTTGGCGTCCCATGCGAGCGCCGTGATGGCTTTGGCCTTGTTCGCATCACGCGGCGCGCGCACCAGAAGCTCCGAGGCGTCGGTGAGGCGCACCAGCAGCACCCAACCATCTTCAAAGCCGATGGCCAGCACGAGTGATGCGGGGTGAAAGGCCACGCAGCTCACGCGCCGGGGGCGCACACCGCATTCGCGCGGCGCCTTGCCCATGGGGCCGTCCTTGCCGGAAAACGGCCAGATGATCGCGGCTTCCGCGCCGGATGTGGCAAGCCAGTTGCCGTCATGTGACCAGCTCAGGGAGCGCGTCTTGGCGGGATATCCGGTCATGCGCATGTGTGCGCCGTCGCTGATGCGCCAGCCGTGCAGGGCGTTTTCCTGCATGGATGTGACAACGTATTGCCCGTTTGGCGACACGGCGCAGTCGAGATGCGAGCCTTTCCAGAGCAGCTCTTGCGGGGGCGTGCTGGTGGCGGGAAACCACAGCGATGCCCCGTTGTAGTGGCTGATGGCGAGGCGATAGCCCTTGGGCAGGAACGCGAGACCCATCGCCGCCGTGGGCGCTTGCCAGTGGGCAAGGCGGCCTTTGGCATCACGCGCCGTCACCCGCTTGCCGGCGGCCCAGGCGACGGCGCCGTCGTGGTGAGTCGCCAGCGCATCAACCCAGGCCCCGCCCGTGTCACCCAGGACGGTGCTGGTTCCGTCAGCTGATGTGCGGCGGATTACGCCATCTTCACCGCCGCTGATGATGGCCTCTTTTATGAGACTGGTGACCAGCAGGCCGTCCGCAATGGTATGCGTGGCCTCGCCTTGCACCATGCGCCCGTCGGCGGTGATGAAAGCTGCCGATTCGCCAAAGAAAGTCGCTGCCAGCACATGGGTGCCCAGCGCCTGGGACACGACCCGTTCGGTGAGCGTGGTCGCCGCCATTCAGCCCGCAACCTTGCTGAAGTCTGCCACGGTGGAGGTCACGCGGCGCAGATGGGCGAGCAGGGCCAAGCGGTTGCGCCGCAGCGCATCCTCTGGCGCATTGACGAGCGTGCCATCCAGAAACGCATCGACGGGCGCGCGGAGCGCCGCCATGGCGTGCATCGCTCCGGTGTAATCGGCGGTGGCCAGTGCGGTTGTAACGGCGGTTTCCGCGTGCGTGAGCGCGCTCGCCAGCGTGCGTTCAGTGGGCTCCATGAGCACGGCAAGGTCAGGCGCGGTGTCGAAGGTGCCCGCGCTTTCCTTTTTCTCCTCGGCACTGAGGAAATTGGCGGCGCGCTTGGTGCCGGCCAGCAGGTTTGTGCCGTCGTCTGTAGCGAGAAAAGCTGAGAGCGCCTCCACGCGCTTCACGATGGACAGCAGGTCGTCGTTGGCACCCATCCTTCCCCCTTGCGGGGAAGGTGGCAGCGCATCTCCCTCTCCCTGCTTGCGGGGAGAGGGTTGGGGTGAGGGGCTTGAGGCATTTGAGCCCCCCTCCCCTTCGCTGCGCTCGGACCCTCCCCGCGAGGGGGAGGGATGGGCGCTTGTGTTTCCCGAACCCAGCACCGCATCCACCAGATCATGACGCGCACCCTGCTCGCGCAGCATAACTTTCAGCCGGTCATGGAAGAAGGAGAGGAGGTCCGTAGAAATCGGGCTAGAGATTTCATGACTAACTTGCGCCATGTTTTTTCTTTGATCATCAACTCTCTCCAGAACAAGTTCGGATACAACGTCACTTGATTTCTGAATCTTTATCCAATGGTCCTTCGTAGGATTATATAATCCTACCCCAACCTCATTCTCCACAACCAGCCGAATAACCCCCAACGCGGCGCGGCGCAGCGCATACGGATCTTTGCTGCCCGTCGGCTTCTCATCAATCGCCCAGAAACCCACCAGCGTGTCGAGCTTGTCCGCCAGCGCGACGGCGATGCTGACCGGGGCTGTCGGCACGCGGTCGCCCGGTCCCTGCGGCTTGTAGTGTTCCTCAATCGCGGCGCAGACCTCCGGCTCATGACCCTCGATCCCGGCGTAGTAGCGCCCCATAAGCCCCTGCAATTCGGGAAACTCGCCGACCATTTCGGTGCCGAGGTCCGCCTTGGCCAAGCGCGCGGCCTTTTCCGCCAGCGCGGGGTCAGCGCCCACCAGTGGTGCGATCTCCCGCGCCAGCGCGGCGATGCGCTCCACCCGCTCGAACTGCGTGCCGAGTTTCTCGTGAAAACGCACGGATTTCAGCTTTTCCAGCCGCGAGTCCAGCGTCACCTTCTGGTCCGTTTCCCAGAAAAAGCGGGCGTCGGAAAGCCGCGCGCGGATCACGCGGCCATTGCCGGCGATGATCGTGGCGCCGCCGTCGCTCGCCTCCACATTGGCGGTGGCAATGAAACGGTTGGCGAGCGCACCCGTCTTGGGGTCACGCACCACAAAGCATTTCTGATTCGCGCGGATCGTCAGGCGCACGGCCTCGGGTGGGACAGTCAGAAACGCGTCTTCAAAGCTGCCCATCAACGGCACGGGCCATTCGGTAAGTCCCGCGACCTCCTCCACCAGCCCCTCGTCCTCCACCAGCTCCAGCCCTTGTGCAAAGCAAAGCTGGCGCGCCTCGTGGCGGATGATGTCCCGGCGTCGTTCCGGGTCCGGAATGACCTTGGCCGCTTCCAGTTTGGCTAGATAATCATCGAGGCGCTTCACGCGGATTGGCTGGCCGTCTGACATATAACGGTGTCCAAACGTCACATCGCCCGAGGTGATTCCACCCACGCTGAAGGGCACGATCTCCGTGTCCTCGTTCTCCGAACCAAACAGGCAGAGGATCGAGCGCAGCGGGCGCACCCAGCGCAGCGCCTCTGCGCCCTGGCCCTCGCCCAGCATATAGCCCTTGCCGGCAGGGCCGGAGGCGGCGCCCCAGCGCATGGATTTCGGCCAGGGAAAGCTGCGGATGATGTGAGGAAGAATCTCGGCCAGCACCTCCGCCGTAGGGCGACCGGGCTTTGCGGTGGTGGCAATGTAGGAATCGCCCTTTTTCGGGTCGCTCTGGATCGTCGCCTGATCGAGCGAGGTGAGCCCTGCACTTTTCAAAAACCCGTCGATTGCGGCTTGCGGCGCGCCGACGCGTGGGCCTTTCTTCTCCTCGCGCACATCCTGGCCGTGCGCGGGCAGGCCATGCACTGCCAGAGTCAACCGGCGCGGGGTCACGAAGCTGCGTGCGCCCTCATACAAAAAACCGCGCTCGACGAGCTGGCTGGTAACGAGTTTTTGCAAATCCTCTGCGGCACGCGCCTGCATGCGGGCGGGAATTTCCTCGGACAACAGTTCAAGCAGAAGATCAGGCATGTGCGGCGATTAACGCGCGGGGGCGTCGCTGTCGAGAGTGAGCCGATTGGCGGGCACCAGCACAGGTTCAGCCTCGCGCAGGGCACGGGCAGTGCGGCGCGCCATGACAGGGCGAAACACCTGCTTGGTCGCCTCGATCACATGCACCCCGGCAAAGGGCAGGCCCAGTGCGCGGCCCACACGGTCCCAGATCTTGGCGCTGGAGAGCGTGAGGCGCCGCCTGACCGGGGGCACATAGAGCGCCTCGCCCCAGTACACGGGGGTGAGCAGCGCCTGGCGCATCAGGTTGGTGATCTGGTTGCGGCTGAAGGGCTGGCCGTGGCCAAAGGGTGTGCCATCCATGCGTGCCCACAGCCCAGCCCGGTTGGGCGCAATGACGATAAGCCGCCCGCCTGGCGAGAGCACGCGCCAGATCTCGGAGAGCACGGCGGCAGGCTGATGGGCCATCTCCAGGCAATGCGCGACGATCACCCGGTCCACTGCGCCGTCGCGCAGCGGCAGTTGGTCCGCATCCACCAGCGCGGAGGCGGAAAGCCCCGTGGACGGCCAGTTCACGACGCCTTGCGCGGCAGGCATGAAGGCCAGACAGCGCGCCGATTGTTCGCGGTAAAAACCCAGATACGGCGTGGCATAGCCAAGGCCCAGCACCACTGAGCCATTCATGGCCGGCCAACGGCTGGCGATGGCGGAAACAAGCAGATCACGCGTCACCGTACCCAGCGCGCCCGCATAGAAACTGCGCAAATCAACGATGTCGATGGACATGGACGCCCCTGAACCTCTAACTCAAGCCATTCTTATCCTACCGCGAGGCTGCTAACCATGGCCGAGATCAGACAGTTTTTGAGCCGCAGCGATAACTTCGCCGTTCTGGCGCACGATCCGTGCAGCGGGGCAACAGTTGCCATTGATGCGCCTGACGAGGCGTCGATTCTCCAGGCGCTCCAGCAGACAGGCTGGACCTTGACCGATATCCTTGTCACGCACGAGCATCACGACCATGTGGAGGGCATTCCGGGCCTGAAAGCGCGCTTCGGCTGCCGCGTGGTCGCGCCTTGGCTCGCCACTCTCGTGCCCGATGTCGATGTGAAGGTGGGTGGGGGTGATGTAGTGGAGGTGGGCACGCTTCGTTTTGAGGTGATGGACACGCCCGGTCATTGCGCGGATCACATCGCCTATTGGCTGGCGGCGGAAAAGACCGTGTTTGTGGGCGACACGCTGTTCGCGCTGGGCTGCGGGCGCATGTTCAACTCAACGCCAGAGGCGTTCTGGCTTTCGCTCCAGAAGCTCGCGGCCCTGCCCGATGACACGGCGGTCTATTGCGGCCATGAGTACACGCTGTCCAATGCTCGTTTTGCCTTGAGCGTCGATCCCGGCAACATGCGCCTGCGCATGCGGGCGTTGGATGTGGAGGAAAAGCGCGCGCGCGGCGAGGTGACACTGCCCACCACGATCGGCATGGAAAAGGCGACCAACCCGTTCCTGCGGGCGGGCGATCCGGCGGTTCAGGCCGCGATTGATATGGTGGGGGCGGATGTAGTCAGCGTGTTTGCGGAGCTGCGGGCGCGGAAGAACCGCTTCTGAGCGGCAGCAGCAGCGCCAGGCTTGCGGCCAGCCAACCCGCGCCGATCAAAGGCGCAAAGGGCGCGATAAAATGCTCCAAGGTCAGTCGCACCGCATGCACCTGCACGGCAGCAAAGGGGCTGGAGAAAAACACCAGCCAGAACGCGCCGTAGAGCAGCGGAATCAATAGCAGCGGCAGGCACAACACCACCGCGCGCCAGCGGCTTCTGCCCACCGCTGCGCAGCGCTTTGACAGCCATATCCACATCACCAGCGCGCAGCCAAAGCCTAGCGCCGCTGTCGTCAAGATATGCGCCAGATCAGTCACAACATGCTTCAGTCACGCAGCAAATCGTTGATGGCAGTCTTGGAGCGCGTCTGCGCATCCACCGTTTTCACGATCACGGCGCAGTAGAGCGAGGGGCCGGGCGAGCCATCGGGCAGCGGCTTTCCGGGCATGGAACCCGAGACAACCACGGAATAGGGCGGCACGTAGCCCATGTGCACGGCGCCCGTGGCGCGGTCGATGATCTTGGTGGATCCGCTGATGAACACGCCCATGGAAATCACCGATCCTTCACCGACGATCACGCCCTCCACCACCTCCGAGCGCGCGCCCACGAAGCAATTGTCTTCGATGATGGTCGGGTTGGCCTGCAACGGCTCCAGCACGCCGCCGATGCCGACACCGCCGGAGAGGTGAATATTTTTGCCGATCTGCGCACAGGAGCCCACGGTCACCCAGGTGTCCACCATGGTGTTTTCGCCCACATAGGCCCCTACATTGACGAAGGATGGCATCAGAATGGCGTTTTTGCCGATAAAGGCGGAGTGGCGCACGATGGCGCCCGGCACGGCGCGAAAGCCAGCGCTCCGAAAACCCGCATTGTCCCAGTCGGCGAATTTCAGCGGCACCTTGTCCCAGCCATAGGCACGCTTGTCTGCGCCATCATCCATCAGGAACCGCGCGTTGTCATTGAGGCGGAATGACAGCAGCACAGCCTTCTTCGCCCATTGATGCACCACCCAGGACTGCGGGCCGGTTTGGCCTTCCAGCTTTTCCGCCACGCGCAGCGTGCCTGCATCCAGCATGGCCAGTGTGGTCGCCACAGCGTCGCGCACCGCGCCTTTGGTGGACGGGTTGATCTCGGCGCGGTTTTCCCAGGCGGTGTCTATGGTCGCCGCGAGAGAGGTGTGGCTGGACGAAGCGTGGCTCATGAAATTCTCCGGCAGTTGCAGTACCCGCCCTTTCCGGGTGATGAGGGGTCGAGTCAAGCAAAACGTCTCGAGGTTTCCGTTGCCCATTCACGCCTATGCTTTTGATGCTTATGGCACACTCTTTGATGTGCATGCGGCCATTGGGCGGCACAAACCAGCCCTCGGGGAAGATGCGGACGCCTTTTCAGCCCTCTGGCGTGCCAAGCAACTGGAATACAGCTGGGTGCGCACGCTGATGGGGTGCTACGCGGATTTCTGGCAGCTCACGCAGGAGGCGCTCGATTTCGCGCTGGCGCGGTTTCCCGCCGTGCCCAGGGCACTGCGCCAGCCCCTGCTGGACGCCTACTGGACTCTGGAGGCCTATCCTGACGCTGCGCCTGCGCTTCAGGCCCTGAAGATGCGGGGGTCGAGGACCGCAATCTTCACCAACGGCACGCAGGCGATGGCAGAGGCCGCCGCCAGCGCCAGCGGTCTGACGCCGCTGCTGGATGCGGTTGTGTCGGTGGAGGCGATCCGTGCCTTCAAGACCAGCCCGGCGGCTTATGCACATCTGTGTGGGGAGTTGCAGCTTGCGCCTGCCGAGGTGTGTCTTGTGTCTTCCAACCGCTGGGACATCGCAGGCGCCAGCGCTTATGGCCTGCGCACGATCTGGGTCAACCGCACGGGCCAGCCCGATGAGTATTTCGATGCCCAGCCCGACCGGGATGTGAAAGATCTGTCCGAGATTTTATGAATCCGCTGCCAGCGCCGCCAATATCCGCGCCCAGCTCCGTGTGCCTTTGTGAAAGGACGAGAGATCGTATTTCTCATTGGGCGAATGCACGCGGTCATCGTCCAGGCCAAAGCCCACCAGCAGCGTGTCCATGCCCAGCATGCGCTTGAAATCTCCCACGATGGGGATCGAGCCGCCCGAGCCGATCATGGCGGGCGCCTTGCCCCATTCAGCAGTGAGCGCGGCTTCTGCGGCTTTCAGCGGCGCACTGTCCCACGGCAGCTGGATGGCGCGGCTGCCCTTGTAGGCGATGAAATCGACCTTGCAGTCTTTGGGCACACGGGCTTTGACAAAGGCGCGGAAGGCCTTCTGGATGGCGGCGGGGTCCTGCTCGCCCACGAGACGGAAGGAGATCTTGGCCCGTGCCTCGCCTGCAATCACGGTCTTGGTGCCCTCGCCGGTGTAACCGCCCCAGATGCCGTTGATGTCGCAGGTCGGGCGCGTGGATATATGTTCGATCAAGAGGCGGCCCGCCTCCCCAACGGAGTGCTTGAGGCCAACCGTGCCCAGAAAATCCGCCTCCGACAGATGGAGCGTTTCGAGGCGCTCCTTCACGGCTTTCGGCAGGTTCTTCACGCCGTCATAGAAGCCGGGGATGGCGATCTTGCCATTCGGCTTGTGCAAGGCAGCGATGATGCCGGAGAGCACGTGAATCGGGTTGGCTGCCGCCCCGCCGAACAGGCCGGAGTGCAGATCGCGGTCGGCGCAGCGGATGATGATTTCCTCATAGAGCAGCCCGCGCAGCGAGGTCGTGATGGCGGGTGTGGTGCGGTCCCACATGCCGGTGTCGCAGACCAGCGCCACATCGGCCTTGAGTTCCTTGGCATTGGCCTTGACGAAGGCGGGCAGGTTGATGGAGCCGTTCTCCTCCTCGCCCTCGATCATCGCGGTGATGCCGACGGGCAGAGAGCCGGTCACGGCTTTCCAGGCGCGGCAGGCCTCCAGGAAGTTCATGACCTGGCCCTTATCGTCGCAGGCCCCGCGCGCCACGATGGCCTTGCGCCCCTTGGAGATGTCCACGAGTTGCGGCTCGAACGGCGGGCTGCTCCATTGGTCCAGCGGATCGACGGGCTGCACATCGTAGTGGCCATAGAACAGCACATGCGGCTTCGACGCATCGGCTTTCGTATGCCCCATGACAACAGGATGGCCCGGCGTCGGGCGCACGGAGGCTTCAAAACCGAGGCTGGCCAGATCATCCTTCAGCCAGTCCGCCGCCTTGGCGCAATCGCCTTTCCACGCTGAATCGGTGGAAATCGAAGGAATACGCAGGAAATCAAAAAGCCGCGCGAGGCTGTTGTCGAGATCGGCATCGATCTGTTTGAGAACTTTGGACAGCGAAGCGGATGCGGACATGGATCGACTCATTTCAAAGGGACGGTGGAATCGTTTTTTCAGATGCAGCGCCCGCCGTCCACCTCAAGCACGGCTCCCGTGACCATGGAAGCTTCATCGGAGGCCAGAAACAGCGCGGCATTGGCGATGTCCTGCGGTAGGGAAAGGCGGCCCAGCGGAATCGTCGCCTTGAACGCCTTGCGCTTCTCGGGCGTGTCTTCCCCCATGAACATGGCGAGCAGCGGCGTTTCACCCGCCACGGGCGCAATGCAGCAGACGCGGATTCGATCGGGCGCCAGTTCCACAGCCATAGATTTGGACAAGAGGTTCACCGCGCCCTTGCTGCCGTTGTACCAGGTCAGGCCGGGTCGGGGCCGAATGCCCGCCGTGGATCCGATGTTGAGGATCACGCCGCCGCCATGGTTGCGAAAATGCGGCACCACAGCCAGCGCAGTGAGGTAGATGGATTTCACATTGACCGCATAGACCTTGTCGAACTCGGCCTCGCTCACCTCCAGCAGGGGCTGGTTGCGGTGGCTGGTGCCCGCGTTGTTGACGAGGATATCGAGCCTGCCGAGCTTCTCGACGGCTTTTGCGAAGGCCTTGGTGACGCTGGCGCTTTTAGAGACATCGCACGTCACAGCGAAGGCCTTGCGCCCCAGCGCCTTGGCGGCTTCCTTGGCCTTGTCGCCGTTGATGTCCATGAGGCACACGCGTGCGCCCTCGCGCAGGTAGGTCTCGGCAATGGCATACCCGAAGCCCTGGGCGGCTCCCGTGACGATGGCGGTTTTTCCCTTGAGACGCATGGTCCGTCCTTGATCAGTGACCCTTCACGCAGGCTTCCGCCCCTGCAGGGCTCTTGTCAACGGCCTCTCGAACCAGCGCCAGGCCAGCACCGCGACAAGGCAGGAGAGGAGCCCACCCGCCATAAGAAACAGGAAGGGCGAAAGCTGTACGAGCGCCGCCCCTCCGCCAACGGCCAGCGCGCGCAGCACAAACGGGTGGAGCAGATAGAGCGCGTAAGAAGCGTCGCCCAGAAATACCAGAGGGCGAAGCGCCGGGTGCGCGCAGATGTCATCGAACGCCAATCCCGCCAGTACGAGGAGTGCCGCCGGAAGGCCGTAGAGCAGCACGCGCTCGCGAGGAATGAGATCGGGCGCGGTCTTGCCCAGCACGAGCAGAAGAATCGCCGCCGCCGCCATGACAGCACCCGAGAGGCGGGAGGGGCGCAGACCCCCCAGCGTCATCTGGCCGATCATCGCGCCCAGCCCGAACTCGAGAATGATCGGGCGTGTCCAGAAATGCAGCACGGTTTGCGATGCGGGCACGAACTGGCCGAGCACGGCGGTGCCCATCAGCAACCCCACCAGCGCGGGCACCGCGACCGTGCGCTTCAGCGGCAGCGTGAGGGCGAACAGGGCGTAGAACAGCATCTCGTAGTTGAGGGTCCAGCCCAGCCCATAGACCGGTTGCACGAACCCATCGGGGCGCAGGTATGGGATGAAGGCAAAGCTGGAAAAAATCTCCGCCGCATCCGGTGCCGGACGGTTGAGCGGCACGATGGCTGTGAAAAGCAGTCCCGTATACAACGCCAGCACCGCCCAGTAGATCGGCACGACGCGCGCCATCCGTCGCCGCAGGAACGGCCAGATGGCGGAGGACTTGCCGAAGAAATTCTGTGAGGCCACCACCATCACGAATCCCGAGATGACGAAAAACAGGTCAACACCCGCCTCAAGCGGCCAGCTGTATTGGTGGGCAAAGCTTCCGCCCAGCCGCCGCGCCAGCCCGTCCGCCTCGTTGAGCCCGTGGTGAAACACGATGGCCAGCGCCGCAACGGCGCGCAGCGCCTGGATCGAGGCAAACTGTGGTTGGGGCAAAACATGGGATGGCGTGCGCATGAGCATGGGCGCTTTTAGGGCGGCAGGGACGCCGTGTCAGCCCAGTTCCTTGTCAGCCCAGTTCCTCATACAGCGGGCTTGCATCGCTGGCACTGCCGCGGCGTTCAGCCAATCCGATCACCTTCAGCACACGTGGTCTCGCTGCAAGGGCGATGGTCAGCACATCGCCGGGTTTCACCAATCTTGCGGCCTGTGTCACACGCTGACCATTGACCCGGACATGGCCTGACAGGGCGAGGTCCTGCGCCAGGGGCCGGGTCCGGACGATGCGCGCGAACCACAGCCATTTATCCAGGCGTTGGCGCTCAGCCGTGTCGTGCAAGCTGGCTCCCCGTCATTCGGGCCGCCAGGGATAGGTCCACGTCTCAGTCAGCGCCCGTGTCCCCGTGCGCAGGAAGGCGCGGATATCCGCCGATTGCCCGATTGGAACCTCGACGTCGATTCCGGCGCGGAAACCGCCGGTCTGGAGATTGGGCACCAGAAAGGTCCGCACGATCCGCCCGTTGGTGATGGATGGCACGACCTGCACCTGGTCGGGCGACTTGTGGAAGAAGGCCAGATTGCCATCGGTGAAGTCGACGATGAAGCGGGTCATGCCCGGCGTTACGGTTTCACCTGAGCCCAAAGCCTTGGGCCGCGTGCGGTAGGTGTTGCGCGCGACGCCGCCGGGCGTGATGTCGCCCTCCTCCATCGTTGCCGTGATGCGGTAGCGCCAGGTCCTGCTCTGGCCCGCTTCCAGAGGTTGGTCCGGGGCCCATTGCGCCACGATGTTGTCGTTGGTCTCGTCCGACGTGGGGATTTCGAACAGCTCTACCTTGCCCGGGCCCCAATCGTCGAGCGGCTCGACCCAGTAACTCGGGCGCTGCTCATAATGCAGATCAAGGTCCTGGTAATGCTCGAAGGTGCGGTCGCGCTGCATCAGGCCAAACCCGCGAATGTTGGAATCGAGAAACGCCGCTGCCTCCATCCGGGCCGGATTGCGCAAGGGCCGCCAGATCCATTCGCCGGCCGCCGTGTGCATCAGCAACCCGTCGGAATCGTGGAGTTCGGGACGGTAATCCTCCATCGGGCGCCGGTCGTTCTCCCCGGTGAAGAACATGGATGTCAGAGGCGAAATGCCCAGCCGCTCCACGCGCTTGCGGGCAAACAGCGTGGCCGACACCTCGACCACGCTCTCCTTGGCCGCATAGATGTCGAAGCGGTATGCGCCCGTGAGGGAATCTGAATCAAGCAGCGCATAGATCACCGCGCGGTCGGCATTCGCTTCAGGCTGTTCCACCCAGAATTCCTTGAAATGAGGAAATTCCTCGGTCTCCTTCGCGCCCACGCCGATGGCCAGCCCGCGCGCGGAAAGCCCATACTTCTGGTTCATGCCCAGAAAGCGGAAATACGAGGCACCGATGAAGGAAATCAGTTCGTCGTGCACACGCGGGTCGTTGAGCGGATAGTGCAATCTGAAACCGGCGAAGCCTGTATTGACCGGCAGGGGCCGCTCGAAGCGGTTGCGGCCATAATCGAAGAGGTTGGCGGCGTAGGGTATGGGCGCGGGCACGCCGTCGCGCAGCAGGTTGATCGTGACAGGCCTCGTGTAGAGAAAGCCCGGATGGAAGGCCTGCAGCCGGAAGGGGCTGCCGGGCGCATTGAGGAACGCGCGCTCCGGGCGGAAGCGGATGTCGCGCCAGCTGTCGAAATCGAGCCGCGTCAGCACATCAGGCAGGGCCGCAGGCATTTCAAAAGGCATGCCCGCCAGGTCGCGCGCGCGCCGCGCGACATCCTCGAAGGTGAAACGCTGTTGCGGCGGCTGCACAGGCGGCGGCGGCGCTGGGGCTCCTTGTTGCGGGCGGTTCTGGCCGTAGATCGCGGGGGCTGTCATGAGGGCGACAGCGCCTGCCAGGCCACCGAGAAGAGTCCGTCTGTGCATCATGGCCTCGCTGCGTCACAAGTGTGGCTCACTCTAACGCAAAAGCGGCGGCGTCAAGGCACAAATAGCGCGGTTTTTCAGCGATTTGACGCGCTCAAGCCAGAGCTGGTGAAAGCTCTCCAAAAATTAACCTGCCGATTCACTTTATGACGCTGATTTTTGTTGCGCGCGCCTGAAACTGATGTATTCCTCCGCTTGCCCAATTTCGCACGTGCCTGTGGTTGCGTGCTGGTCGGTAGGAGTCCGGACAAGAGGCCGGAAAGCTACCATTCGTGGATGGGATCAAGCGGCGAAGCCTTTCGCCAAAGGATCTCGCGGACCAGCAGCCGGAGGCGAAAACCGGCGGCCCTGCCCGAAGCAGGTGACGCAGCTCAAAGCAACGACGGAGCGGGCTTTTTTGGCTTCAGTCAGCGGTCCAACGCTGGCGAACTGAAGAGGCTTGTTCATCTTGCCGGCCGTGCGGTGGAGCTATTTCCCCCAATCGACGACGGTTTTGTTTCTGGTCCAGGTCATTCGTGGCTTGAGACGAGGGATAACCGTCACGGCGCCGATCACGCTGGCTCACGCCAGCACCGGCTGCTGTTTGTCTGCCTTGCGCGTCTCCACAATGCGCGGGCGGTTCGAACAGCAGTCGAATGTGTTCACTCTTGTGCGGCGTTCACACGCCGAGATGGGGGATTGGCGATGTCCGATCGTATCCGAGATTTCCTGCGCGCCCGCCGTGAAGACGGCCCGATCCTTGTCGTCGACAAGAGCATTGTGCATGACAATTACATGCAGTTTGCCAAGGCACTGCCCGATACGCGCGTGTTCTACGCCGTGAAGGCCAATCCTGACCCACAGATCCTCGAGATGCTGACGCAGCTCGGCTCCTGCTTCGATTGTGCCTCCGTGGGCGAAATCGAGATGGTGCTGGCCGCAGGCGCCACGGCTGACCGCATTTCCTTCGGCAACACCATCAAGAAGGAAAAGGACATCGAGAAGGCCTTCGAGAAGGGCATTCGGCTCTTTGCCGTCGACTGCGAAGTCGAGGTGGAGAAGATTGCGCGCGTCGCGCCCGGCTCAAGCGTGTTCTGCCGCATCCTCTGCGATGGCAAGGACGCCGAATGGCCCCTGTCGCGCAAGTTCGGCTGCGAGGTCGAGATGGCCCCGCAGGTGCTTGAGCACGCCCACCGTCTTGGCCTCAAGGCTTACGGCGTGTCCTTCCATGTGGGTTCGCAGCAGCGCAACATCGGTGTGTGGGACGCAGCGCTGGCCTCTTCGGCCTGGATTTTCCGCGAGATGGCGGAGCGTGGCATCACGCTCTCCATGGTCAACCTCGGTGGTGGCTTTGCCACGAAGTACCTGAAGGAGATCCCGGCGGTGGAGAGCTACGGCTCGGCCATCTTCCGGTCGCTTCGCAAGCACTTCGGCAACAACATCCCCGAGACGATCATCGAGCCAGGCCGCGGCATGGTCGGCAACGCCGGCATCATCGAGGCGGAGGTTGTTCTCATCTCGAAGAAGTCCGACAAGGCCGATGACATCCGCTGGGTCTATCTCGACATCGGCAAGTTCCATGGCCTCGCCGAGACCATGGACGAAGCGATCCGCTACCCGATCCGCACGCGCCATGACCATGGCGAAAAGGTGCCCTGCGTGCTTGCAGGCCCAACATGCGATTCGGTGGACGTGATGTACGAGAAGGAGCCTTACATGCTGCCCTTCAGCCTGGAGATCGGCGACAAGGTGCTCATCGAGGGAACCGGCGCGTACACGACGACGTATTCGAGCCGCGACTTCAACGGCATGCCGGGCCTGCGCCAGATCGTGATCTGACGCTCCGATATCGTCCATCCCTCTCCTGGATCAGGAGAGGGAGCCTTTCCCCATCTCTCGTTCGGCGGCCTCACGGCTGGTGCGAGGGCTTCCCCCAAGCCACGACCAGAAGTGGACACCGGTTTTGTCCGGGAGTGGCTCAGGCAAACGGAGGCTTTCCCATGACGCATGACATCACCCTTCACGCAGAGACCCGCTTTGATGTGGCGGCGCGCGAGCGACTGCTCGACGCGGCCTTCGGAACGGAACGCTTCGAGAAAACCTCCGAGCGTCTGCGCGCCGGGCGTATGCCTGCCGAGGGTCTGGCTTTCACGATGAAGGCGGGAGGCAAACTTGTTGGCACAATCCGCTTATGGAGCATTGTGGCTGGCGGCGTTCCCGCGCTGCTGCTAGGGCCTCTGGCGGTGGCGCAGAGCCATGCCGGTCTGGGGCTTGGGAGCAAGCTGATGCGCCACGCACTGGCGGAGGCCACATGGCGCGGCCACAGGGCGGTTCTGCTTGTAGGCGACGCGCCATACTACAACCGCTTCGGCTTTGATGGCAGCTTGACCAATGGCCTGGTTCTGCCCGGACCGGTCGACCGCGCGCGCTTTCTGGGGCTGGAGTTGGACCATGGCGCGCTGGCACCGGCCAACGGCCTTGTGGTTGCGACTGGTGAACTGATTGCCCGCCCCGTGCATGGCCGCCAGCATGAGCGAAAAGCCGCTTGAGTTCACCACGGAACGCAGCCTGACTTGACCCTGACCGAGTGCCACGCCACACGGTCAAGAGTTCAAATTTTGGTGGCGTTCGCATTTTGCCCCATCCGGAGTGTTTTCATGTCCAACTGGCCCGTTTACGGCGAGATCACCGGCCCCATCGTGATGATCGGCTTTGGCTCCATCGGCAAGGGCACGCTGCCTTTGATCGAGCGGCATTTCAAGTTCGACAAGGCGCGCCTTGTGGTGATCGATCCAGATGACAAGGACATTGCCATCCTCAAGAAGCACGGCGTGCGTTTCATCAAGGAGCATGTGACCAAGGCCAATTACAAGAAGCTGCTGAAACCGCTGCTGACCGAGGGCAAGGGGCAAGGCTTCTGTGTCAATCTCTCGGTGGACACCTCCTCGGTGGACATCATGGAGCTGTGCCGCGCGCTCGATTGTTTCTACATCGATACGGTGGCCGAACCCTGGGCCGGGTTCTATTTCGACACCAAGAAAGGGCCGGAAGAACGTTCGAATTATGCGCTGCGCGAGACGGTTCTGGCGGCGCGGGCCAAGAACCCCGGCGGCATCACGGCGGTGTCGTGCTGCGGGGCCAATCCCGGCATGGTCTCGTGGTTTGTCAAGCAGGCGCTGGTCAATCTGGCGACCGACATGAACCTCAAGTTCAAGGAGCCGAAGTCCAAGGCCGACTGGGCTGCGTTGATGAAGAAGGCGGGCGTCAAGGGCATTCACATCGCCGAGCGCGACACCCAGCGCTCTAAAAAGCCCAAGCCGCCCGGCGTGTTCGTCAACACCTGGTCGGTGGAAGGCTTTGTCTCGGAAGGTCTGCAACCCGCCGAACTGGGCTGGGGCACCCATGAGAAATGGATGCCCAAGAACGCCAAGAAGCACAAGAAGGGCTGTAAATCCGCGATCTACATTCTCCAAGCGGGTGCCAACACCCGCGTGCGCTCCTGGTGTCCCACGCCCGGCGCGCAGTATGGATATCTCGTGACGCACAACGAGGCGATTTCGATCTCGGATTTCTTCACGGTGCGCGACGGCAAGAAGGTGAAGTACCGCCCGACGTGTCATTACGCGTATCACCCTGCCAATGACGCGGTGCTGTCCCTGCACGAGATGTTCGGCGCAGCGGGCGTGAAGCAGCCGGTGAACCACATCCTCGATGAAAACGAGATCGTGGACGGCATCGATGAGCTGGGCGTGCTGCTCTACGGCCACAAGAAAAACGCCTACTGGTATGGCTCTCAGCTTTCCGTGGAGGAAACACGCCGCATCGCGCCCTACCAGAACGCCACCGGCTTGCAGGTGTCCTCCGCCGTGCTGGCGGGCATGGTCTATGCGCTGGAGAATCCGGTCATGGGCATCGTCGAGGCCGACGACATGGATTACAAGCGCTGCCTTGAGGTGCAGATGCCCTACCTTGGACCCGTGATCGGCACGTACACCGACTGGAATCCGCTGGTGGGACGTCCCGGTTTCTTCCCCGAGGACATCGACACCAAGGATCCCTGGCAGTTCCGCAACATTCTTGTTCGGGATTGAGAGCTACTTTAGCCGTAAAGACGATCCGCATAGGTCGAAGTGCGGCTGAACCCGCGTTTTGTCTCGTAAAAAGCGTCAAAATCCGTCTTCGACATGGGCCGGGCGAAGTAATAGCCCTGCAGGCAGTGGCAGCCTGCGGCGCGCAGGAAAATGTGGTGCTCCAGCGTCTCCACGCCTTCGGCTTGCACCGTCATGCCCAGCGAGCGACCCAGCGACACCACGTTGTGGATGATGGCGGCTGAGCCCGAGCCACCGCCGCGCTCGTTGCTGAGCGTTTTGACGAAAACCTGGTCGATCTTGAGCTTGTCGAATTCGAAACGCCTGAGATAGCTGAGCGAAGAGAAGCCTGTTCCAAAATCGTCGAGCGCCACGCGCATGCCTGCATCGCGCAGGGATTTGATCACGGCGTGGGCGCGGTCCGCATCGCGGATCAACACGCCCTCGGTCACCTCGATCTCGACGCGTTTGGGCTCCAGGCCCGACTCGGCCACGATCGCGATCAGCATTTCTGCCAGGCCTGCGGCACGAAACTGTGCCGGCGACACATTCACCGCAATGCCGATGTCGGGCCAATCGCGCGCGTGTCCCAGCGCCACGCGCACGGTCCATTCTCCAATCGACGCGATGAGTCCCGTTTCCTCGGCCAGCGCGATGAATTCGGCGGGGGACACCATTCCCAGCTTCGGATTGTTCCAGCGGACCAGCGCTTCCACGCCGCGGATGGTTTCGCCATCGGCCGCAAAGACGGGCTGATACACCATCTCCAGTTCGCCCCGCTCGATGGCATGGCGCAGTTCATCTTCCATCACTTTTTTCTTGCGCACATTGTCTTCCATCGCCGGGTCAAAGCGCAGGCAGGTGCCGCGCCCGGCGGCCTTGGCCCGGTACATGGAAATATCCGCGCGGCGCACCAGCTCGTTGAAATCATGGCCATCTTCGGGGGCGACCGCGATGCCCACGGAACCGCCGATGACCAGCTCGGTGCCCTCAATCACGAAAGGCTGACCCATGCGCAGGCTGATGTCGTCGCCAATGGCACCGATTTCGTCGGCACTGGTGCAACCATCCACGAGCAGCGCAAATTCATCGCCGCCCAGCCGCGCGCCGGTGGCTTTTGTGCCGGCAATCTCGCCCAGCCGCACGGTCACCGCGCAGAGCAGCTTGTCGCCCATGTCGTGCCCGTAATTGTCATTGACCTCCTTGAAGCGGTCCAGATCGATGTAGACAATGCCAATGGGTTGGGTCTCCGTGCGCGCGGCCAGCGCATCCTCCACGTTAAGTTTGTAACCTGCGCGGTTGGCAAGGCCCGTCAGAGGATCCGTCACGCCCCGGCGCTTGGCGCGCTGATCTACCGTGATGAGTGCGGCCTTGCTGCGCTGCCAGCGGCGCAAGGCCAGGAATCCCTGTGTGAGGCCCGCCAGGCATACCCCGCTGGCCATGACCACCTGATTCCAAGGGTCGGGAACAACGGATAAGCCTGGAATCTGCCCCGATGTCAGGGCCATGACGATGCCCAAAAAGACTATAGCAAGCGTGGCAGCGAATTCGATGTAGGGTTTGAGTTCGCGCTCCGGATCGGCATGAACGACAGGTATTGCAACCAGCCCCTCCCGTTTGGCAGGTGTATGGGCACGCCGTTCGACAAAGGATGTTGGCGTTGCAGCGGTCACCTGTGCCTGTGCAACAGGAGACATTGCGGGTGCGGATGCCGGCAAAAGCACTGGCAGGGAGGCTGGCGAAAGAGCTGGCAAGGGGGCTGGCATCAGCGTTGGCAGGTCTGCAACGGCGCCAGAGCCGGGCAGAGAAACATGCGACACGACCTGGGTGGCCTCAAGGGGCATGGGCGGATGCGCGACCTTGTCTGCTGCCGGAGCAGGCATTGCCAGCGGGCCAAACCCCGCACTGGCCCGCAGGCGGTCGAGCGGCGTTGTCACGCTGCGGCAGCTGAGGTTTGCATTGCATGCGCCCGTCCAGCCCCGTCACCCAGGCCAAAGGTTGCGGCGATGTCCTGAAGCGCGCTTTCGGGCAAGACCTGCTGCAGGCGCACATCGTAGCCGTGCGTCGTTGTGCGTTCGATCCGCCCGCGCAATTCCCTCTCTGCAAAGCGCAGCAGCACATCTGCCCCGCTGCGGTCGAGAATATGGGTCGAGGCCGGACGAAAGGTCACGCCGCCCGCACCAAGTTCGGTCACCAGCCCGTCGAGCGGGATGGTCTTGTCGAGCATGACCAGCACGCCGACAACGCAGCAGCGCTCTCGCTTGTCGCCGATGATCGATTTGACACCGCGCGTGAAGAGCTTGCCGAAGAACCCCAGCGGCTTCTGCTTGGCAATCGTGCCGCGCAGCTTGCGCTCGGCGTCTTGTGAAGGGCGATGCGGGCGGGACGGTTCTTGCTGGCTCACGTCTGGTTCCCCGCTCTCACGCTGCATTCGGATCGCGCAGGTTGGTCATGGCCGTGCTGTAGAGCCTGCGGCGCATCTCGTCGTGATCGATCTCGACTTTCGCCTGCGGGCGCGCTTCCCGCTCGGGCACCATCGTTGTGGCTTGCGGCATCAGGGCCTGGCCATGCACCCCGCCGTCGGTGACCCCCATGGCGTTGGCGACAAGGCTGCGGTTGACAATCTGCGCGTAGGCCGCAAACACCGTCTCCATAGAGCGCGACAGCTCCGTGAACCCAGCCGTCAGCTTTTCCTCGAACTCCGGCGAGGAGCCGCCGCCTTTGCCCACGCCGCCGTTAGCAAGGACGAGTTGCATGACCTGGCGCATGTCGGCCTGCTCCGATGACATTTTCTGCAAGCCCAGCTCGAGGCTCGTGGCGGTGCGTTCCAGCGCCACCGTCATGGTGCCGACGCCGCCCTTCACCTTTGATTCGATGGAGGAGGCGATTTCGGTGATCTTGTCGCTCGCCGCCTTCATGTCGAGGAGCTTGGCCAAGCGGGCGTTGGTCTCGTAGTTTTCAGCTGTGAGGCGACGCAGGCCGTCGAGGTAGGCCTGTCCTGTCACTTCCATCACATGGGCCATGCCGTTGAAGCCGCTGGTCAGGCGTTGCTCGTTGGTGCGCCCGAGCTGGATGATTTCCTGCAGATGCTCATTGCCGGCAGCCGTATTGGCGCGCGTTTCCTTGAGCGCCTCGCGCCCTTCCACCGTTTCCGCCAGGAGCCTGTCCACAGAGGCCAGCATGGCGCGGCTGACCTGCATCTGCTCGGTCTGCAACTCGATGAGGCGGGGGAGCGCCGTGTTCATGGCCTCCAGCGAGGTCTGCATGCGGCTGAAGCCCTGCGCCATGGTGGCGACCATGCCGACATCGGATATGGCCGCGCTGCCGCTGCCGCTGCCACCTTTCTCCCCGCTGCCATTGCCCATGAGATTGTCGGAGATGAGCCGGGCGAGATCGCCCACATTGCCGTTACCGCCGGTTTCCAGATGCGCGACGCTGGCCAGCCAGCCCTCGAAGGCCTCTTTCAGGCCATTCTGGCAACGCGAGCCGAAACGGGCGAGAAGCCCGAGGGTCAGCGAGCCGAACAGGCCGAAGAGCGAGGATGAAAAGCCCATCGCCATGCCCGACAGCGGTTTCTGCAACTCGGAGAGCAGCCGCTGCATGGTCTCGGTCGGGTTGCCCGAGGCGCCGGATATGCTGGATATAACGCCGCCGATGGAACCCACCATTTCCATCAAGCCGATGAACGTGCCGATCAGGCCCAGAAAAATCAGCAGCCCGGCGAGGTAGGTCACGAGCGAGCGCTCATCCGCGAGGCGGTTGTCGATGCCGTGGGTGACATTCTGCAGCGTCGCGACCGAGATCTTGAGATCGCGGTTTTTCAAGACCTCATCATACGCCAGATCGAACATGTGGCCGACGGTCGATGGACGGGCGAAGACGACGCCCGGCTTCATGGCGCGGTAATGGCGCCAGTAGGGATCGCTCACACCTTCTACGCGCTCGGTGCGGGTGTCACCATACGCCTCTTCGAGCGCGGCAAAGGCGATGGCATCGTTGCGCACGGCCAGGGTGCGCCGGAACGACAGCACGATGCCGAACACAAAGAGGCCGGCAATCAGCCCGTTGAGGTAGATGTTGGAGCGGAACCCGGCCCAGACGAAGTCATGCGCATAGAGAACCAGAGCGATGATCGCCAGAACCATGGCGGCCATGCGTTTCAACTGTCCGGACACGAGCGTGGCCAGATGCGCGTTGGGGGAAGACCCCTGCGTCGCCTTCATGCGTAGTCCACCAGACAGAAAACAGGATTAAACGTCAGATTACCTTGCGTCACAGCGCCGAAGAAATGATTAAAATGCTGGGCATCGCAGCATTTATCCAGCTGCAGCCAAGGAAACGCGCACAAGATCGGGCGCGGAGGCGCCGTGGGATTCCTCGATCCTGGCTTTGATTCGATCGGCTGGCACGCCCAGCGCGATGAGCTCGCTGCGCAAGTTGAGCAGGCGGTAAAAGGCGATGCGCCGCGAATCGCTCACCGCGACGGCACGATCGGCATAGGCCTTGAGTTCCACGGTCTTGCGCAGGGAATCGCTCTCGGTCATCGCGGCGCGAATGCGCAGACGCGTGTCCTCATCAAGACCCGTGGCGCGCCGCATGTAAGTAACGGTGAGAAAGGCGGGGCTCGCGTCGACCCTTGCGCCCTGGACCGGCAGGGTGGCGGCCTCCGCCGTGGACTGCAATCTGCGTCCGTCCTGGTCTTCGGGTTTTGCCGGCGCATGCGCCTCGGCCACCGTTGTTGTTTGATGATCCTGATCGAGCTTGGCCATGATGCGCGTCATCAGCTCCTCGGCCCCCTCCTTGTCATCGATGGTGCCGATGTTGACCACCTTCGCAACTTTCTCGACCATCGCGCGTGAGGCCGTCTGCGACAGGCTGAAGATCACGACGGTCAGGATGGTCATGACGAAAATGAGCATCATGGTCATCGTTGTCAGCGCGTCGACGAAGCCGGGCCAGTGATTCTCTTCGACATCCCGGGACGCTGCCATGCCAGACCTCACGCATCATGTGTGCCATCTCCCTAGCTCAAAAGGCTTTTTCCCCCGTTAACAGGGCAGACAAAAGCCTGTGCTTGCCCGCGCCGTCCGGCTTCACCTATAGGTGGAGTGCAAATCAGGACGACGCATGAGCGGGAGACGACAATCGTGATGCGGGGGGCTCTTGGCGGACCACGCGTGCTGATTCGCCGCCTGCGCGAGGTCATGGCGGAGCCTGTCAGCCCGCAAGAGCGCCTTGACCGCATCGTGGTGCTGATCGCCGCCAACATGGTGGCGGAGGTCTGTTCGGTCTATGTGCTGCGGGCCGATGGCACGCTGGAACTCTATGCCACCGAGGGCCTCAACAAGAGCGCGGTGCACCTCACCACCATGGGTGCGGGGGAAGGCCTGGTCGGCCTGATCATCGAGACAGCGGAGATGCTCAACCTCTCCGATGCCCAGGCGCATCCACGCTTTTCCTACAAGCCCGAGACGGGGGAGGAGATCTACAACTCGTTTCTCGGCGTCCCGATCCTGCGCGCAGGCAACACACTGGGCGTGCTCGTGGTGCAGAATTCCGCCCGCCGCACCTATTCGGAGGAAGAGACCGAGGCGCTCCAGACCACCGCGATGGTGCTGGCGGAATTGCTGGCGACGGGCGAACTGGAGAGCCTCGTCAACCCGTCCTCTGGCGGCACGGCCCTGCGCAAGCCTCTGGCCATGCTGGGCGTGCCCATCGCCGATGGCGTGGGCCTTGGCCATGTGGTGCTGCACGAGCCGCGCGTCATCATCAAGAATCTGGTGGCCGATGACACCGACATGGAATTGCGCCGCCTCAACGAGGCGATCACGGCGCTGCGTGATCAGCTCGATGGTCTGATCGAGCGCGATGGCTCGGGGCCGGGTGAACACCGCGAGATTCTGGAAACCTTCCGCACCTTTGCCCATGATCGGGGGTGGCTGCGGCGTCTCAACGAGGCCATCTCCAGCGGGTTGACGGCAGAAGCTGCGGTCGAGCGCGTGCAGTCGGATACGCGCGCCAAGCTGCTGCGCCAGACCGACCCGTACCTGCGCGAGCGGTTGCACGATCTCGATGATCTGGCCAACCGGCTGCTGCATCAGTTGACGGGCGAATCCTTCACGCTGGCTGCGGGACAGTTGCCGGAAAACGCCATTCTGGTTGCCCGCTCCATGGGCCCTGCGGCGCTTCTGGAGTATGAGCGTTCGCGCCTGCGCGGGTTGATCCTCGAAGAGGCAGGCCCCACCAGCCATGTGGCGGTGGTGGCGCGCGCGTTGGGCATTCCCTGCGTTGGCGAGGTGGAGGGCATCGTCAGCCTGGTGGAGCAGGGCGATGCGATCATCGTCGATGGCTCGACAGGTGATGTGCAGGTTCGCCCACAGCCCAACGTGGAAGCGAGTTACGCCGAAAAGGCCAAACTGCGCGCCAAACGGCAGGAGCAATACCGCGCCCTGCGCGATCTGCCCTCGGTCAGCAAGGACGGCGTGACCATCGACCTGTACATGAATGCGGGCCTCCTGGTGGATGTGCCGCAGGTCGCCGATGTGAATGCGGCGGGCATCGGCCTGTTTCGGAGCGAAATCCTGTTCATGGTCGCACCCTCCATGCCGCGCGCCGAGGCGCAGGAGGCGCTTTACCGCGCTATCCTGCAATCGGCAGGCGGCAAGCCCGTGACCTTCCGCACACTCGACATCGGCGGCGACAAGATCCTGCCCTACATGCGCAAGGTGGAGGAGGAGAACCCGGCGCTTGGCTGGCGCGCCGTGCGCATCGGTCTGGATCGCCCCGCGCTCCTGAAGGCACAGTTCCGCGCGTTGCTCAAAGCCACGGCCGGGCGCGTCACGCGCATCATGCTGCCGATGGTGGCGACCGTGGATGAATATCTCCAGGCCAAGGACATGCTGGAGCGCGAGCGGGCACATTTGAAAAAGCACGGCCACGCCGCCCCCCGCGAGGTGAAGCTCGGCGTCATGCTGGAGGTGCCCTCCTTGCTGTTTGACATCGACAACATCATGAAACACGCGGATTTTGTCTCGGTCGGCTCCAACGATCTCATGCAGTTTCTGTTCGCCGTGGACCGCGACAACCGCCGGGTGTCCAATCGCTTCGACACGCTGAACCCGGCCATGCTGCGGGCGTTGAAACTCATCGCCAGCAAGGCCCATGCGGCGGGCACACCCGTCACGGTCTGCGGCGAAATGGGGGGGCGCCCTCTGGAAGCCATGGCACTCGCGGCGCTGGGTTTTCGCCAGTTGTCCATGTCTCCCGCGTCGATCGGGCCGGTGAAGGCCATGCTGCTCGCGCTCGACGTCGAGGCCGTGACACAGGCGCTCGATGCCATGCTGTCCGATTGCGATGGCTGCGCCACCCTGCGCGGGCCGCTGGAAACCTTCGCGCACGCGCACAGCATCCCGATCTGACATGCTCAGACCCGACACCCTCGGCATGACGGCGGTGCTGGCCATGCTCACCGCCATCGGGCCGCTCTCCACCGACATGTATCTGCCGTCGCTGCCGTCCATAACGGCGGCCTTCGCAACCGATGCCAGCCGCGTGCAGCTGACACTGTCGGTGTATCTGCTCGGATTTGCCGTGGGGCAGATTTTCTACGGCCCACTGTCGGACAAGTTCGGCCGCAAGCCCGCCGTGCTCACGGGCCTGTTGATCTATGCGGGGGCCTCGGCGGGCTGTGCGCTGGCCGTCTCCATCGACATGCTGGTATTTTTCAGGTTCGTGCAGGCGCTGGGTGCCGCCGGACCGATCGTGCTGGGCCGCGCCATCGTGCGCGACCTTTACGACGGTGCGCGCGCGGGGCGCGAGCTCTCGCGCATGGGCATGATCATGGGGGTCGTGCCCGCGTTGGCTCCCATCCTTGGCGGGGTCATGGAGCCCTTGTTCGGTTGGCGCTCCAACTTTTGGGCGGTGCTGCTGGCGGCGGGCGCTCTGGCGTGGGTTGTCAGCCGCCATTTGCCCGAAACGTTGCGCGAAAGGCGGATGGAACCGATTTCCCTGACCGGCATCCTCAAGGGTTTTGGCACGTTGTTCGCCCACCGCGGGTACAGGCTCTACGTGATGATATCCGGCCTGACTTACGGCGGGCTTTTCTGCTTCATCTCCGGCTCGTCATTCGTGCTGCAGCAGACCTACGGCCTCAGCCCCTTGCTGTTTGGTCTTTCATTCGGGGTCTCTGTCCTGGGCTTCATCACCGGCACCATCATTGCCCAGCGTGTGGTGGGGCGGCTGGGGCTGGATGGCACCATTCGCATCGGTGTCTGGCTGCTGGCGCTGGGCGGTGCGCTGATGCTCCTTGCGATGGCTTATGGCCCGCACTGGTTCGGGGAAGTGACCTTGCC
>JANMMT010000077.1:0-5884 GCA_031373545.1 Hyphomicrobiales bacterium
CAACCCGGCTCTGCCGAAAGTCGTGCCGGGCGGTGCAGACAACCCGCTGGGTGCCCGCGCGCTCTATCTCTATGACGCCAATGGGAAGGACACGTACATCCGCATCCATGGCACGAACGAGCCCGAATACATCGGCCAGAGCGTCTCGCTGGGCTGCATCCGCATGCACAACGTCGACACGATCGATCTCTACGAGCGCACCAAGCTGGGCGCGCGCGTGATCGTGCGCTAATCGAAGCTAGGCAAGGTTTCAGGTAAGGGCACGGATACGGCTCGTCCGATCTGTGTCCAAATGACCAGTGCTGAAATGCGGCGTCCGCTGTAGAGATTGGCCACCAGCTGGCTATAAACCACGATCTGCGCGATGACGCCTGGCGGCAGCACAGCCGGGTCGTCGGGTGGCCGGCCTGTCTTGAAATCAATCAGCGTCACGTGCCCCGCCGCAACCACGAGGCGGTCGATCCGGCCCGATACATCCACCTGCCGGCCCTTGTATGCAACACGCCCGGCAATGGCGACTTCGGTGCGCGCGTCGCCCTCGAACAGGCCGGCCAATTCGGGGCGAGCCATGAGCGCCAGCGTCTCTCGGATCGCCCTTCCCGATTCGGACTCGTCCAACGCCGGAAACCGCGCAGCCAGAAGCCGGCCAGCCACCTCGTCGCGCCGCACGGCCTGGACGCCGGGCAGGTGCTGCAGCAGCAGGTGAATCGCCTCGCCGCGGATGCGGGCAGGCGCGGACAGGGTTGCTTGCTCCGGTTTGCGGGGCGCTTCGGCGGCGTCGACGAGGCGCGAGGGCCGCAATGGCGGAGGACGTGCTTCGTCCAGCTCCGGCGACACCCGCAGCCAATCCGGCAATGTCACTTCAGGCCATGCTTGCGGCGCGCCTTCGGCAGCTTTTGCGGTGTATTCCGGCGTTCGCCAGCGCAGAACCTTGAACTGCCCCGTGTCGCTCGGCGCGTCTTCAAGCTGTGCGGCGGCTTCGGTGACGGCATCCTTGATCAGCAGGTGCCAGCATTCCGTTGGTGGATTTCTCACACCGCAGGCCGCACCGATATAGAGCCGATCCTTCGCCCGCGTCATGGCGACATAGAGCAAGCGCCGGCTTTCCGCGAGCGCCTGCTTGACTTCTTCGGTCCGTGCCTCCGTCGCCTGTGGCGGATCATCGGTTTTGCGTGGCAGCCAGGCGGCCGTCAGACCATCAGCGGCCAAGGCGTCATCTGTTTCTAGCTCCAGCAGCTTTGCGCCTTTGCCGCCGTTGAGCGGATCATGGCAGGTGTCTGCGAGAAACACGATTGGCGCTTCGAGCCCCTTCGATCCATGAACCGTCATCACGCGCACGCGGCCGTGCCCTTCTTCCATGTCCCGTTTTACCTCGCCCTCGTCCGCTGCCATGGCTTCGAGAAAGCCGATGAGTGCGGGCGGATGGCCAGCCTGCCATTGGCGCAGCCGGGCCATGAACACATCGAGCGCTTCGGCGGCCTCTGCCCCTAGACGCGCCAAGAGCAAGCTTCGCCCCTCTTCGCGCCCGAGAACCTGCGCGTAGAATGCGAATGGATCGAGCCGGCGTGCCAGATCGCACCAGCGCGTGAGTTTGCGAGCGGCCTCTGCACACCGTGGCACGGCAGACGCATCCAGCCGCTCCCGCAGGCTGGCGAGCCCGCGACCCTGCGCCAGCGCGTAGATTTCCTCCTCCGACAAGCCCAGCAGCGGTGATCTGAGCAGCGCCGCCAGAGTCAGGTCATCGCCCGGCAGCAGCGCCGCACGGCCCAGCGCGAGCAGATCCCGCACCGCAATCGACTCGGTCAGACGCATGCGGTCTGCGCCCGCGACAGGCAGGCCTGCTTGTTTCAAGGCCCGGATGCAGGCATGGAAGATGGCGCTGCGATTGCGCACCAGCACCAGTATGTCGCCCGGCCCGATCGTCTTTCCTGTGGCATGGAGATGCGCACCGGCCTTCAGCCAGAAGCTGATCTGTTCCGCGATCCGCTGCGCCAGCTGCGATTCATGCCCCTGTTCGGGCGCAGCATCCACCGGGTCCGTGGCCTCGCGTGTCTCGACACCCGTGTCCTGAATCAGCGGCCACAACTCCACCAGCCCCGGCTGGCGCTGCCGATCCGTCTCGTGCGTGATGGACCCATCCTCGCTCTGCAGACCGGCGTATCGCTCCGGAGCGGAAAAGACATGATCCACGAAGTTCAGCACATCGGGCACCGTGCGGTAGGATTTGACCAGCGGTACGGATTGGAAACTCAGCTTGCGGGGGGCATCACGGTTGTAGCGCTCGATCTGCTTCTCGAAATGCGCGCGCGCCTCGCTGAAGGATTCTGGCCGCGCCCCCTGAAAGCCGAAGATCGATTGCTTCTCGTCGCCCACCGCAAAGACCGTGCGGCGCACAAGCCCGCGCGCGCCCTCGCCGCTGTGAAAGTCATCTGTCAACGCCTTGATGATCGCCCATTGCTGCGGGCTTGTGTCCTGCGCCTCGTCCACCAACACATGGTCGAGGCCCTGATCGAGCTTGTAGCGGACCCAGGCCGCCGCGTTGCTGGTCAGCAGGCGCACGGCGCGGTCGATCAGATCGGTGAAATCCAGCGCGCCCTTCTGGCGTTTGAGGGCTGCATATGTGGCATGCACAGCGGCCGCGAGTTCCGCCACCGCCTCGGTGCGCAGGGCAGTTGCGACGGATTTTCGGTGGTTGAACAGCGCGGCCACGCGGCCCTGCTCAGCCAGCAGGCGTGCGTTGAACTCAAGGTTGCGTTTGGCTGTCTTGTCGGTGGCCAAGGATGCGCGCGGCGTGCCCTTGTCAGCGATGAAGCATGACACATAGAGCTCAACGGAGGGCGCGCCACTGGTTTCGAGCACCTGCCCCAACTTGGTCGCCAGTTTCACATCATTGGCCGATCCACTCCGCAGCCACGCAATGATTGCCTCGCTGTCATTAACGAGCAGGCTGCCATCCCAAATCGTCCGCTCCACATCGGCGACGGTTTCGCCATGAGCGACCCCAAGCTTGGACCTGAGAGGCGAGATGTTGAACTTGCGCTCGGGCGCAGCGCCGTGCTGGCGATGGTGCGCCACGAAGAGCTTGAGCGCCTCGCGGAAGCTCTCTTCCCCCGCCTCTTGCGTGCAGATGTCGAACGCCAGGCGCAGGCCGGACTCGCGCGGCGCATCCAGCCCGGCGCGCAGGGTGATGTTGACCGATTGCGCCATCAGCTCGGTGGCTTCCGCCTCTTCCATCGGCTTGAAACGCGCGGGCACGCCCGATTCAAACGGGAACTGATGCAGCAACCGCTCGGCAAAGCTGTGGATGGTCTGGATCTTGAGCCCCCCCGGCGTTTCAAGCGCGTGGGCAAACAGCCGCCGGGCTTGCACGAGTTGGACGGCATTCGGGGCCGCACCGGTCATTTCCTCCACGGCGGCGGCGAGATCGGCGGTCGGCAGCGCCACCCATTCGCCCAACTGCTTGAAAATGCGGTCCTGCATGTTGGCTGCCGCCGCCTTGGTGAAGGTCACGCACAGGATGCGCGCGGGGTTGGCGCCCTCCAGCATCAGGCGCACCACCCGCGCCGTGAGCACGGTGGTCTTGCCCGAACCCGCGTTGGCATTGACCCAGACCGATGCGGCGGGATCGGACGCCTGGCGTTGCTGGGGGGAAATGCGTTTCATGTTTGTGTGCGAGCAAGGTTTGCACCCGCCCTCCCCCTCGCGGGGAGGATGGTGAGGCAACGCCGAACCGGGAGGGGGGAAGCCCATGCGCAAATCCCCCTCCCGGTTTGCCGCAAAGCGCCAAAACACCCTCCCCGCGAGAGGGAGGGATGATACGTCAGCATCTGCAAAGTCCTTGTCGAAATCATCATCCCTGCGTACCAGCCTCTTGCACCTCATGACAGCCCGGCGGATCACATGTCCAAACCCAAATTGACCGAAGCGCGCCGTCCGCGAGGCTTTGGCGACCACGGCCCGGCGGAAATTGCCTCGCAGCGCCAGATGCTGGAGACCATCCGCGGCGTGTATGAGCGCTATGGCTTCGAGGCGGTGGAAACGCCCTATCTCGAATACACCGAGGCGCTCGGCAAGTTTCTGCCTGACACGGACCGCCCCAACGCCGGCGTGTTGTCCGTGCAGGACGACGTCGAGCAGTGGATGAGCCTGCGCTATGATCTCACCGCGCCGCTCGCGCGCTATGTGGCCGAGAACTTCGACAAGCTGCCCAAGCCCTATCGCAGCTACCGCGTCGGCCCGGTGTTCCGCAACGAGAAGCCGGGTCCGGGGCGGTTCCGCCAGTTCATGCAGTTTGATGCCGATACAGTGGGCGCAAGCTCCGTGGCGGCGGATGCCGAGAACTGCATGATGTTCGCCGATGCCATGGAGGCGCTGGGCATTCCGCGCGGCAGCTATGTGGTGAAGGTCAACAACCGCAAGGTGCTCGACGGATTACTTGAAAAAGCGAAGACTAGGGACGAGCAGAAGCTTGCCGTCCTACGTGCCATCGACAAAGCTGACAAGTTTCCACCAAGTGACATCATGCTGCTTTTGACAAAAGGTCGGATGGATGAAAGTGGAGATTTTACTAAGGGTGCAGGCCTTGATGAAGTAACCGCTGATATGCTGGTGCGAAATGTCTGTATGGGGCCGTTTATGGATGTCGTCGATGGTGTCGCCATGCCCACGAGCAAACGCACACTTGAGTATATGGCTGCTAATCTTCGTGCATCTGAAACTTATGATGAAGGAGTATTTGAACTTATAAAAATGGATGAAATATTGCGATCTGCGGGGTTCGACTCTGATCGTGTTCGTATTGATCAAACTGTCGTACGTGGCCTCGAATATTATACCGGCCCGGTTTACGAGGTCGAACTCACCTTCGACGTGCCCGATGAAACCGGCAAGCCCGTGCGCTTCGGAAGCGTCGGCGGCGGCGGGCGGTATGATGGCCTGATCGGGCGGTTCCGCGCGGAGGATGTGCCCGCCACGGGCATTTCCATCGGCGTCTCACGCTTGCAAGCGGCGCTGACGCATCTGGGCAAGCTGAAAGCTGAAACGCCCGTAGGCCCGGTGGTCGTGACGGTGATGGATCGGGACCGCATCAGCGATTGCCAGCAGATGGTCAGCGAGTTGCGCAACGCTGGCATCCGTGCCGAACTTTACCTCGGCGACGCCGGCTTCAAGGCGCAGATGAAATATTGCGACAAGCGCAACGCGCCACTCGCCATCATTCAGGGCGGGGATGAGGCCGCCAAGGGTGAGGTGCAGATCAAGGATCTGGTGAAGGGCGCGGCGCTCGCTGTCGCGGCCAAAACCATCACCGACCGCGAGGTCTACAAAGCCATGTCTGCGGAAGCGCAATACGCCGTGCCGCGTGCGGATTTGGTCGCCGAAGTGCGCAAAGCGATGGGGATTTAGGCGCAGGGCTCTCCTAGCTCGCACATCCCTCCCCCTCGCGGGGAGGGTCCGAGCGTAGCGAGGGGGAGGGGGGAAGTTTACAAGATAACACCCCCCTCCCGGTTCGGCTCCGCCTCACCACCCTCCCCGCAAGGGGGAGGGATGGTGCTAACTTACCGCGCCATTGGACGCACAACCTTCAGCGGGGAACAGGCCGCACGCCCTGCGGCTCCAGCACCAGCTCGCGGTCGCCGGGCCAGCGCAGGCGAAAGCCCGTGCGGATTTCGCGCTCCTCTCCGGGCTTCAGCTCATAGGTCCAGGCCAGCACGCCGCGCTTGTCCTGCAGGTTCCGCTCTGTCGGCGGCGTCATGTTGGGGATTGTCTCCACCGTGATGGCCGTGTTCTCGGAGAATGGCGTCTGGTCCAGCACTGTGATGCGCATCGGCCTGTCATGCAGGCTTTTGACCACGGTCTTGAACTCGCGCAGATCGCCGCGCTGACC
>JANMMT010000089.1:0-1931 GCA_031373545.1 Hyphomicrobiales bacterium
CTCGGCGTGTTCGGCGTCCTGGCCGTCATGGGGGTGCTCCTGCTGCTGTGGAAGTGCCTGGGGTCACTGCGGGCGGCGGTACAGGTGCTCCTCGTCAACATCCCGCTCGCCCACCTCGGGGAGGTGGTCGCCCTGATGATCGCCAACCACCCGACCGACGCGGCCCTCCACGCCGCCGGGTGGTGGCGGTGGCCGCTGGTGTGGGTCGAGGCCACCACCCTGTCGGTCGCCCATTGGGTCGGGTTCATCACGCTCGTCGGGATCGTCAGCCGCAACGGCATCCTGATGATCTCCCACTACATCCACCTGATGGAGCACGAGGGCGAGACGTTCAGCGAGGAGATGATCGTCCGCGGCAGCCTGGAGCGGCTGGCCCCGGTGCTGATGACCGCGTGCGTGGCGGTGATCGGGCTCATCCCGCTGGCCCTCGGCGGCGGGCAGCCGGGGCGGGAAATCCTGCACCCGCTTGCCGTCGTGGTGATCGGCGGGCTGGTCGTGTCCACCCTCATGGACCAGATCGTGACCCCGGCGGTGTTCTGGAAGTTCGGGCGGACGGTGTACCAGCCGCCCCCGCCCGGCCAGGACGCCAAGCCGAGCGGCTGGGACGACACCTGGCTGCACGAACCGGCGGTGCCCGTGAACCGACTGGAGGTCGTGACGCCCCCGCCGCCTCCCGATCCCACACCCGCCCCGGTAGCCGTCGTGCCGGACGCCGCCGTGCCGCCCCGGCCGAGTACAAACGGGACCGCGGGGCACGTCCCGTGACACGCGACCGACGCAAGCCGTGGTCGCGGGGTCGTGGTGCGGTCGCTCGATACACCTGCGGGCCGACGCGAGTGGCCCGTCGAACATCTCCCCGCGGGTCGGAACGGCCCGCCGGGATGCCGACCTCTGCCGGGGGTGAGACTGGTTGCCGTGGCAACCGGCCTCCGGCGGGCAACCGGGCAGCGTGGACACGCCGCCACTGGAGTGCGACATGAGCCGAGTTCTGATGCTGGTGGGTGTGGTCGCCGTGACCGCCCTGGCGACGGCGGGGGCACAGCCCGCCGCCGCGACGAAGGTGGAACTGAAGAACGTCCACATGTGCTGCGACGGGTGTGCCGAGGAAGTGGGTGCCGTCCTCGGCAAGATCGCGGGCGTCACCGGCGTCTCGACCGACATGAAGACGACCACTGCCACGTTCACCGCGGCGGACGCCAAGGTGGCCCAGAAGGCACTCGACGCCCTGGCCGCGGCGGGCTTCCACGGCGACCCGGGGAAGGACAAGGGGTACGCCTTCAAGGACGACAGCGGCGTCAAGGCCGGCACCGTCAAGACCCTGACCGTGACAGGCTTCCACAACTCGTGTCCGGGCTGCGTGAAGTCGTTCAAGGACGCGGTCAAGGACGTGAAGGGGGTGGCCGGTGTCGCCGCCAAGTCGAGGGTCAGCACCGCCGAAGTGACCGGCGAGTTCGAGGCGGTCGAGTTGGTCCGGGCTCTGAACAAGGCCGGCTTCCACGTCAGGGTCGAGGACAAGAAGTTGCCCGGGGGTTGGGGCCTGGGGACGGACGTGCGTCCCCAGCCGCCTGCCGACCCGCACGGGGGGTGGCCGTTTCACCCGAATCGCCCGATCAACCCGACGAGCGGGCCGGCGATCTGCCGAACCGAGAGGCAATCCGATATGGCGACCGACCCCGTGTGCGGCATGACCGTCAACGAAGCGACCGCCCTTCGGGCCGACCGCGACGGCCAGGCGTTCTTCTTTTGCAGCGAACACTGCCGTCAGACCTTCCTGGCCGGCGGGCCTGGAACCACTTCCGCGTATCCCGTAACGGCCCACGAGCACCACGGGATCGAACCGGTACGGCCTTCCGGCACGAAGTCGGTGCCCCCGCCCGCGGGCGGGGGTCGGGATGCGACATACACCTGCCCGATGCACCCGCAGGTCGAGC
>JANMMT010000123.1:0-4724 GCA_031373545.1 Hyphomicrobiales bacterium
CTCAAGCAGGCTCGCACCTTTGACGCCAAGATCCGGGTTGGCCGGGTCGGTCAGAATATTGAAAGCCGCCGGCGCGTACAGCGCGCTCGCTGCGACGAACACGGCGGCAAGGCCAACGAGCGAGTGAAAGGCCGCGACGAGCTGCGGCATCGCCGTCATGGCGATGTTCTTTGCCGCATAGGCGCCAATGCCGCCGCCGATGGCGAGGCCGAGGATCAGCAGTGCCCAGCCAGACAGGCCCGCAGGAGGCCCGATGATGACCGTGGTGAGCATGGCAATGCCCATGCCCGCCATGCCGAACAGGTTGCCCTGCCGCGACGTGGTGGGGTGCGAGAGCCCGCGCAGCGCCAGAATGAACAGCACAGCCGAACCAAGATAAAGAAGATTGGCAAAGTTTTGCATGGGTCAGCTCACGCCTTCTTCTTGTACATGGCGAGCATGCGATTGGTCACGAGGAAGCCGCCGAAGATGTTCACAGAGGCCAGCACCAACGCGATGAAGCCGAAGATGCGGGCATACCCCGTGCCTTCCAGCGTGAGCGGCACACCCACAGAGAGCAGCGCCCCCACCACGATGACGGAGGAAATGGCGTTGGTGACCGACATCAGCGGCGTGTGCAGTGCGGGCGTCACCGACCAGACCACGTAGTAGCCCACGAAAATCGCCATGACGAACACCGCAAACTGGAAGATGAACGGGTCAACCGCACCGCCCGTGACGGCGGCCAAGGCCCCTCCGCCCGCAACTGTACCTTTTTGAATGGCGGCGATGGCCGCATCCGCCTTGGCCATTGCCACCGCAGCCGCATCGCGCGCCTCGGTGGCCTGTTTGAGAAGTTCAGCTGGTGTGGACATGGCTCAAGCTCACTTCTTGGGCTGGAATTGGGGGTGCACGACCGCGCCGTCGCGGGTCAGCAGCGTGGCCTTCACCAGCTCGTCATCCCAGTTGATGGCGAGCTTCTTCTCGGCCTTGTCGATCATGGTTTCGACAAAGGCAAAGAGGTTCTTGGCATAGAGAGCCGAGGCCGTGGCGGCCATGCGGCCCGGCAGGTTGGCAAAGCCGGCAATCTTCACGCCGTTGGCGGTCTCGACCGTTTCGCCAAACTTGGTGCCTTCCACGTTGCCGCCGCGTTCGGCCGCAAGGTCTATGAACACCGATCCCGCCCTCATGCTCTCGACCATGGCCTTGGACACCAGCTTGGGCGCCGGGCGCCCGGGGATCAGCGCCGTGGTGATCACGATGTCCTGCTTGGCGATGTGGCTGGCGGTGAGTTCCGCCTGCTTGGCCTGGTATTCCTTCGACATTTCCTTGGCATAGCCGCCTGCGGTCTGTGCCTGCTTGAACTCATCGTCCTCGACGGCGAGGAACTTGGCGCCGAGCGATTCCACCTGTTCCTTGGTGGCGGGGCGCACATCGGTGGCAGTCACGACCGCGCCCATGCGGCGCGCGGTGGCGATGGCCTGCAGGCCCGCGACCCCAACACCCATGATGAAGATGCGCGCCGCAGGCACGGTGCCCGCAGCCGTCATCATCATCGGCAAGGCGCGGCCATAAATCTGCGCGCCTTCAACCACGGCGCGGTAGCCCGCCAGATTGGCCTGGCTGGAGAGCACATCCATCACCTGCGCACGCGTGATGCGCGGCATGAGCTCCATGGCAAAGGCCGACACGCCCGCCTCGGCCATGGCGGCCAGCGCAGGCTCGTGGCCATAAGGGTCCATGATCGAAATGGCGAGCGCGCCCTTTTTGAGCGCCTTGATTTCGGCCTCAACGGGACGCTTCACCTTGAGCAGGATGGCGGCGTCTTTCAGCGCTTCCTTCGCTGTCTTGGCGATGGTTGCGCCCGCCGCTTCGAACTCGGCGTCAGAAATGGAACTGGCAAGGCCCGCCCCTTTTTGAACCACGACCGTGGCGCCAAGCGCTGAGAACTTCTTCACGGTCTCGGGACTGGCGGCCACACGTGGCTCGCCCTGCCCGGCTTCATCAACAATTGCTATCCGCATGGCTGCTCGCCAGCTCCTTGCCCAAGTTGCCCAATGTCTAGGCATTGAAAACGAAAACGGCCACAAGTCAAAGCATCAAAAAACCGGCGTCTGCCAGAGCGAGCGCCGGTCTTGGAATTAAGGCAATCTCTGTGCCGAATTTTCGATCAGTGAATGGCTTTGGCCGCCCAAATCAGCAGCGAAAGACCGAGCACCGCCGTGACACCGTAATGGTTGAGCGCCTTGGAAAAAATGCCTGCAAAACCCGCGATTGTTGACGCGAAGATCATGAACCCGCCCCAGCCCCAGCTCTTGCCTGTCACGCCAATGGCGAGACCGACCATGATGGTGATGACCCAGAGCGTGCCGATCGTGGCAAAGCGGATAAATCCGGCGTAGGTCCGCTCGTGCTCGGGGTAATCCATATCGGGATGCCCGCCTTCGGTTACCTGCTGACCCGCCATGTCGATCTCCGAAAAATGAACTTTTCGCCTCGTAGCGGATGACCCGGGGCAGTGCAATGTGGCAAAACGAAAACCAGGGCCGAGAATCCCAGGTGCGAGACAACAAAAGGGCCGGCACCCCTTTGCGTGAGATGCCGGCCTTTGCTGGTGCGGCTGGCGGCCCTAAAAGCCGCGTATGCGCACATCACCCAACCCGCGTTGCACCCCGTTCAGCCAGGTCTGACCCAGCCTCCGGCACGGGTATCACGAACCGCCCCATGGACCTGCTGTGCGGGTGGCATACCCGCGGAGGCATTGGGGGGTGGTCCGGATTCGTCAAAAACTTGCCCCGGCTTCGCCAGACTAACTGCCGGCACCGCCGGAAAGCACGGTCACGCTGCGGCGGTTCTGTGACCAGCAGCTGATGTTGTCGCACACCGCCACGGGGCGCTCCTTGCCGTAGGAAATCGTGCGCATGCGCGCGGCCGACACGCCTTTGGCAGAGAGATAATTCTTCACCGCATCCGAGCGGCGCGCACCCAGCGCAAAGTTGTATTCCCGCGTGCCGCGCTCATCCGCATGGCCTTCGACCGTGAAGCTGTAGCGCGAGTACTGATTGAGCCACTGTGCCTGCTTGTCGAGAATGCCGACAGCGGTGGAGGTAAGTTCGGTGGAATCCGTTTCGAAGAACACGCGGTCGCCGACATTCACGGCAAAATCCTGCGCCGATCCGGGCGTGGCCGCGCCGCCGGGCCCAAACCCGTTTCCAGCCTGATCCTGATTGGTGCGCGCACATGCGCCAAGCGCCATCGCCACCGTGAGGGCAAGGCCAAGCTTGAACGAGCGCCGCGAGATGTCCTGCGAAATCATTGAATATCTCCTGTGAGGTCCGATTGGGTTGCCCCGCCAGCCCTTGTGTTGATGGAAAGCCTAGAGGTTTGCGGGTTAACGAAACCTCTTCTCAACCTTTCCAAGAGCTTCCAAAATGGCCGCAATAGGGCTGAAATCCCGTTCACAGTGAATGAGCGGTTAAGACCTGCGAAACAGCCGCCCATCAATGGCCACCAACCCCGCACCAATGAACAGCATGCCGACCACATGCTGCGCTTTCAACGTCTCGCTCAGCACGACGGCACCCAGCACGATGGCGCTGACGGGGATGAGGAACGTCACGAGCGACAGGTTCGTCGCTCCGGCGCTGGCGAGAATCTGGAAAAACAGGATGTAGGCAAGCGCCGTGCAGGCCACGCCCATCACCACCACGGCCAGCAACGGAATCGTGCCGGGCTCAGGAAATGTGCCAATCGGATGCACGCTGAGCGCCACCACGCCCATGATCGCGGAGCTCATGACGAGTTGGCCGAAGGCCGTCTGTATCGGAGAGACGCCCAGGGCCTTGAACCGCCGCCCGAACAGCCCGGCAAACGCGTAGGTCAGCGCCGCGCCCAGGCACGCGAGCTGCCCTCCCACGCCAATTCCCAGACTGGAAAGTGCATCAAGGCCGATCATCACCGCCACGCCCGCAAATCCGAGCGCCACGCCCAGCAGCTTGCGCGGTGTCGCCTTTTCATCCTCCGTCAGCACATGCGCCACCAGCACCGTGAACAGCGGCGTGGTGGCGTTCAGGATCGAGGCCAACCCTGCCGCCACGCTCACCGGCATCTGGCTCTGGCCCCAGAAGATCAGGCTGAAAGGAATGGCGTTGTTCATGAGGCCCATGCCGAAGAAGGCGAGCCAGAGCTTTGCCCCGCCGCGTGGCAGCGGTACGCCCATCACGCGCATCAGCAGCCAAAGCGCGAAGGCAGCCACCACCATGCGCAGCGCCACGACCGTGAGCGGCGGCAGGCCGTTGCCCGCACCCGCAGGCCAGCCATGAATAGCGATCGCCGCCAGCAAGAATGTACCGCCCCAGAGCAGCGAGAGGGCAATCAGCTTGGTCCAATCACGCAACGTCATGGCGAGAACTGACATGTCATGGAGGTGGGTTTAGGCGCGTTGCGCGGGGCCGACCACCCGTTTCAGGCTAAAGCCCGCCCATCTTGCACACCAATGCCCATTCCTCAGCGGTCACGGGCTGCACGGAAAGGCGCATGGAGGTCACAAGGCTCATTTTGGCCAACGCAGGCGTGGCCTTGACCTCGGCCAGCGAGACAGGACGCGGGAAGGCCTCCACCGCTTTCACATCCACCACCACCCAGGGTTCGCCCGGCTCTGCCGTGGGGTCTGGATAGGCCTCGCGGATCACCTCGACGATGCTGACAACCGCCAGCCCCTCGTTGGAATGATAGAAAAAGCCCTG
>JANMMT010000125.1:0-11016 GCA_031373545.1 Hyphomicrobiales bacterium
GCTCGACCCCAAGGCCGAGTTCATCGCTGCGGCACGCCGCGCCGCACAGGCAGCCGCCGCACAATCCGGCGATGCTTTGCGCGCTGGTCAAGCGCAGGCGAAATCCAAAGGGAAGGGTTTTTCGCTTCCCCTGATGGGCGAGGGCTCCAATCTCAAGGCCAAGCATGCCATCCTCCTTGGCCTCGCGGCGCTGGTCGTGGCCGTTGGTGCCGTGAGCCAATTCACCGGCTCCAGCAAAACCACGACTGCGGTGGAACCTCCCGCCCGCAGCAGCGCCCTCACGGCGCCGCGCGTGCAGCAGCAAGCGGCCACCGAACCGCGCGCTGCGGCACCCGTCGCGCGTGATGCCACGCGCGATGTGGCGGTCCAGCCGCTTCCGGCTCCCGTGTCCAGCCCGCAAACGACGACAGAAGCGCGCGGCACGGTCCGCACGGCCGCTTCGCCCGCCGATGAACCAGTCACTGTGGGTGCCATCAACCCGCGCGGGACGGTCGCCGCGCCGCCCACCAACCGCGCCATCCTTACAGCCGATGATCCCTTGCTGAAGTTTGAAGGCATCAAGGATGCTGACGGCCTCAAGCAATCTGCGCGCCGGGGCGATCTGGCGGCCATGGTCGAGGTGGGCGCACGCTACCTCGATGGACGCGGGGCGCCCCGTGATCCCAAGCTGGCCTCGCAATGGTTCGAGAAGGCCGCCGATGCCGGCTCACCCGCCGCACAGTACAGGCTTGGCGCGCTTTACCGCGAGGGACGCGGCGTGCCGCGCGATGCCAAGCAGGCCCTGCGTTATTTCCAGACCTCCGCCGAGGGTGGCAACATCCGCGGCATGCACAACACCGCCGTACTGCTGGCCGAAGGCGTCAACGGCGCGCCAGACTACGCCCAGGCCGGAGAGTGGTTCAAGAAGGCGTCCGAGCACGGGATTCGCGACAGCCAATACAACCTCGCGATTCTCTACGCGCGCGGCCTTGGCGTGTCGCAGGACCTCATGGCGTCCTACGCTTGGTTTGCTGCTGCCGCCACGCAAGGCGATGAAGATGCAGGCAAGAAGCGCGATGAAGTGGGCAGCCGCCTCTCGCCAGAGAAACTCACGCAGGCCCGCGCCGCTGCCAACGCCTGGAAGGCCAAGCCCGCTGACCCCGTGGCCAACGAGGCCGCGCAAGCCCCGCTCACCTCCAGTCTGCCGACGATGGCGCGCCCGCAGACAGCAGCTCCTCGCGCGGCGACACCGAACCGGACGTAGGCCCCAACCGGACGTCAGCCCTAACCGGGCATGCGCCTCACCCCAGAAGCGCCGCAATCGTGCGGCGCGCATCCGCTGACAGATCCGGCCGCGACAGCGCATAAGCCACGCTCGCCTCCAGATAGCCCATCTTGGAACCGCAATCGTAGGTCCGGCCATCGTAATTCATAGCATGGAAGGCCTGGCTCTTCATCAGGTGCACCATGCCATCGGTGAGCTGGATCTCTCCGCCCGCCCCGCGCTCGCCGCGCTCCAGAATGCCGAACACTTCGGGCTGCAGGATGTAGCGCCCCGTGATGTAGAGATTGGAGGGCGCAGTGCCCTTCGGCGGCTTTTCCACCATGGATGTCACGGTGACGCCGCGTTCAGCGACTTTCGCACCCACCCCGACGATGCCGTATTGATGCGCCAAAGCCGGATCGCACTCTTCCACTGCGATGATATTGCCGCCTGCCTCATTGTAGACCTCCATGCAGCGCGCCATGCAGCCCGATTGGCCGATGGTGATCATATCCGGCAACAGCACGGCGAAGGGCTCATCGCCCACGATGTCGCGCGCGCACCAGATCGCATGGCCGAGGCCCAGCGGCTCCTGCTGCCGGGTGAAAGAGGTGGTGCCGGCTGCCGGGCGCTGGGCCCGCAGTTCAGCCAGGATCTCCAGCTTGCCGCGCTTTTCCAGCGTGTCTTCCAACTCATAGGCCATGTCGAAATGATCTTCGATCACCTGCTTGTTGCGCCCCGTCACGAAGATGAAATGCTCGATGCCCGCCTCGCGCGCCTCATCGACAACCACCTGCAGCACGGGCCGATCCACCAGCGTCAGCATTTCCTTGGGGATGGATTTGGTGGCGGGCAGCACGCGCGTGCCCATGCCCGCGACGGGGAAGATGGCCTTGCGGACAGGACGGGCAGAAGCATGTGAAGCCATGATACGGTCTCTTCGATCGGGCCCGGGGCGGGCCGGCGCGGCGCTTATGGCGCGTTATGCCTTAACGCCACTTGAACTTGTCTCTTGTAACACGCGGTGGGAGTTTTGGTTTCTGGAGCAATCGACATGACCGTGCTTGTGACGGGCGGAGCCGGCTACATCGGTAGCCACATGGTGCTGGAACTGCTGGAACGCGGCGAAAAGGTCATCGTCCTCGACAACCTCTCCACCGGGTATGACTGGCTGGTGCCCGAGGGCGCGACGCTGTTCATCGGCGAAACAGGCAAACAGGCGCTGGTCAGTTCCATTTTGCGCGCCCACAATGTGCGTTCGATCATCCATTTCGCGGCATCGATTGTCGTTCCCGATTCGGTGATCGATCCGCTCGGCTACTATCTCAACAACACCGTCAACACGCGCGCGCTGATCGAGGCCGCCGTGCAATGCGGTGTTTCGGACATGATCTTTTCCTCCACCGCCGCCGTCTATGGCACGCCCGAGACAATGCCCATCGGCGAGGGAGATCGGCTGAATCCTGAATCACCCTACGGCATGTCGAAGCTGATGAGCGAGGTGATGCTGCGCCACGCCAGCGAGGCCCATGGCCTCAAGCACGTGGTGCTGCGCTATTTCAATGTGGCGGGGGCAGACAGCCGCCAGCGCACAGGCCAAAGCTCGGCCAAGGCCACGCATCTGATCAAGGTCGCGGCTGAATGCGTCACCGGCAAGCGCGACGGCATGGGCGTGTTCGGCACGGATTTCCCCACACCGGATGGCACCTGTGTGCGCGATTACATCCATGTCTCGGATCTGGTGCGCGCCCATTCGGCAGCGCTCGATCATCTGCGCGGCGGCGGGGCCAACGCCACATTCAACTGCGGCTATGGCCATGGCTTTTCGGTGCTGGAGGTGATCGACACGGTCAAGCGCGTCTCGGGCCAGGATTTCTCCGTGACCATGGCGGGGCGGCGCGCCGGTGACCCGGCGGCGCTGGTGGCCAACAACGCCCTGATCCGGGAAACACTGGGCTGGACCCCTGCCTTCGATGATCTCGACCTTATCGTGCGTGATGCCTTGGCTTGGGAACACACGCTGATGACGCGCAACCGGCGCTAGAGCAAATTCCGATCTGATTGCATCAGACGGATTGCTCCAGGTCTTTGCTTTGTCGCATTTTCTTAACGCGAACCGGATTCCACTTCGCTGAAAATGCTCTAGTTCGGCTTTGTCTCGTCCCGCCACCAGATTGACGGGAAGGCCATCGCACCAAATTCCGGCATGCGTGCGGGGTGCGCAAAGCGGTTCCAGTACGCCATGTATTCCTTGTCTTCCGCGCCGATCATCACGCCGATCTGCCTGGTCCGCAGCACCCGGTCGAGCAGGCGGCCTGCGGCGATCTTGTCTGTGCGCGTCGGGGCCAGCACCAGTTTCTCGACCAGCCCGTCGATGAGCGGGCTTTCAAGCCCCGCGATATTGTTGGTGCCACGCTTGGCCGCACTGTCGCTGGCCCAATATTCCCGCTGCTCGTTGCCCGGCGCGTGCCCCTGCACCCAGGCATGGGCCACGATGTCGAAATCGAAATTCCGCAGCCGGTTCTGGTACTGCACGTCATCCACGAGGCGGATGGCTGACGCAATGCCCAGTTTCGCGAGATTGGCCGCATAAGGCGCGGCGATGCGCTCCATGGCCCCGTCTTCCAGCACGAATTCGAGGGTGAGTTGCTGGCCGGCCTTGTCGAGCAGGCGGCCATTGTTCAGCCGGTAGCCCGCCTCTTTCAGGAGTTCCAGCGCGTTGAACAGATCCGCGCGCGGTGCAGCCAGGTGATGCTGCGCCACATGGGCGAGCGTGTCCGCCGATGGCGCGCCGGTCAGGGATGCAAGCAACCCACGCTCTTCCTCGCTCAACGGACCCGTTGCCTCGAAATCCGTTCGCGGAAAGAACGACGCCGGGCGTGACAGCATGTTGTGAAAGACATTGCGGTTCATCTCGTCAAAGGAATAGGCCATGGCCAATGCGCGCCGCACGCGAACATCGGCAAACTGCTCACGCCGGAGGTTGAACACAAACGCCTTGACGATGCCCAGGCGTGCGATGGGAAAGGCCTCCTTGACCACGTGGCCCTCGCGCGCGGCTGCAAAATCATAGCCCGTAATCCAGGATTTGATGCTGGTCTCGCGGCGCATATCCAGCCGGTCAGCTTTGAAGGCCTCGAACATCACGGCTGCATCCCGGAAGTACTCGATCTCCAGCCGGTCAAGATTTTCCGTCCCGACACGGATGGGCACGGCCAGGCCCCAGTAGGAATCGACGCGTTCCAGCACCAGGGAGCGGCCCGCCGTGAAACTCTTGATGCGGTAGGGCCCGGAGCCCAGCGGCGGCTCCAGCGTCGTGGCGCGAATGTCGCGTTTGCGGCCCTTCGCATCGCGCCCCTCCCACCAATGCTTGGGCAAAATGCTCATCTGCCCCACGTAAAGCGGCAGTGCCGCATCGCCGCCCTCGCTGAAGACAAACCGCACCTCGCGGGGGTTCACGATTTCAGCGCGCTGCACCTTGTTGAAATAGCGGTTGAACTGGGGCGAAATGGCCTTCCAGGACTGGAAGGAAAACACCACATCCTCGGCGCTGACCGCAACGCCGTCATGCCAGCGCGCCTCGGGCCGCAATCGAAACGAGACGGAAGAGGTATCGGCAGGATAGCTGACGGCCTCGGCCAGCAGGCCGTATTCTGTCGTCGGCTCATCGAGCGCCGGCTTCAGCAGCGGCTCATAGATCGTGTTGAGATAGGCGGCGATGTTGCCCTTCACCCCCGCGACAACTGGGTTGAAGTTATCGAACGTGCCCAGGTCGCCGATACGGGCGCGCCCCCCTTTGGGGGCCTGCGCGTTCACGTAATCCGTTTGCCGGAAGTCGGTGGGATACCTCGGCTCTCCCGTGAGCGAGATGGCATGCCGCCAGGGGCCCGGCTGCGCCTCAGCCTGCGCTGGCCGCCCGTTGGAAGACAGACACAGCACAAGGACTGCTGTGCCCAGCCAACCCAAAGCTCGCCTCTGCCCCAACCCGCGCCCCACGCCTCTAACCCTGCGTCATCACAAGCAGGGTCCTAGACGGGCTTGGGTGAACAGAAGCTGATGCTCACTTGGGCAGTGGTGCGGGATTGTCCGACAACGTGTTGAGGTAGGCGATCAGGTCCGCCCGCTGCTTGGGGTTGGCAAGGCCGCCATAGGACATCGACGTGCCCGCAATGTAGCCGCGCGGATTTTCGACGAATTTGTCGATTTCGGCGAAGCCCCACTTCTCGCCCTTGGCCGCAATGGCCTTGAGCGCGTTGGAATAACCGAAGCCAGCAACCTGGCCTTTGGTGCGCTCCACAACGCCCCACATGTTCGGCCCCACCCGGTTCGGGCCGCCCTTGTCCGGTGTGTGACAGGAGGCGCACTGGCGGAAGACCGCCGCACCGCGCTCCTTGTCGGCCGAAGCCAGACGCACCGCAATCGGCTCAACCGGTGGACCCGCAGGCGCGGATACGGCTGCAGCCGCCACGACAGGCATCGGGAGATCGTAACCGGCCTGTGCGGACTTCTTCTCCTTGAACAGCAATTCGCCGGCGAAGCTGACCAGCATCACGAATGTGAGCGTCCCCAGCACCGCACCGGCGATCTTGTTCATTTCATTCGAACTCATGGTGTCCCGTCTCCGGATATTTGTTGGCGCATCCCTTTGCCGCTGTTGAGGAAAAAATTCAACCCGCAACGACGCTACCTTTTGACGCCAGCCCCGGGATTTGCTTGTGAAGAACGCATGTCCGACCCGTTGATCATCATTCCCGCCCGCATGGCTGCCACGCGCCTGCCCGACAAGCCACTGGCGGACATCAATGGCAAACCCATGATCGTGCATGTCTGGGAGCGCGCGGTCGCTTCCGGCGTTGGCCCGGTGGTTGTCGCCACGGACAGCCCCGCCATCGCCGCAGCCGTGGAGCTTGCAGGCGGGCGCGCGGTGATGACGCGGGCGGATCATCCCTCGGGCTCGGACCGCGTCTTCGAGGCGGCAGAAAAGGCCGATCCTCAGCACAATCACGATGTGATCGTTAATCTGCAGGGTGATTTCCCCACCATCGACCCGCGCACGATCATGGCGGCCACCTTGCCGCTCAGCGATCCGGCAGTGGACATCGCCACACTGGCCGCCGCGATCACCGATGAGGAGGAGCGTGAAGCACCCTCCGTGGTCAAGCTGGTCGGCACAATGCTGGCGCCGGGGCGCATGCGCGCGCTGTATTTCACCCGCGCGACCGCCCCCACCGGCCCCGGCCCCCTGTATCATCACATCGGGCTCTATGCCTATCGCCGCCAAGCGCTGGCGCGGTTCGTGGCGCTGCCGCCATCGCCGTTGGAACTGCGCGAGAAGTTGGAGCAACTGCGCGCATTGGAGGCCGGCATGCGCATCGATGCCACGATCATCGATCACGTGCCGCGCGGCGTCGACACGCCCGAGGACCTGATTCGCGTGCGGGCCCAGCTTGCCAGTGATTTCCCGGTAAAACTGAGCTAAAGCGCGCCCATGACACACGCCATATCATTCCAGGGCGAGCCTGGGGCCAACTCGCACATCGCCTGTCAGGAAGCTTTTCCAGACATGGAACCCTTGCCCTGCCCCACGTTCGAGGATGCCTTTGCCGCCGTGCAGGAGGGCCGCGCCGCGCTGGCGATGATCCCCATCGAAAACTCCATCGCGGGGCGCGTGGCGGATATCCATCACCTCTTGCCAACCTCGGGGCTGCACATCACCGGCGAGCATTTCCTGCCGATCCACTTTCAACTCATGGCCATCAAGGGCGCAACTCTGGGCACCATCAAGGAGGTCTACAGCCATGTGCATGCGCTGGGCCAATGCCGCAAGATCATTCGCAAACTGGGCCTGAAAGCCCATGTGGCAGGCGACACCGCTGGCTCGGCACGTCAGGTGGCAGAGTGGAACGACCCCACGAAGGCCTCGCTGGCACCGCGCCTCGCTGGCCCGATCTACGGCCTCACCACGTTGGCGGAAGATGTGGAGGATGAAGCGAACAACACCACCCGCTTCGTGGTGCTGGCCCCCAAGCCGGTCTGGGCCAAGCCGAACACGGTGCCGACCGTCACCAGCTTTGTGTTCCGCGTGCGCAATGTGCCCGCCGCGCTCTACAAGGCCATGGGCGGCTTTGCCACCAACGGCGTCAACATGAGCAAGCTGGAGAGCTACATGCTTGGTGGTCAGTTCACGGCCACGCAGTTCTACGCCGAAGTGGACGGCCACCCCGATGATACGGGCCTCAAGCTGGCGCTGGAGGAATTGGCCTTCTTCTCCAAAGAAGTCCGCGTGATCGGCGTCTACCCGGCGCATCCGTTCCGCACGGAATCCGCAAAGGCCGCCGGCTGAAAGCGCAGCGCCCGCCAAACCTCAACCGCCCAATCTCAAGCGCGCACAAACAGGTCCATGATGTGGTTGGCGATGGCCATGCGCGGCGGCGAATTGACACCTCCGGCATGGGTGTTTTCCAATATGGCTGCCACTTCCGCCCGGGTGAACCAGCGGGCATCGGCTAACTCCGCAGGGTCGACCGTGATGTCCGAAGTCAGCGCTTCGGCAATGCATCCGATCATCAGCGAGGACGGAAATGGCCAGGGCTGGGCCTGCATGTATCGGACACGCCCGACCTTTATGCCCGCCTCCTCGTGGATTTCACGCCGCACCGCCTCCTCGATGGTCTCCCCCGGCTCCAGAAAACCCGCAAGGCAGGAGTAGCGTCCTTCGGGAAACTGCGGCGCACGTCCCATGAGGCACACGTCACCGCGCACCGCGAGCATGATCACGACGGGGTCTGTGCGAGGAAAATGCTCGACGCCGCAGACCGTGCAGCGGCGCTTCCATCCCGCTGATGTCGCTGCGCTGGCCTGGCCACAAGCGCTGCAGAAGCGGTGGCGCGCATGCCACGAGAGCAATGATTTCGCGGTGCCCAGAGCACTCGTGCGGGACTGGTCAAAAAGCGCCTGCATCGCGATGGAGCGCATGTCGATCAGTTTGAGGTCGGGGCGTGCCTTGAGAGACGGGAACAAATCTGCAGCCAGCTGGTGGGCAAAACAGCTTCGCCCGTTTTCCATCCCGAGAAAGACGATATCCGTCGCTGCGCCCAACGCTTGCGCCTCGGACAGCTTGAACGTGCTCGAGAGCTTCGACCCGTCCCATTTGAGGATCGGCGTATCCTGACACAGCACCAGAATTTGTGTGCCGGGCGCATTGTAGGCGATGTGCTGCCAGGCCAGATCGTCCCGTCTCAGTGCCGTCCGGTCCAGCCCCCCGTTGATGAACCCCAGATCGGCAGGCCCGCGAAGGGACAGTGCATCAAACCAATCCGTCATGAAACGGCTTTCAGGCCACGGAGGGACAGCGCATCGACCAACTGGTCGATGATGACGCCCGCCATGTGCGGCGGATAGGGCCGGGCCTGACCGGCGCCCCAGACAGGCCCGGGCCAGGCTTCATCAGATACAAATCGTGCGATCACATGCACATGGAGTTGGCGAACCTTGTTGCCCAAGGCACCCACGTTCAACTTGTCAGGGCTGTACAGCGCCATCAACACCTCGCTGGCCGCGCCGATTTCCTGCATGAGCTGCTGACGTCCTCCATCGTCCAGATCAATGATTTCGGCCAGGTCAGGTCGCGCCGGCACGAGCACGAGCCACGGATAGCGCGCATCGTTCAGGAGCAGGACACGGCACAATTCCAGCTGTCCGAGACAAAGGGTATCCGCCTCCAGATGCGAATCGAGCAGAAATTCATTCATTCAAGGCGACCATCTTCTTGAGAGCGAGGCCCACGATTGCACCGGCAACCTCAATTGCACAAGCGGGTGGCTGCGCAGATACGTGACGGTGAAGAAGGCATTGCCGCCAAAACGGCTCTGCAAAAGCTTTGAAATGAGGCAACCTGCCCACCGATGCATCATGTGCGCCGACCAGGCGTTGCAATGCAGCAACACCCCGCGGCAACTCACGGTGTGGCGATGGAATTTGGCTTGAGAAAGTGCCGATCACCCGCCACCGTTAACTCTGTAATAACGCTATGCGAAAGATATTGTGGTCATGAAAAACGCTCTTCGCCTGATGGCTTTCTCCACCCTTTTCGCAATCCCCGGCGCCGCGGCGTTTGCGGCCGACATGCCGGGACGTGTGCTGAAACCGACACCGCCACCTGCTGCATCAGAGGCTTGCAAGGAGACATCCGGCCTGCCAATCGATGTGTTCGGTTTCGCTACAGGTTCGGACGTGAATGACCGCGGCGCACTTTCTGCGTCGCTTGAATACAACGGCAACTACGGGACACGAAATGGCAAGCTGAACGGCCATCTTCTGAAGGCCCAAGTCTCCTATTCACCCTTCCTCTGCTTCGAAATCGGGCCGACGATCCAGGGCGCCTCGGTTGGCGCGGGCGCGACGTCCTTCGGCTTCGACTCGCGCCAGTTCGGCGGCACGGTCGAGATGAAGTACAAGCTGCTGGGCCGTGCGACCAATGGCATCGGACTCACCATCACCACCGAGCCCGGCATCTTCGACCGCCAGTATCGTTCGGGCTTTGCTGACATCTTCGGCAACCCCAGCCGCCCCTCGGGGCAGGTGGTCTCCAACCTCGCTCGCGTTCTGATCGACTTCGAACTGGTCAAGGACCGGGTGTTCGGCGCCATCAACCTTGAACACTCCGCCGTCTGGGACGATCCCGTCAGCCAGAACAGCGGCTTCGGCAACCCCGGCTTTGCGCGCTTCTCGAACGTGAACATCCGCGCTGCCCTCGCCTACAAGCTCACCGATACATTCTTCCTCGGCGTGGAAGGCTCCCACCAGCGTGCCTACACCGGCATTTTCTTCGGCAACGAACTGGGCAATGCCTGGTTTGCGGGACCGACCTTCTATTGGCAGGCCACCGAGAAGCTCGCGATCACCGGCGCCTACAACTACCAGTTCGCTGGCGAAACCAAGGATGTGTTCAACACCTTCGGCATCAGCGGCAAGGGTGTCGACCTGATCAATTTCAACCGTCACCTTGCCAAGCTGAAGCTGGCCTACTCCTTCTGATCCACCCCCCCTTTGCCCAAGCGGACGGCCCCGATGTGGGGCCGTTCTGCTTTTCAGGTCGCGCGCCTTGCGCAACTCTGATAACCGGCGCGTGGAAGGGGCCAGAACTTCATGAAACTGCGTGCGCTGCAACCGCTGATCGATCTGCTGGAAACGGCGGGCTATGCAAGGGCGGACTGCGCTCTGCTGCACCCGGCCGATGTCTTCATCGATCTTTCGGGAGAGGACATCCGCCGCCGGCTTTTCATGACGCATGATGAGGTAGGCCGCGAATTATGCCTGCGCCCCGAGTTCACCATTCCGCTCTGCCTGGCCCGCATGGATGAGATCGTGCGTGCCCCTGAAACCAGGATCTCCTATTGCGGCACGGTGTTTCGCCAGCGCAGGGGCGAGAGCGGCGAGTTCGTTCAGGCAGGCGTCGAGGCGCTGGGGCAGACCGACACGACCACATCCGATTCCGATGTGCTGAAACTCGCGCTGGATGCAGCGGCTCATCTGGGGCAGCCGCAGCCGGTCATCAAACTGGGTGACCTTGGCATTCTGGAAGCCATTCTGACCGCCATCGAGGTTCCGCCGGGCTATGCGCGCCGCCTCAAGCGCCGTCTGGCCAGCGGCGTGCCCGTGGCCGAGGCCACGATTGTGCCAGAAAGCACATCGAGCTCGAACCGATACGCCGGCGTCATCGCCGCGCTTGAAGGGGCCGATCCTGCCGCCGCGCGCGCCTTCGTCGGCGACAT
>JANMMT010000129.1:0-11711 GCA_031373545.1 Hyphomicrobiales bacterium
TTCAGCCTGGTTGATCCTGACAACCGCACACCTGTTGATTACGCGGCGCGGGCGGTTGCACTGGAAGCTGCGGCAGAGGCCGAAGCAGGTGCCATCGACGCGGATGCACCATTTTCGCAGTTGTGCCAAACATGGAAGGATGGCCGGATCAAGCAGGCGATCCTGCGGCACCTTCTCGCCATGCGCAGAAAGGATCCAGCACTCTTCTCCCGCGGTGATTATGAACCTGTGCCGATCACAGGTCTGCGTGCTGGCAACGTGTTGGCATTCCGGCGTGTCCAGGACAACGAATCCGTGCTGGTTATTGTGACGCGGTGCACAACTGAAGGACTGCAGCCGGGCGCGCTCGTGCCTGAAGCGCAGTGGTGGGGAGAAACCGTTGTCGAACAGGGTGGTCGCTCCACCGATTGGACGCCTGTTATCGGACCCTCGATCCAACCTGATGGCAGGATCAGGATGGCTGCCATCGTCCCGCATCTTCCCTTCGCGGTCTGGCGGGCAAGCGCCCCGGTTTGATCAACCCGCTGCAGGTTCCTCAAGGTGCAGAATATGCAGGCGCGCCTTGACCGCATCGCTCTCCAGCAGTGTGGCCGCCATGCCGTCCAGCCGATGTCGCCAGTTCGGTTTTTCCTCGGTTGTGCCGGGAACGTTGGGCTGCACGCCGACAGCCAGCGCATCTTCGAGCGACACCAGCTTCAAAGTGCAGGGGCTCGCCGCGATGTAGCGGATCGTGGCATCGACCACCGCCGCAGGATTCTCAGGCGCGGGCCGGTCACCCGCAACCAATCCTTCATCGGCAAGCGCACCCCACAGTATGCCTCGATCCCAATTACGCAGATCACGCTTGTTCTCGTCTGCATCCGCATCCAAATCGGTGCCGGACCACCATCCTGCGGTCGAGACAAGATCATGCGTCGTCGTGAGAGCCGCTGCCGTCGGGCTCCAGTGCCGAGGGGCGATGTAGCCATGCTCTGATTTCTCGAACCGCAGCACGCGCATGCCGGCAATGCCTTGCTGCTCCAGATACTCACGGAAACCGTTGGGAACGGTACCGAGATCCTCTCCGATGATGATTGCATTGTGACGGTGCGATTCAAGCGCGATGAGGCGAAACAGGGTTTCGGACGGGAAATCCACATACGCCCCTTCGATGGATCTTGCGCCTTCCGGCACCAACCAGAGCCGGCTCATGCCCATGACATGGTCGATGCGCATACCGCCTGCATAGCGCAGGCTGGCACGCAACGTGTCGATGAAGGGAGAAAAGCCTGTCAGCCCAAGGCCACGCGGAGAGAAGGTCGTCAGCCCCCAGGTCTGCCCTTCGGAGGCATAATAATCGGGCGGCGCTCCCACGCTCAGGCCGCTGAGCACCTCGTGCTGGCGGCTCCAGGCATGACTTCCTGCGCCGTCCATGCCGATGGCGAGATCGGACATGAGGCCGATTTTCATGCCCGCCTCTCGGCACATTCGCTGGGCCTCACCCAGGGAGCGCCCTGTCAGCCACTGCAGAAAAATCTGGAAGGACACATCATCGGCGTGTTCCGCTGCAAATGAGGTGACTTCGGCGGAGTCGGGATCGCGGAAGCCTGCCGGCCAGTTTTTCCAGCTCCAACTGTCAGGGTTTTCACGGCGTTGATGGGCGTGCAACACCTCAAACACGGCGTGGGATCTCAGCATGGAAGAGGCTTCTGTGACAGCGCGATCAAATTCTGCGCGTGCAGGCATATGAGCCGAGTCGAGTGCGAGGAACATGCGATGTAACTGGCGCAGCAATTGTTGCCGCACAGGCGTGGCCGCGCGCCAATCGACCAGGGGCAAGGCTTCCATGCGGGCGAGATCATCCCCCAGACCTGCAGAGCTGATGGCTTCGGCAATCATGTCGCCCGAAAAAACGCAGGCCGGGTCAGCATGGAGAGGATTGTAGAACAGACGCGTCGAGGGCGAATACGGGCTGAAATGACCTGCCTCTGCACCAAACAGCGCATGCATCGGGCTGATCGCAAGCACATCAGCCCCCATGCCCGCAGCCGCTTGGCCGACAGCGCCCACGCTGGCAAGCGTCCCGATTCCGCCATCTCCCGGCGCACGCAGCGCATAGATTTGCGCACACAGGCCCCAACCTTTGCGCCCCTTGGAAACATCCGCGTAGGTCATGCATCGCTCGGGCGCTGCTGCCACCGTGAAGTCTCCATCTGGCAGGATCACCGCATGATACCCCGGCGAGTCGAAAGCCGGCAGGACCATGCGCCCATCGGGACCAACCTCGGCAGCGACGGTGCGAACGCTTCCGCCCTCCAGCATGATTTCGATGCGCGCACCTGCCACGCCAGCAACAGGAAGGCCGACAGGCTGGCCGACACGGGCAGTGGTGAAACGCGCGGCCCCTGCCACGTTGAGGCCGCCCTCCGCCATGGATAACGAATTGCGCACGGCATCATCCGTGTCCGCAGGAAACCCAATGGCGGTGACAATGGCGCGCAAAGTTTCGATCGAAACCACGCGCTCGGCCCCTGCGTGATCGGTCCATAGAGGAGAAATGCCGCACTTGACGGCTAGTTGGACAAGAAGTTCGTCGGCCATATCAACCCTGTATCATGCCTTGATTCCGTCAGAACCTGATTCAGTCAGGATCTGCCGGAGATCACGCCGCTCAGAAGCATCGCAACAACGGCAAGCATAAGACTGACCGCAAGAATGAGAAGCACGCGTTTGCCCATAAAACCCTGGCGCGCTTTTTCGGGCGCCAGAACAACTTGCTCGTCGTCTGATTGGTTTGGATTTGGCATGAATAATCCTTCGTCAGTATTCGCAGGAATGGATTTGCGCGCAACGCGGCAGGATGTGCAAAATATCAACGCGTCTAATTAGCTACTGTTCCTGACTCAATTGAAAGCACCAGCTGACTTATTAGAAGCTTACAACAGTCAAACACCACCGGAGAGAGTTCGTCTCTCCGGTGATGATTAACCTATCGATTGCGACCGTTGATGGCAGGTTCCAGCAAAAGAAGAACCGATGGCGCAAGCAAGAGCCAAGCCACAAGCAACATTCCAGCGGTATGTTCGTACATGTCTTTCTCCTTGGTTGGTCACTGCGAATAGAACGCTTCGAATGATTTGAGGTTCCAATCGGTAGAAACAAACCGGAGCAGAAAGCTCGATTGTTTGGCTTCATTGCTTGAGAAATGCCACCAAATCGGCTGTGAGACGATCCTGATGCGTCACGAACAAACCATGCGGGGCACCGTCATATTCAATCAGCTTAGAGCGCGCGATCGCCGTGGCCACAGCACGTGCGGTCGGGTCAATCGGCACCGTCTTGTCAGATGTTCCGTGAACAATAAGGGTCGGCACCGTGATCGACGCCAGATCGGATCGGAAGTCCGTGCTTGAAAATGCCTTGGCGCAGGCGAGGGTCGGGCGCAAGCCGGCCTGCATGCTCATAAGCCAGGCCCATTGCAGCACCGCTTCGCTCACGGATGAGACGAGTATGCCCTGGCCAAAGAAATCGTTGAGGAAGGCCTGGATGAACGCGGGCCGGTCATCTTTTATTCCAGCCGTCATATCATCGAAGACAGATTGCGGCACGCCGTCCGGGTTGTCTGATGTGCGCAGCATATAGGGGACCACGGAAGAGATCAGTGCGATTTTCGCAACTCCCTCGCCCTTGTAGCGTGACATGTAACGGGCAACCTCGCCCCCACCCATCGAGAACCCGACAAGTGTGGCACCGGCGTTCACGCCGGTCGCCTTCATTACATCGGCAAGGTCATCGGTGAGCGTGTCATACTCGTAACCGTGCCATGGCTGATCGGATTGACCGAAGCCGCGGCGGTCGTAACTCACAACCTTGTGTCCCGCCTCGGCAAGGGCGTACGCCTGTGCATCCCAACTGTCGGCCGTGAGAGGCCAGCCGTGAATGAGAACAACGGGCTTGCCCTCTCCCCACACCTTCACGCGCAACTTAGTCCCGTCGCGGGTTTCGATATGTGTCATAAACCAATCCTCACGTTGCTGTTTTGCTGCATCAGCGGCTCACACTCCGAGATGGAACGCGGCAGCCAGCAGCCCACAGAAGAAACAAAACCGAGTGCTTCAGGTTCCTGCGTGAGTTTTTGGCGGTGATGCACCAGCAAAATACAGACATGGAAATGAGACGGATGACGGAACGCAAATCCGCAACCAGACGTTCGATTCTCAGCTGACGCTCCAATCATAGCACGCATCGCGGGGCGAAGACCCTGAGGAGATTATCCATGACGAACATGATCGATACGCCTTCGAACGCCCGTGGCACGGTGCTTGCCGCGATCCTTGCCGGATCAGTTGCAGCCTCATTGCCGGCGCTGGCACAGCAGCCGACTCCCCGGGCCCCAATGCCATCGCAGCAAAACATGGCTGGCACTTTGACCTGTGATATCTCGGCTGGCCTGGGTTTGATCGTTGGCTCCTCGCGCTCGATGGCCTGCACCTATTCGCCTTCATCCGGTCGTCCTGAAACCTACACCGGAACGATCCGCAGGTTTGGCCTCGACCTCGGTGTGACTGCAGGCGCGCAACTCGTGTGGGTGGTGTTAACGTCCGGTGATGCCCGCCGTCCGGGAAGCTTGGCAGGCGACTACGTGGGGGCAACGGCTGATGCGTCGTTGGGTCTGGGGGCAGGGGCCAATCTGCTCGTTGGCGGCTCGAACCGGACGGTGTCCCTCCAGCCTCTCTCCGTACAGGCGCAGACCGGCGTGAACGTCGCAGCAGGCGTTTCCCAACTGTCGTTGGCACGCGCGCGCTAGAGCGCCTCATGCACCAACCACGAAAAGCGCTGGATCAGCAGAAGGAAACCACGAGCATGTTCCCCAACAATTCGAAGTCCAAAAACGAATCTACGGTCAAGACTGCGGCCGAGCCAAGGCCGGAGGCCGATCCGGAAATCGAGCCGATCGTCGCGGTCTCCCAACGACACACCGCCGTCAGCACGGATTTCACGACGCTTGACGATGGTGATGCTGGCGATGAAACACTTGCGGACAGTTTGCCTTCGGACATGCCTGAGCCGCTCGACAAAGCCCTGCGTTCGGGGCGCATTGTTGGCGTCGGCGATGTCGATCTGGAAGCCAGTGACGATGACATCGCGCAGGATACAACGGATGGAACCCTTCCGCGCGAATGAGGACGCGGGCAGCGTATGCCCAAGGGCCGCGTTTGCCGCCAGTGCTACCTGATCAACGAATGTCCAATCGGAAGCGCATGGCAAACCGCGCTTTTCGGCCCAGACTTCACAGGAAGCGATGAGGCTGTTGAAAAATGGCGCGCCCGAAAGGATTCGAACCTCTGACCCTCAGATTCGTAGTCTGATGCTCTATCCAGCTGAGCTACGGGCGCGTGCCGAGCGAACATGTTCGCCAATGACTGCCTGATAGCGGGAGAGGGACCCGGGCGCAACCCATTGCTGCATAAGAATCTTAGCGCTTTGCCGCCAACTTGCGCGGGGGCGCGTGTTTGGAATCAGCTAGCCTGGCGTGCTCGGCGCGCTCCGATGCGCCCTCGGCCAGTTTGACCCATTCACGCATGACATCGGGGTCATCGAAGGCCGCTTCCGGCAGCAGCCAATAGCTCATGACGCCCACGTCGCCGCTCTTCTTCGCATAGGTGAAGGGTCGTGACTGGACCTGTTCGAACGCGGAGCGCGTCAAATCATCCGTTTTCAACCAGACCTGTCCGTCCGCTTCGATCGCGACAATGCGCCTGCGCAGGTAGATGCCACGCCCCCCAAACATGCGCTTGAGTTGCACAACACCGCATGGCTCGAACAATGCGCGCAGCGCCTCGGCGTCCATATCTCAGTTCGCATCCGCAAGAGATGCGTCAAGCTTCACGGCGTCTTCAACCTTGACCGGCGTGATCGAGACGCTCTCGCCGCAGCCGCAGGATGATGTTTCGTTGGGGTTGCGGAAGATGAAGGTGGAGGAAAAGCGATCCGTCTTCACGTCCATCTCGCTGCCGAGGAGAAATAGCACGGCTTTGGGATCGATCAGCACCTTCACGCCCTTGTCTTCGATTACCTCATCAAGAGGGAGCACGGCTTCAGCATAATCCACGGTGTAGGCCATGCCCGCGCACCCGCCATTCTTGACTCCCACACGAAGGCCAATGACTGGCTTGTCGGACTTTGCTATGGCCGACCGCACGCGGGCGGCGGCCGCCTCTGTCAACGACATGACCTGTGGTCTGGAGCGATTCATGTTTCACCTCGCACAACGGGTTCAAGGCCCGCGAACAGAGACAGTCTACAGCAACGGGCGTTAATCACCACATATCAAGCGCAACGCGCGCTTCATCTGACATGCGTGATTGATCCCATGGTGGATCGAAAGTCATCGCCACCTTCACGCCCGACACACCTTTGACTGTGTTGACTGCATTCTCGACCCATCCCGGCATTTCGCCCGCGACAGGGCAGCCCGGTGCCGTCAGGGTCATGTCGATGTCCACAAAGCGTTCGTCGTTGATCGAAACGCGGTAAATCAATCCCAACTCGTAAATGTCCGAGGGAATTTCGGGGTCGTAAACCGTTTTCAGCGCCGCCACGATGTCGTCCGTCAAGCGGTCGATTTCCTCTGCGCCCAGCCCGGAGGAGGGGGCCATGGCAGGCTGGTTGGGGGCCAGTGTATCGGTTGCTTCGATCATGATGGACTCAAGATAGGCGATTGGTCTCAGCCAAACAAGCTTTGTGCCTTGGAAAGCGCTGCGACCAGAGCATCGACCTCAGCCTGCGTGTTGTAGAGGCCGAATGAAGCGCGGCAGGTGGCTGTCACGCCAAAGCGCGTCATCAACGGCATGGTGCAATGGGTGCCTGCCCGCACGGCAATGCCATAGCGGTCGATTACGGTGGCCACATCGTGGGCATGCGCGCCTTCGACGGCGAACGAGACAATGGCGCCCTTGTGTTTTGCCTGACCATAAATGCGCACGGCATTGAGTTCACCCATGCGCTGATGGGCATAGGCCACGAGCTTGTCTTCATGAGCCCGGATGGCAGGCTTGCCGATGGCCTCGATATAGCGGATCGCCTCGCCCAGGCCGATCGCTTCCACCAAGGGGGGCGTGCCTGCCTCGAAACGGTGGGGGGATTCGTTGTATGTAACGCTGTCCTGCGTCACGACACGGATCATCTCGCCGCCACCCAGAAACGGCGGCATGACATCCAGCAGCGCCTTGCGGCCCCAGAGCGCGCCAATGCCCGAGGGGCCATAGAGCTTGTGACCGGTCAGCACGAAGAAATCGCAGCCAATGTCCTGCACGTCGATGTCGAGGTGGACGGCGGCTTGCGCCCCGTCGATCAGGGTGAGAATGCCATGGCTGCGGGCCAAGGCGCAGATCTCCTTCACCGGCACGATGGTGCCCAGCGCATTGGACATCATGGTGATGGAGATCATTTTCGTGCGCGGCGAAATGAGCTTCTCGAACTCATCGAATAGAAAATTGCCGTCTTCATCCACCGGCGACCACTTGATCACCGCGCGACGCCGCTCGCGCCAGAAATGCCACGGCACAATGTTGGAGTGATGCTCCATGATCGAGAGGATCACCTCATCGCCCGCGCCGATGTCGAGGTGCTGGCCAAGCGAGCTTGCCACGAGATTGTAAGCCTCGGTCGCGTTCTTGGTGAAGATGATCTCATCGGCAGAGCGCGCGTTGATGAAGCGCGCAACCGTGGCGCGCGCATCCTCATAGGCCTCTGTCGCCGCATTCGCCAGGTAGTGCAGGCCGCGGTGAACATTGGCATATTCAGCTTCGTAGGCGCGCGTCATGCGCTCCAGAACCGCCCGTGGTTTTTGCGCAGACGCCGCGTTGTCGAGATAAACCAGCGGTTTGCCATATGGCTCCAGCGCGAGGGCCGGGAAGTCGGCACGAATGGTGTTCACGTCGTAGGTCACGTCATCAATCTCCTCCTTCTCCCGCAAGGAGAGAAAGAAAAACGTTATGTTCGTTCCGCAAGCCAAGCGGACGTCATGTCCACCAAGGCCTCTCGCAAGCCTTCGTGGCTTACGTCTTCCAACGACGCTCCGGCGAAAGCCTGGATCATCAGAGCCTCGGCTTCCTTGCGCTGAATGCCCCGAGACATGAGATAGAACAACAGGGTGTCGTCCAGTGCGCCAACCGTCGCACCATGGGCGCAGACCACATCGTCGGCGAAGATCTCCAGCTCCGGTTTGCCGTGCATGGAGGCATTCTCGCCCAGCAGCAGCGCGTTGGAAGCCATCTGTCCATCGGTTTTCTGCGCATGCGGCTTGACGATGATCTTGCCCTGAAACACCCCGCGCGCCTCGTCATCCACCACGGTCTTGAACAGCTCGCGGCTGATGCCATTGAGCGCATCGTGCTCCACCACAAGGGTTGAATCCGCATGCTGAGTGCCGCGCAGCAGGTTGACGCCGCGCACGCCGACCTTGGCGTCATCGCCGTGCACACGCACGAACACCTGGTGGCGCGAGAGTGCCGCACCCGTTGTGAAGGACAGCGTGCTGAAATCAGCCTCCGCTGCGACACTGGCCGCGACCGTCGAGAGCGTTTGCGACGTTATGTCCGCCCCATTGACGCGGATGTGCTCGACCCTCGCACCCTTGCCGAGCGTGAATTCCATGACAGTGTTTGTCTGTGCAGCCAGATCAGCTGCGCCGCGATGAGTCTCGATCACGGTGAGCGCAGCATTGTCCGCGACATTTACAACCACCCGAGCGTGAGAGGCTGTCGCGCCAGTGGTTTCAAAAGCAAAGGACAATGGCTCTGTTACCTGTACGCCCGTTGCAACATTGATCGCCATGCCGCCGGTCATGAAGGCGGTGTTGAGCGAGGTCACGATGTCGCCGGTCAGGTCGACGCCGCGGTTCAGCATGTTGGCAAAGGCACTCGCTTCGGCCTCAAGCGTCGTGGCCACCACGCCACTGGGCAGCTTGGGTGTTTTTACCAGCCAGCCATCCACGAAGACAAACACATCATCGTGCTGCACCAAGGACCAAGGCGGTCTGGCACTTTGCGCAGCCGAAGGGGCAGGGGCCAGCGGCGCGGCCTGGCGCATCAGCGCGCGCAGGTCCGTGTAATGCCAGGCCTCGATGCGGCGGTGCGGCAGTCCGCTCTCTTCCACCCGGGCGAAGGCGGCGGCGCGCGCGGAATCTGCGCCTGCAGGACGTGCAGCGGCAAACAGCTTGGCAATTTCAAGCTCGGCGGCGGTTTTCAAAGGTGTGACAGCGGTGCTCATGTCAGGCGGCCGATGCGTAGTCGCGGTAGCCGTTCTTTTCCAGCTCCAGCGCGAGTTCCTTGCCGCCCGACTTTACGATCTGCCCCTTGGCCATCACATGCACGGTGTCGGGCACGATGTGGTCGAGCAGGCGCTGGTAGTGGGTGATGACGAGAAACGCGCGATCCGCGCCGCGCAGGGCGTTCACGCCCTCCGACACCACTTTGAGCGCATCGATATCAAGGCCCGAGTCCGTCTCGTCCAGAATGCACATCTTGGGCGCCAACAACGCCATTTGCAGGATTTCCATGCGCTTTTTTTCGCCGCCCGAGAACCCCACGTTGAGCGGGCGCTTGAGCATGTCTTTCGCGATGCCAAGCTTGTCAGCGGCCCCATGCACGGCCTTGATGAAGGCGGCGGGTTGCAGCTCATCCTCGCCGCGCGCGCGGCGCTGGGCGTTCATGGCTGCTTTCAGGAAGGTCATCGTCGCGACGCCGGGAATCTCCAGCGGATATTGAAACGCCAGAAACAGCCCGGCGGCGGCGCGGGCATCGGCCTCCATGTCGAGAATGTTTGCCCCGTTCAGCAGGATTTCGCCATCGAGAACCTCATAATCCTCCTTGCCGGCAATCACATAGCTGAGCGTGGATTTGCCCGAGCCATTGGGCCCCATGATGGCAGCGACCTCACCGGCATGCACCGTGAGATTGAGGCCATTGAGGATTTTCTTGTCCTCATCGGCGATTTTGACGTGGAGATTGCGTATTTCGAGCATGATCAGGTCACCTTTGCTGAGTCTGGAATGCCGTTTGACCATGCATTCAGACGATTTATTGCCCTTTTTAAACTTTCAGAGTGTTCTGCTGCGCGGGCCGATGACCAATGATCACGTACAAAACGCCCCAGAACATCATTGTAACCAAAACCTTGACTAGCTAACGCGCCCTTTCGGGGCAGGAGCTGACTCTTCAAAGCTCTCTTTCCTTTTTCTGCAATTTGCAACAAATGCGCTTTAGGATGAGAAATTTGGTCAACATCTATGCCAATTTGCGCAGATCGGATGCCCAAAAAATCAGCAAAGTGCTCTTTGTCTGCCATGACCCAAGCTTCCACTTCACGCACGGCAACCCGAAAAAGCAACCGCTCGTGTTTTTGTTGCTGAGAAAACCAATCCGATAAAAGACTTGGCGCACAACGCGCATTATCAAGATCAGTAAGCACAAATATGTTGCGGCCATTTCGTGCAGCGTTACAAAATTTGGGCAGGCTTGTTCTCAAGTAGCCAAAACCACTTTTAGGTAGACAGGTAATTGCGCGGCGATCAATGCTTCTCTCGCTGAGCATTTTTAGGACAACAGCCTCACTAAGTTCATCTTCCGTCGCAATCAGACACATCAGATCGATAATTCCATTTGCGCGGCCTTAAGAGGGTGTGCCTTAGGCAAAATTGTTTCCGCCACAGAAAAACCACTTTTGATCATGTCTTTTTCTTCGGGCGATGGTGCTTGTATCTCAGTGCCCTCATTTGCTGGTGTCAATCGAAGCACAAAACGCGCGTCGATTGCGGGGTCACTCAATAATGCAGCAGAATGGGTAGAAATTATAATCTGCCGCCGCGCTTTCTTCCTGGATTTTTCTAATTTTTCTATCATCTTAGGAAACTGCCGAACAATTTCTTCATCTAAAGACATTTCTGGCTCCTCTAGAAGGAGCATGTTGTCTCCATCCAGAAGTAGCCAAAACAATGCTACCAACCTTAACGTGCCATCCGAAAATTGATCCTCTTTTTGCCAACTACCGTTAGGTCGGTAATGCGTATACTTGGCCTCCAAATGTGGGCGACCCATTTTATCATTTTCAAAACGAATTTCCTCAAATTGCGGAATAGCACTCGAAAGAGCCTTTTGAATTCGTTTTAGGCGACTAGACCGCGTTTTTTCTGGTGTATTTGATATGCGCTCCATAAAGGCTTGCCCAAAAGGATCACTTTCCAGTTGATTGCCACCAATCAGGTTTCCGAATTTGATAAGCTGTGGAACCAGATGCAGGTAGGTAGTCCCTGACATAAGTTCCGCAAGAGCACGGAATTCCTTATTGGATTGGATTTGCTCCATTGCAGTTTGCGTTAGTCGTTCTGGATCATTTTCATCAACTGTCAGAGGGCGCTTCAGTAAACATGTTTTTTGCCCATCATCATCATAGCGGTAGACTTCTTCTCTTGCCACGACAGGCCTCTGATGCCCCGAGCCCTCGTTTTTAAGCGAGATTATGTATTTCCAAGACGGATTTCCGTCTCCGGATTTTTCTGAAATTTCTATTTCAATGACTACTTCGCCCCGACGAGCATGGAGACAACGAATTTTCGATAATCCACCACGATCAGAAACTGCTTTCTGCAACCCGCCACCTTCCGGCTTGGCAATGTCCCTTAAAAATCGAAAAACATCTAAAAAATTTGATTTCCCGGCTGCATTTGCTCC
>JANMMT010000152.1:0-1807 GCA_031373545.1 Hyphomicrobiales bacterium
GCGAATCCGTTCGTGCAAGTCGGCCAAGCGTGCAGTTGTTGATTCAGACGCCGGACCCGAAGAAGCTTTTCGAAGGTCTGCGTTCCATCGGCCGAGGTCGCGTTCAACCTGCTTCCGTTCCGCTTCAAGTTCGCCGGCACGATCCCTCGCCTGCTTCTGTGCCTGCCGAATCGTGGCGCTCAGCAACTCCGGGTCTTCGCCGATCGCTTTGATCCGTTCGACGACGAACCGCTCGATCTCGCCGGCGGGCACCGACTTCGAGGGGCAGGTCCGCCAGCCGCGCTTGGTAGCGTTGGAGCAGACGTAGTACCGGTATCGCCGGTTGCCCTTCGTCGAGTGCATCGGCGTCATCGCGCAGCCGCAAGGCGTGCAACGAATCAGCCCCTTCAGCAAGGCGCCGAACTTGTTCTTCGTCGCCGCGCCGCCACGGTCGCCGTTTTTCCGGAGCAACGCCTCCACCCGGCGCCATACGGCGTCGTCAACGATCCCATCGTGTTCGCCGCGATGGACCTCGGTCTTGTACCGCACGCTCCCGGTGTAGGCGACATTCGTCAGCAGCTTGTGCAGGCTGGACTTGGTGAACGGCTTGCCGCCGCGATCGCGGCCCTTGCGTGTCGTCCACCGCTTGTTCGACCAGCCGCGTCGGTCGATTTCCGCGATCGTCGGAATCATCGCTTGCCGATCGAGGTACAGGTCGAAGATCGCCCGCACGCGCTCGGCTTCCTCGTGGTTGACCACCAGCTTGAAACGCTGGGGATCAACATCGTAGCCGAGGATCGGATGCCCCCCGGACCATTTGCCTTTCCGTCGTGCAGCCGCGATCTTGTCCCGCGTCCGTTCGGAGATGATCTCCCGCTCGAACTGAGCGAACGAGAGCAGGACGTGGAGGACGAGCCGGCCCATCGAGGAAGCGGTGTTGAACTGTTGGGTCACGGAGACGAACGACACCCGGCTCTTGTCGAACGTCTCCATCATCTTGGCGAAGTCGAGGAGCGATCGGCTCAGGCGGTCCACCTTGTAGACGACGACGCAGTCGATCTCGCTTGCCTCGATGTCCTTGAGCAGCCGCTTCAGAGCAGGGCGGTCCATGTTGCCGCCGGTGAACCCGCCGTCGTCGTACTTGGTCGGCAGGCAGGTCCAGCCTTCGTGGGCTTGGCTCTTGATGAACGCCTCGCCGGATTCCCGCTGAGCGTCGAGCGAGTTGAACTCCTGATCGAGGCCCTCCTCGGTGGACTTGCGCGTGTAGATCGCGCAGCGGACGGTCGGCGTCATGGGACGCTTCATCGTGCCGCCTCCTTACCAAGCCGGAAGAAGTGAAAGCCGTTGCAGTGCGTGCCGGTGATCCGCTTGGCGACCGCGGAGAGCGACTTGTAGACCTCACCCTCGTACTCGAAGCCGGTGGCGAGCACGGAGACGTGCAAGGTCTGGCCGCGGTAGTCGCGTTGGATCGTGGTGCCGGGAATCGGCAAGCGTGCATCGCCTGACCTGGGCAGTGGAGCGATCAGGACCGCGGGCTTGGCCTTCGGCGGCGTCACGCGAAGGTCGGCGTCTCGTGCCAGTACCTCCGCCCGCCTCCGTGCCCGTTCCGACAGGTCGCCTTCCTCGATCGCCTGCATTCGCCACGCGATGCGCTTGACGAGCCACGCCTTGTTGCCCGAGCGTGCCTCCTCGCCGAAGACCTCGGCGTACTTGGCCCGCAGGTCCTTCGGCGACATGCGGCCCAGTGCCGCGAGTTCCTTGCCGACGTTCATTGATGCTCCTTTCTCTGGTCTCGAAGTCCGTTAACCGGCGTGGTGAATGAGCGACT
>JANMMT010000133.1:0-8243 GCA_031373545.1 Hyphomicrobiales bacterium
GTCTTGAGTGCACGGTGGAATTTGGGTGCGCGGTGGAAGAGGCTCCGTTGCGCGAAGTTTTCGGGTTGGGGGCAATCGTGAACAACGTTCTGCATGCACGTGCGGAAGCGGTGAGTGGCGTCAATGGACCGCTTCGGATCATTCGTGGTGAGCAGGCTCGACGCCAAGGGACGCGTATCGCTGCCTGCCGGCTTTCGGGCTGTCCTGGCTGGCGAGGGCACCGAGGGTTTCTTTGCATTTCCATCGTTGGATTTTCCGGCGCTGGACTGCGGCGGAAAGGCGCTCGACCGCGAGATCGAAGCGGTGCTTTCCGGCTTCCCCCCGCTCTCGCGCGAGCGGGATATCTATGCAGCCGCCACGCTTGGAGCGGGGCAATCCATACGCACAGACCCAGAGGGCCGTTTCATGGTGACCGACATGATGCGCGATATGGCTGGCATTGCCGATCAGGTGCTTTTCCTGCCCCTCATGGGCAAATTCCAGATGTGGGAGCCGGAGGCGGGCCGTGCCCACCAGGCCGAGGCCCGCGCCCTGCTGCGGGCCAACCGCGAGCAGATGACGGGTCTGGCGCCGCTGCCCAACCCCCTCACGACCCGTGCCACCCCATGATGGGGCGAGGGACGGCGGATGGTGAAGATTTCACCCGTCACATTCCGGTCCTGCGTTCGGAAGCCCTGGGCGCTCTCACGCTGAAGCCCGGCGGCCTTTACGTCGATGGCACCTTCGGCGCAGGCGGCTACACGCGGGAAATTCTCGCAAGCTTCTCCGACACGCGGGTCATCGGCTATGACCGCGATCCCGATGCCATCCGCGAGGGTCAGGCGCTGGTCGACAGTGCCGGTGGCCGGCTGGAACTGGTGGAAAATGATTTTACCGGCATGGGGGAACTGCAGGCCGCCAGCGTTGACGGTGTGGTGCTCGACATCGGCGTGTCATCCATGCAGTTCGACCGGGCCGAACGCGGCTTTTCCTTCCGTACGGACAGCCCGCTCGACATGCGCATGTCGCAGAGCGGAGCCAGCGCGGCGGACATCGTCAACAGCGCCAGCGCCGAGCGGCTCGCCGACATCTTCTATCACTACGGCGAGGAGCGGTTTTCGCGCCCGCTGGCCCGTGCAGTGGTCGAGGCGCGCGCGGCAGCGCCGATCCGAACCACGCGGCAGCTGGCCGAGATCGCTGCCAAGGTGATCTGGGCCAAGCCGGGTGACATCCACCCCGCGACACGGGCGTTCCAGGCGCTGCGCATCGCCGTGAATGACGAGTTGAGCCAGCTGGCCGAGGCGTTGCATGCGGCCGAGCGCATTCTCAAACCGGGCGGCATGCTGGTGGTCGTCACCTTCCATTCGCTGGAAGACCGCATCGTCAAGCAGTTCTTCGCAAGCCGTTCAGGCAAGGGCGGCGGCTCACGCCACATGCCGCTGGCGGTCTCCACCTCCACCTTCAAGCTGACAGGCAAATGGCCCTGCATGGCCGAGCCCTGGGAAGTGGCGTTCAATCCCCGTGCGCGCTCCGCCAAACTCAGGGCCGCCATGCGCACTGTGGAAGCGGCTGCCGCGCCCGATGCGCAGGTGATGGCTCTGGCCCGCCTGCCCGAAACGGCACGCCCCGCACGCCCTGCACAGGCGGGCAAACCACTTCAATCCCTTCAACCCCGGAGCAAACGCTGATGTTCAAGCTGCTCAATCTCTTCGCTATTCTGGGGTTGCTTGGCACGGCGGGCTGGGCCTACTCCGTCAAGTACGAGACGATCTACTACGCCGAGCAGGTGAAGAAGCTGGAGAAGCGGCAAGACCGTGAGCGCGAGGCCATCGCGGTGCTCCGGGCCGAATGGCAGCACGTCAACCGCCCGGCGCGCCTGCAACTGCTCAACGAGCGCCATCTGCAATTGCAGGCGTTGCAGGCGACGCAGATTGCCCGCGCCAGCGACCTGCCCGTGAAGGCCAAGGATGACGACAAGATCGGGCAGAAGCTCGACCAACTCCTGACCGGCAGCGTGCCGGCAGCGACGCCCCGCCCACCGCAGAAGCCGGTGGCGCGCGTGAGCAACTGAGCGAGGTCGAGACCATGGCGACGTTGGCCGACAAGGGGCAGCAGGATCTGCCGCTGCAACAGCCCGAGGTGCGTGCCGAACCTGTGCGGGTGACCGTTCAGGCCGATGCGCCAGTGCGCGCGCGTGCGGCGGGCGGCTCGCGCCTCAAGGCCCTGATGACCAACCTCTTTCGCACCCGTCTCGACAAGAGCGCGACGCGCCTTGGACTCATCGCTTTGGGCTTCGTGGGGCTTTACGGCGTGCTCTCGGCGCGGCTCGTTTATCTGGGCGTCAAGCCCGAGGAGCAGGAGACGCTGCGCAGCCAGACTCGCGGATCGGTCTCCGTGGCGCGGCCGAGCATTCTGGATCGCAACGGCGAGATCATGGCGATGGATGTGCGCACGGTCTCGATCTATGCCGAACCGCACAAGATCATCGACCGCGATGAAGCCGCCGAGTTGCTCAATGCCGTCTTCCCCGACATGCCGGGCCGTGAGCTGCGCGACAAGCTTTCACCCCGGCGCGGCGGCGCGCGCAGCACCATCAAGTTTGCCTGGATCAAGCGCGAGGTCACACCAGCCCAGTGGGCGCAGGTGCACCGCATGGGCATCCCCGGCATCGGCGCGGTGCCGGAGAACAAGCGCGTTTATCCCAATGGCCCCGTGGCGGCCCATGTGGTGGGTGTGGCGGATGTGGACAACACCGGCATTGCCGGCATCGAGCGCTGGATCGACCAGCAGGGCCTGCAGGATCTGAAGGGCGCGGGCTTTGCGCCCGAGGCGCAAGATTTGAAGCCCGTGCAGCTTTCGCTCGATCTGCGCGTGACGCATGCCATGCGCGACGAGATGCAGAAGGCCATGACCAAGTTCAAGGCCAAGGCCGCCGCCGCCGCGCTGATGGACGTGACCACGGGTGAAATCGTGGCGCATGTGTCGCTGCCCGATTATGATCCCAACTTCTCTTTCAATCCGAAAGATGACAACAACATCAACCGCTTGCAGGTTGGTGTTTATGAAATGGGTTCAACGTTTAAAGCGATGACGACTGCCATGGCGCTCGACAGCGGCAAGTACACCGTGAACTCCAGTTTCGATGCGCGGTCTGCGCTGCGCTACGGCCGTTTCAAGATCGGTGACTTCCACGGCAAGAACCGCGTGCTCACTTTGCCGGAGGTCTTCGTCTATTCCTCCAACATCGGCACGGCACGCATGGCGCTCGGCATCGGCGTGGAGGGGCACAAGGCCTTTCTGCGCAAGATGGGCCAGCTTGATCGCATGACCACCGAATTGCCCGAGGCCTCCGCGCCGATCGTGCCCAGGAACTGGGGCGAGCTCAACACCATGACCATCTCCTTCGGGCACGGCCTGGCGGTGGCACCCTTGCAGGCGCTGGCGGCCACCGCGGCGCTGGTCAACGGCGGGTTGATGATCCCGCCGACGTACATCAAGCGCACGCCGGAAGAGGCACGGGTGCTTGCCCGGCGCGTGATCAAGCCCGAGACATCCGAAGCCATGCGCTACGTCATGCGCCTCAATGCGGAGAAGGGCAGCGCCCAGCGCGCGAACATCCCCGGTTATTACATGGGCGGCAAAACCGGCACGTCCGAGAAGGTGGTGCGCGGGCGCTATTCGAAGGAAAAAGTGCTCACCACATTCATGGCGGTCTGGCCATCTGATAAAGCGCGCTATGTGTTGCTGACGATGCTGGATGAACCGCAACCGGTCGCCGAAACCATGGGCCAGCGCACCTCGGGGTGGAATGCCGGGCCGACGGCGGGCATCATCCTGGAGCGCATCGGCCCGATGCTCGACATCGTGCCACGCTTTGAAAATCCGCCGCAGCCCTTTCCCGTCGTCGCCCGCTACAACCCCTGGGGCATGCGGTGAGGCTGGATGCGGTTCTGGACCCTGCGACGCTGGTGCATGACTTGCCCGCAGATGTGGCGTCTCTCGCCATCACCAACCTGACGGCGGACAGCCGCAAGGTGACACCCGGCACCGTGTTCTTCGCCATGCCCGGCACCAAGGCGGATGGGTTGAGCTTTGCCGCCCAAGCCGCCGCGCATGGGGCGGTCGCCATCGTCGCGGATCGCCTGCCGGATGCGCCTGTGGGCGCGCCGGTGCTGGTGGCAGAGGCGCAACGCGGCGGCACGCGCGCCGCGCTCGCCCTGGCTGCCGCCAAGCTCTTCGGCCCGCAGCCCGCAACGACCGTGGCTGTGACGGGCACCAGCGGCAAGACCTCCGTCACGGTGTTCGCCCGCCAGTTGTGGCTGGACACGCAAGTTTCCGGCGCGAGCCTGGGCACCATCGGCTACGTGACGGCGAAGGGCGCGACCTACGGCTCGCTGACGACGCCGGACCCGGTGGATCTGCACCGCACGCTGCAACACCTGAGCGCGGAGGGCGTGACGCATCTGGCGATGGAGGCCTCCTCGCACGGGCTGCACCAGCACCGGCTCGACGGCGTGAAACTGGCGGCCACGGCTTTCCTCAACCTGTCGCGCGATCACCTGGATTATCACAGCTCGATGCAGGCGTATTTCGAGGCGAAGATGGCGCTGTTCACGCGCCTCGCGCCCAAGGGTTCGCCGGCGATCATCGCGGGCGGTGCGCCGTGGCGGGCGATGGCGGTGGAGACAGCGCTGCGGGCGGGTCTCGCCCCTCTCACGGTCGGGCGGCATGCCAGCGACATCCAGATCACGCGTGCCGCGCGCGCCGCTCACGGGCAGGATCTGGTGGTGCGTGTGCATGAGCGCAGACATGACGTGCACCTGCCTCTGATCGGCGATTTTCAGGCCTCCAACGCGCTTGTCGCCGCCGCCCTGTGCATGGCCACGGGCAGCGACGAGGCCGCCATCATGGGGGCGCTGAGCCGCTTGCAGGGCGTACCGGGACGGCTGGAGCAGGTGGGCGCGCTGCGCATGGCGCCCGTGCTGGTGGATTATGCCCACAAGCCGGCGGCGCTCGCCAATGTGCTGGATATCCTGCGCCCCTACGCCACGGGCCAACTGATCTGTGTTTTTGGCTGCGGCGGAGACCGCGATGCGGGCAAGCGCCCGCTCATGGGTGCGATCGCCAAGGCAAAAGCCGATGTCACCATCGTGACCGATGACAACCCGCGCAGCGAAAATCCGGCCAGCATCCGCCGTGAGATTCTTGCGGGCGCACAAGGCGCACTTGAAATTGGTGACCGGGCGGAAGCCATCCGCACGGCGGTAAACATGCTCCAGCCCGGTGACGCCCTGGTGATCGCGGGCAAGGGCCATGAAGAAGGCCAGATCGTGGGAGATGTGGTGCTGCCCTTTTCCGATCACGCGGTGGCGCGCGCGGCGATTGCGGCAGCGGGCGGCGAGGTGAGGACATGAGCGTTTTATGGACAGACGAGGCCCTGCTGACTGGCCTGGGCGCGCACCGCGTGGGGGCTGCGCCTGCCGCGATCAATGGCCTCTCAATTGACACGCGCACGCTGCAGCCGGGCGATCTGTTCTTTGCCCTGCAGGGCGAAAACCGCGATGGCCACGGGTTTGTGGAGGCCGCCTTCCGGGCCGGTGCGGCGGCAGCGGTGGTGTGCGCCCCCCACGTGGACGCACTGCAAGGATTCGGCCCGCTCTATGTGGTGGAGGATGCGCTGCTCGCCATGGAGCGCCTGGGCCGCGTGGCCCGCGCGCGCATGCTGGGGCGCGTCGTTGCGGTGACGGGTTCTGTGGGCAAGACCAGCACCAAGGAGGCGCTGCGCCATGTGCTTTCCCGTCAGGGACCCACCCATGCGTCCGTCGCCTCCTACAACAACCATTGGGGCGTGCCATTGACCTTGGGGCGCATGCCGGCGGGCACCGATTACGGCGTGTTCGAAATCGGCATGAACCACCCCTTCGAGATCATTCCGCTGTCTCAGATGGTGCGCCCGCATGTGGCGATCATCACCACGGTGGAGCCGGTGCATCTGGAGCATTTCTCAGCCGTCACGGGCATTGCGGATGCGAAGGGTGAAATCTTCGCAGGCCTGCTGCCCGGCGGCACCGCCATCATCAACCGCGACAACCCGCATTACGAGCGCCTGCGCGCCCACGCTCAGGCATCCGCCGCCGGGTGCATCATCAGCTTTGGCGCGCACGAGGCGGCGGATGTGCGCATGCTCAAGATCGGCCTGCGGCCTGACATGTCCGTGGTGGAGGCCCGCGTGCGGGGCCGCACGCTGGCGTTCCAGCTTGGCATGCCGGGGAAGCACATGGCGATGAACGCGCTGGCGGTGCTGGCAGCGGCGGAAGCGCTGGGCGCTGACTTGGCGCTTGCGGCGCTGGCGCTGGGCGATGTCGCAGCGGGCGCGGGGCGCGGCCAGCGGATCGAACTGCGGATACGCGGCGGCACCTTCGCGTTGCTCGACGAGAGCTACAACGCCAATCCCGCTTCGATGCGCGCGGCGATGGCCCTGCTGAGCCAACTCAACGTGGGCCTGCGCGGGCGGCGCATTGCGGTGCTTGGCGACATGCTGGAACTGGGGCCCTCCGGACCTGAAATGCACGCCGCCCTGGCGGGGGCGGCAGAGGAGCAGGGTGTCGATCTGGTGTTTGCTTGCGGGCCGCTGATGAAGCATCTGTGGGCCTCGCTGTCCTCGGACAGGCGCGGGGCTTACGCGGCGTCATCCGCCGAGTTGCAACCCCTGCTGCTGGAGGCCTTGCAGCCCGGCGATGCGGTGGTGATCAAGGGTTCACTGGGCTCGCGCATGGGTCCGCTCGTGACGGCGCTCAAGAATCGCTATCCCGTTAACGAAACTGAAACCGTTCCGGCCTGATCAGATTGAGTTAACGCTTCGTCAATGCCGACTCGTGACGGCCTTGAGGTTTGCCATTGATGCCACACTCGGGAACCGGCCGATGCTCTTCTGGCTTGCAGATTACGCCCCCCTCTTCGGGCCGCTCAATGTCTTTCGCTACCTGACATTTCGCACGGCGGGAGCAATCACGACCGGGCTCGCCTTCGTGTTCTTCTTCGGGCCATGGATCATCAGTTTTCTCAAAGTGAAGCAAGGCAAGGGCCAGCCGATCCGCGAGGATGGGCCCGCCACGCATCTCCTCACCAAGAAGGGCACGCCGACCATGGGCGGACTGATGATCCTCTCAGGCTTTCTCTTCTCGACGCTGCTGTGGGCGAACTGGAGCAACCCGTTCGTGTGGATCGTGCTGATGGTCACGATGGGGTTCGGGGCCATCGGTTTCTACGATGATTTTCTCAAAGTGACCAAGCAGAGCCACGCGGGTTTTTCCGGCAAGGCGCGGCTCGCCATCGAATTTCTCATCGCGCTGGCGGCGGCTTATTTCGTGGCACGCACAACCATCAATCCGATTGGCACCCCGGCGCTTTCCACATCGCTGGTGTTGCCCGTGATCAAGGATCTGATGTTCAACCTCGGCTTCTTCTTCCTGCCCTTCGCGGCCTTCGTGATCGTGGGGGCGGGCAATGCCGTCAACCTGACCGATGGGCTGGACGGTCTGGCCATCGTGCCGGTGATGGTGGCGGCGGCGACCTTCGCGGCAATCGCCTATCTCGCGGGCAATTTCAACTTTGCGGCTTACCTGCAGATCCAGTTCGTGCCGGGCACCGGTGAATTGGCGGTGCTCTGCGGGGCGCTCATCGGCGCGGGCCTTGGCTTCTTGTGGTACAATGCGCCGCCCGCGCAAATCTTCATGGGGGACACGGGATCGCTGGCGCTGGGCGGTATGCTGGGCACGGTGGCCGTCATCACCAAACATGAGCTTGTCTTCGTGATCGTCGGCGGCATCTTCGTGCTGGAAGCGCTCTCGGTGATCATTCAGGTCGCGTCGTTCAAGCTCACGGGCAAGCGCGTGTTTCGCATGGCGCCCATCCACCACCATTTCGAAAAACTGGGCTGGACCGAGCCGCAGGTGGTGATCCGTTTCTGGATCATCGCCGTGGTGCTGGCGCTTATCGGCCTTTCCACGCTCAAGCTGAGGTGAGCCAATGACTCCCGTCACCACGTTTGCGAGCCAAGCGGTCGCGCTGTTCGGTCTGGGCGGATCGGGCCTTGCGACAGCGCGCGCATTGCAAGCGGGCGGGACGCATGTGCACGGCTGGGATGATGGCGAGGCTGCGCGCGCGCGCGCGATTTCAGAAGGGCTGACCGTCACGGATTTATCAACCGCTGACTGGTCGCGCTACGCAGCGCTGATCCTCGCGCCAGGCGTGCCGCTGACGCA
>JANMMT010000170.1:0-13834 GCA_031373545.1 Hyphomicrobiales bacterium
GCGGGCCTCCTCCATGGGTACCCACTGCGGCCATTCCGCCTTGCGCTGGACCGTGGCTTCACCGCGCCATGTGTATTCCTGCGCGCCGACCGAAATCTCGTAGCGCAGCATCGTGCCACCATCCTCGACGAAGTAGAGGAACTTGGCGTCCGAATCGATCACGATGGAGCCTGGCTCCTGCCCCGTGTTGTTCTTCATGCGCACGCGCATGCGGAAGGGATCCTGGTTGCGGCTGTGCGCGGGCATCAGCGACAGCAATTCCACATCCTTGGCCGACAGGCGCGGATCGGGGAACGTTTCGGTGCGGCAGGCGGCAAGGGCCGAAGCCGACAGAAGGGCAATCGCGATCAGTTTGAGGCGCATAGTTTCCACGTTATCCAGAAATTTATCTATCTATGAACGCACGTATCAGCATTTTGTTCAAAAATCGAGTGTATTAAGGCAACACTCGCCATGTTGCGTTGCAACGTGATAGTTATGCCGCATGACCACGTTGCTTCTGTGCCACGACGCTTTTGCCGACCATGAGGTGCCTGAGGGACATCCCGAACGCCCGGCCCGCTACAGGGCGGTGTGCGACGCGCTGGCCGGCACTGCCTTTGACAGGCTCAAACGCGAGCAGGTGCAGCAAGGCAGCACCGAGGCAGCCAAGTTGGTGCATGCCTCGGCTTACATCGACGAGATCTTCGACATTTCCCCCGGCGAGGGATTCGTCGGTATCGACAGCGATACCTTCGTGTCGGCAGGCACGCGCGAGGCTGTGCTGCGCGCCATGGGCGGGGTGACCCGCGCCGTGGAAGCTGTGTTTGCCGGTGAAGCGCGCAACGCCTTTGTCGTCTCGCGTCCGCCGGGGCACCACGCCGAGCATGCCAAGGCGATGGGTTTCTGCTTTGTCAACACGGCGGCATTGGCTGCGCGCCTGGCGCAGCGCAGTTACGGCGCGGAGCGTGTTGCGATCATCGATTGGGATGTTCACCACGGAAATGGCACGCAGGACATCTTCTGGTCCGACGCATCGGTGCTTTACGCCTCCACGCATCAGATGCCGCTTTATCCGGGCTCGGGCGAAGCCAGCGAGACAGGCGAGCACGGCACCATTCTCAATGTGCCCCTGGCGGAAGGCGATGACGGGCTGGCGTTCATGAACGCGTTCAAGGGCGTGATCCTGCCCGCCGTGGTGGCGCACAAGCCTGATCTGATTGTCATTTCCGCCGGTTTCGATGCCCATCACCGCGATCCGCTCGGCGGCTTGCGGCTGACGGAGGCGGATTTTGGCTGGGCCACGCGCAAGCTGATGGATCTGGCCGACACGCATTGCGGCGGGCGTATCGTTTCCTTGCTCGAGGGCGGTTATGATCTCAAAGGGTTGGGCGACAGCACGGCAGCGCATGTGGCGGCCCTGATGGAGGGGTGAGTCTAACCCCAGCCAGAACCTTAGCCCTGCAGCGCCTTCCACATCTCCACATCACGCTCGGCTGTCCAGATCAGCGGATGGGCCACGCCGGAGGCCTCGTCAAAGGCGCGCGACACGTTGAACGGCAAGCAATGCTCGTAGATCGCGTAGCTGCCGAAAGGGCCATCCATGGCGCGGCGCACGGCGGCGAATGCGGCTTTCAGATCATCGCCCCGCGCCACGGCCACCTTCACCGTGCCATACAGCGCCTGCAGAAAGCTTTTGGTGCCATCCATCGCCGCTTGCACCTTGTCCGCGCCGACCAGGGCATCGCCGCGCCCCGGCACGAGCGCGACCGGGGTGTAGGCGCGCAGTTTCTCGATCGTCGCAGGCCATTGCGCCAGATGCCCATCGCCGCAATAGCAGGCGGATTTGTATTCCACGAGATCGCCAGAGAACATGACACCGCAATCGGGCAGCCAGGCGATCGTGTCGCCCGCCGTATGCCCACGTCCGGGATGGCTGATGCGCACCTCGCGGCTCCCCAGCCAGATGCTGAGCGTGCCCTCAAACGTCAGCGTCGGCCAGGTGAGGCCAGGTATGGTCTCCTGCCCGCGAAACAGGCGGGGAAAGCGCCCGATCTCGCTCGCCATATCCTGTGCGCCGCGTTCCACGATCAGCTCGCGCGTGCTGCTGGAGGCGATGATCATCTTCGCATCTTTGTAGGCTGAAGCCCCCAGCACCCGCACCGCGTGATAATGCGAGAGCAGCACGTGGGTGATGGGCTTGTCGGTGACAGAGCGAACGCACTGGATCACGGCCTGTGCCATCGCAGGCGTCGCCTGCGCATCGACGATCAGCACGCCGTCATCGCCCACCACGACGCCCGTGTTGGGGTCACCCTGCGCCGTGAAGGCATAAACGCCCGGCCCGATGGCGCTAAAGGAAATCACCTTGTCCGCAAGGTCGGTGGTGGAGGCAAAACTCATGGCGCTGTCCTGACTTGAATTGTTCCGCCCCACTGATGGTCGGCCAGAATGCTGGCCCGGTCGCCGTCAAGCGCAGGGCTTGCACGTTTCGATACCTGCGGCGTGCCATCCATGAGGATGGGCCCACGCACTGACGGAATGTGGCCGCCCTTTGCTTGATGAGATGGCAATTGCACAACCAGCCCGCGCGCTATGGCTTGCGGGTCGGCAAAAACCTCGCTCACCGTGTTGATCGGTCCAGCGGGCACTTTGGCTGCCTCGAAGAGGGCGAGCATGTCGTCGCGCCCGAAGGTTTGCGTCACGGCCGCAATGCGCGCGGCGATGGTGGTGCGCGCGGCGATGCGGCCCGCATTGGTGGCGTAGGCAGGTTCATTCGCGATGTCCGATGCCCCCAGCGCCAGCATGGCATCACGAAACTGCCGGTCATTGCCGCAAGCAAGGATGAGGTGACCATCACGCGCGGGAAAGACCGCATAAGGCACGATGTTGGGATGCGCATTGCCTAGCCGCCGGGGCGGCTGACCCGAGACGAGCGCATTCATCGCCTGGTTGCCCAGCACGGCGGCCTGCGCCTCGAACAACGCGCAGTCGATGGTGGTGCCCAAGCCCGTTGCATCGCGTTGGCGCAGGGCAGCCAGCACCGCCACACTGGTGTACATGCCGGTGAAGATGTCGGCAGTGGCGTAGCCGGCCTTGAGCGGCGGGCCCTCGGGCTCGCCCGTGATCGACATGACGCCCGCCATGCCCTGGATCATGAAATCATAGCCCGCGCGTTCGGCGTAAGGCCCGGTCTGGCCAAAGCCGGTGATGGACGCATAGATCAGGCGCGGATGCGCGGCGCGCAGACTTTCTGCATCCAAGCCATATTTGGCGAGCCCTCCGACCTTGAAGTTCTCCACCAGCACATCCGCGTGGGCCGCCAACCGCTTGACGATGGCGATGTCTTCCGCCCGTCTGAAATCCAGCGCAATGGAGCGCTTGCCCCGGTTGCAGGCATGAAAATAAGCAGCGGAGAGATGCGCGCTGTCTGCACCTTCCACAAACGGCGGCCCCCATTGGCGCGTGTCGTCGCCCTGCGGGCTTTCCACCTTGATGACATCCGCGCCCAGATCGCCGAGCGTCTGTCCGACCCATGGCCCGGCCAATATGCGTGCCAGTTCCAGCACGCGCAGGCCTGCGAGCGGCTTCATTCAAAAAACCTTGCGTGCAGCAGGGGAAAGAGTGCGCAGGCGATCTGTGCCGAGATTTCAAGTGCACCCATGGGCGTGAAGATCAAGGCCAATTGCGCGGACGTGCTGATGCCCATGAGCATCGCGCCTAGCAGCATTTCACTGAGACGCAGCAGGGTGAACATCACGCCGCCCATGATCAGCCGTGCGCCACGCGCTGTGGGCACTGCGAAGCGACGCACCGCCCAGCCCGTCACCCACCACGCATAGGCCAGCATGATCGGCAATTCGATCAGCACGAGCAGGTTGCGCCCAAAGCCATGCTGCACCAGCAGCAACCGCAGACTGCCCAGCAGAAACCCCAGGCCAAAGAGCAGCACGAAAAAGACAAGGCCAGCCTGGAGGGCGCGGGACATGAGGCTCACCGCATCACATGACGACGTGCGGATCGGACAGCAAGAATGATACGGATTGTCATACCCTCAACATGCGACTTCGTCGTGACGCGAGCAAGTCACTTTCACCCCGCTTATCTCAAGGATTGCAACTACCTTATGGATTGCAACTACCTTATGGATTGCATGCGCAACCACGGCCCGGCTTTGGCTTGCGCCGCGCGGTAGGATGCCACGATGCGCACGTTGGCTTCGCCTGTGTTGGCGATGGCGTCGAGCACGTCCTGTGCCACCAGCGCGGCGCGCTCCAGAATGTCGGCAGGCCAGGCCATGGGCCTGGCTCCTTCCGTCAGCAACTGGCGCAGGGCTTCGGCGTTGGCCCGCGCGGCTTCGGCGAGGCCGATATCATGCTCGGCCCGTGCGGCGGTCTCGATGATCACCCGCAGGTGTTCGGGGAGACTGCGCCACAACGGAGCGCCGATCAGGAGTTCGCTCGCGCCATTGGGCTTGTTGAAGCCGGGGTAGGCCAGATGCGGCGCGACTCTGTGAAAGCCGAGGGGCAGGTCATTGACGGGGGCCAGCACCTCCGCCGCATCGATCACGCCGCGCTCGAGCGCCTGATAGGTCTCTCCCGGCGGGATGACCACTGGCACGACGCCGAGGCGCTTCATCACCTCGCCGCCAAGTCCGGTGACCCGCATGCGCAGGCCCGCAAGGTCCGCCATGCTCTGCATTGGTTTGCGAAACCAGCCGCCCGTGGAGGCCCCGGTGTTGCCTGCGAGCAGCGGCTTGACGTTGAAGGGCGTATACAGCGCATCCCACAGCGCTTGCCCCTCGTGGTCGATCCAGCCCGCATGAGCTGTGGGCGACAAGCCGAAGGGTGCGGTGGTGAACAGGGGCGCCGCAGTCATCTTGCCCTGCCAGAACAGGCTGGCGCTGTGGCCCATCTCCACAGTCGCCGTGGAGACCGCATCGAACACCTGCAAGGCAGGCACCACCTCGCCCGCTGCGAAGAGGCTGATCTCCAGCGCACCCTGGCTCATGGCATTGATGCGGCGCACGAGGCGCGCGGCGGTGGTGCCTGGCCCCACAAGATTGCGCGGCCATGAGGTGACGCAGCGCCATTGCAGCGGCGTCTGCGCGCGCACCACGCTGGGCATCGCGATGAGGGCCAGGCCTGATAGCACGCCGCGCCGCGTGGGGGTGATGCGCGTCACGCGCGGGCCCGGGCGATGGCTTGTGCAAGCGCAAGAGTGGCCCCTTGCACATCCGGCCCGCCGAACAGCGCGCCAATGACAGCGACGCCATCAGCCCCCGCCTTGATCAGGCTGCCTGCATTGTCCGCCGTGATGCCGGCAATCGCACCGACCGGCAGCGGCCCAAGCTTGGCGCGGGCATAGGCCGCCAGTTCTGCGAAACCCTCGACGCCAAGGGGAGGATCGGGGTTGTCCTTGTGGGTTGTGGCAAACACGCCGCCGATGCAGATGTAATCGATAGGCGCGCCCAGCAGCGCATCCACATCCTGAGTTGTCTTGACTGTGACCCCGATGATGGCGCGTGGGCCGAGCAAAGCGCGGGCGTCATGCGCAGTCATATCCTCGCGCCCCAGATGCACACCATCCGCGCGCACCGCCAGTGCCACATCCACGCGGTCGTTGATGAGCAGCGGCACGCCTGTTCCCGCCAGTGCCGCGCCGATCACGCGGGCATCTGCAATCATGCACCGGGTGCCCACATTCTTGGCGCGGTACTGCAGCAGCGTTGCGCCCGCCAGCGCCGCCGCGCGCGCCATCGCCGGCATGTTGCGGCTCTGTCCGATCTGCGGATCGATGATGCCATAAAGCGAGAGATCAAGGGTCAATTCAGGCTTCCGTCGTGGCTGCGCTGTCTGCGATGCGTGCCAATACATCGATCAGATGGACAACGAAACTGCCCGGTCCGCTTGAAAGCGCGGCGGCCTCTTCGCCCGCCCTGCCAAACAGGGTGAGCGCCGCCGCCGCGGCATTCACTTGGTCTGGCTCGACAGCGGCGAAGGCCGCAATCACGGCGCCCGCCGCGCAGCCCATGGCCGTTGCGCGCGCCATCAGGGGGTGGCCCGCCTGCACCTCGGCCTTGCCGGCTGGGCCCTGGATCAGATCTGTCGCTCCCGTCGTGATGCGGGTGAGGCCTTGTGGAATGAACGGGGCCAACGCGGCCATTTCTGCAGAATTGCCTTTGATGATGACACCATCCAGCCCCAGAAGCTGGCGTGCAAGGGACATGCGCAGGGGGGATTGATGCGCGAACACCGGGTCCACGACGATTGGTATCGCACTGCGAATTGGCGCTGCGATCAGTTCAAGAATGGCAGCCTCGCGGGCGGCGTCCAATGTGCCCAGATTGATGAGCAGCGCCTGCGCAGACCCGCACATCGCGCGCACCTCAGCCGGATGCGTGGCCATCGACACATCGGCACCGATCGCCAGCAGCACATTGGCCGTCAGGTTCTGTGCCACCGTGTTGGTCAGGCATTGCACCCTTGGCCGGGATGCCTTGATCCGGCGCAGGATAACCGTGATGTCGCGTGCCAGCGGCTTGTCCAGATCGCCGTCGGGCACCTCAGAAGCGGGCACCTCAGAAGAATGCCTGCAAGCCCGTGATCGCGCGCCCCAGAATCAGCGCATGCACATCATGCGTGCCTTCATAAGTGTTTACGGTCTCCAGGTTCGCCGCATGGCGCATGACGTGGTACTCGATCTGTATGCCGTTGCCGCCGTGCATGTCACGCGCATGACGGGCGATGTCCAGCGCCTTGCCGCAATTGTTGCGCTTGACGATGGAGATGATCTCGGGCGGACATTGGCCCTCGTCGAACAGGCGGCCCACGCGCAGCGCGCCTTGCAGGCCCAGCGTGATTTCGGTCAACATGTCCGCCAGCTTCTTCTGGAACAGCTGCGTCTGCGCCAGCGGCTTGCCGAATTGCTGGCGATCCAGGCCGTATTGACGCGCGCGGGCATAGCAATCTTCCGCCGCGCCCATGACGCCCCAGCTGATGCCATAGCGCGCGCGGTTGAGGCAGCCGAACGGCCCTTTCAATCCGGCCACGTTGGGCAGCAGGTTGGCTTCGGGCACGAACACATTGTCCATGACGATCTCGCCTGTGATGGAGGCGCGCAGCGACAGCTTGCCACCAATCTTGGGCGCGGACAGCCCCTGCATGCCCTTGTCGAGAATGAACCCGCGGATGTCATCGTTATGGGCCTTCGATTTCGCCCAGACCACGAATACATCTGCCACCGGAGAGTTGGAAATCCACATCTTCGATCCGGTGAGGCGATAGCCGCCATCCACCTTGTCGGCCCGGGTCTTCATGCCTCCGGGGTCCGAGCCCGCGTCCGGCTCGGTCAGGCCAAAGCAGCCGATGAATTCACCAGTCGCCAGTTTGGGCAGGTATTTTCGGCGCTGCGCCTCGTCGCCGTAAGCGTAGATCGGATACATGACGAGCGAGGATTGCACACTCATCATGGAGCGATAGCCCGAATCCACGCGCTCCACCTCGCGCGCCACAAGGCCATATGCGACATAGCTTGCGCCCGATCCGCCGTAGCTTTCGGGCACCGTGATGCCGAGCAGGCCGAGTTCGCCCATTTCGCGGAATATGGACGTATCAACGCCCTCGTTCAGGTACATGTCAGACACACGCGGCTGCAACTTGTCCTGCGCATAGGCGCGCGCCGTGTCGCGGATCATGCGCTCATCTTCGGACAGCTGCTGATCGAGATAGAGCGCGTCTTCCCACTGGAAGACGGCTTTGGGCGCGGGCGGCGTGCGGGCGGCTGCGAGTGCGGACATGAAAGACTCTCCCGAGATGCGCATTATTTCAAACCTAAAGTAATTCGCCGCGCAGGTTTGGCAAGCACAAGCTGATGCCCAGTTCTTCTGCCGCGACCCGGCGCCCGCATCACCTTGCCATCACGCGCGCTTGATGGGGCGTGCTTGAAGCGTGACGTGCTTTTTTGCCGCAGGCATGAGATTGGAAATGCAGGAACAAAGGGGAACTGACATGACCATGCAACCAGCGGCTGCACCGCCTTCACCTTTCACCATCCCCTCGGTGCGCACGATCGTCCATCTCGCGATCGGCGGGGCGGTCGGTCTGCTCGTCTGGGAAGTCTTTGCGCGTGTCTTGACAAAGGCGGTGCTCGGATATCCGCTTGAGCCTGCCGGGTTGATCGATGCCATTCTCAACCACCAGTTCGGCGTGGGCGTGAATTATTGGGTGCGCGAGTCCTTGCATTACATGGTGGGCATTTTTGGTTATCCCATCGCCTTCTTTATCATTGCCCGCCTGGTGCCGCGCTGGGGCATGGTGCTGGATGCCATCGTGCTGGTGACATTCACGGCGGGCGTCGCGGTGCTGTTCAGCAAAACCGGCTTTTCGCTTGGCATCGCGGCGTTCTGGCTGGCCGTGGTGGCACTTGTGGCCAGCCGCGCCTTCAACCCGAATGTGGCGCTGGCCGATGCGATCACGTGGGGCAATTTCACTTGGTTCAACGCACTCGGCCTGATGGCACCCATCGGAGGGCTGTCATTCTACCTGCTAGGCGAGGGCGGGGCGCTCTCGTTCATGAGTTTCACCGGCCATGTCATCTACGGCGCGGTGGCCGTGCTGGTGTTCAACAGGCTTGAGCGGCGGACCATTTAAGCCCCTGCAAGCCGGTTCATCGCTTCGGCAAGCGTGATGTCGAGTGATGTGACGCCCGCCACATCATGGGTGGCCAGTGTCACATCGACCGTCCGATAGACATTCGACCATTCGGGGTGGTGGTCGAGCTTTTCGGCCACCATCGCCACGCGGGTCATCCAACCGAAGGCCTGGCTGAAATCCTTGAAGGTGAAGGTCTTGGTGATGGCCTCCCGGTCCGCCACGTGGCTCCATCCCGCGAGTTTGGCGAGCGCTGCTGCACGGGCCGCCGCATCCAGTTTTGTCACGCGCATGGCTCAATCCCATCAGGCTGCCACATTCACGCTGCTCGTCGCAGCGGATATGTGGTCTCGACCCTGTATGGACCGCCACCGACGCCGGCACGAGCAGAAAACAGCACGAAGCGACTGACGGTGAAGCTCTGGGGCGGGAAATAGCCGCGCTCGGACAGATAATGCGCCACATCCAGCGGGGAAACGTGCTTGAGGCGCGCCAGAGTGACGTGGGGCTGGAATTTGCGGCGGTCGAGGCCGACCCCGCAGGCGCGGATCAGGCGTTCCACCTCGCTCTGCAAGTCGCTCAAGGCACGCGAAGGCTCCACGCAAGCATGGATGGAACTCGGCTTGTCGCCGCCAAAGCAGCCCAGACCCGTAAGTCGCAGGCTGATCGGGCTGCGGCTGACGTCCGCCAGAAGGCTGTCGATGTCATCCGCCATGCGGTCGCCGATGTCGCCGATGAAACGCAGGGTGATGTGAAAGTCGGAGGGGTCGATCCAGCGCGCGCCGTACAATCCAGCTTGCAGGCCGCAGAGGACCTGGCCCGCATGGGGCGGTATTTCGAGACCAGCGAACAACCGAGGCATCGGCAGCTCCATCACGCGATTCGATCAGCCGAGCATAGCATTGCTTGCGGCATTGCAATGAAACAGGTGCGGCACGGGTGGAGAAAAGTTCAAGTTGATGCGGCCTACTTCATCGGACCCGCGGCCAGCGTTCCGGCCTGCCGCAAGTCTGATGCACCTTCGAAGCCCCGAGAGGTCCGCAGAATCGAATGGGTCGAGCCCATGGCCTGGCGCACCTCGACCTTGTGACCCATGCCCTGCAACAAGCGCAGTGTATCGGCGGAGAGGCCGCGCTCCACGCGCAGCTCATCGGGCAGCCACTGGTGGTGCACGCGGGGCGCTTCGGTCGCCTCCGCCACGTTCATGCCATGGTCGATGATGTTGGAAATGATCTGCAACACCGTGGTGATGATGCGGCTGCCGCCCGGAGAGCCTGTGACCAGCAACGGCTTGCCCTCCTTCAGCACAATAGTCGGCGTCATCGACGAGAGCGGGCGCTTGCCGGGGCCGGGTGCGTTGGCATCGCCGCCCACAAGGCCATAAGCGTTGGGCACGCCAGGCTTTGCGGCAAAATCATCCAGTTCGTTGTTCATGAGAATGCCGGTGCCATCCGCCACCATGCCGACGCCGTAACTGAAGTTGAGCGTGTAAGTGCAGGCCACCGCATTGCCCTCCCGGTCCATGACCGAGAAATGCGTGGTCTGGTCGCTCTCATAGGGTTGGGGCCTGCCCGGCTTGATGTCGCGCGCCAGCCGCGCCCTGGCGGGATCGATCTGGGTCCGCAAGTGCTCGGCGTAGCGCTTGGAGGTGAGGCCACGCGCGGGCACCTGCACAAAGGCCGGGTCGCCCAGATATTCGCTGCGGTCGGCGTAAGCGAGCTTGGACGCCTCGGCGAAGAGGTGGATGGCAGCGGCGGAGTTCTGACCGGCGGTCTTGAGGTCAAAACCCTCCAGAATGTTGAGGATTTGGATCAGGTGAACCCCGCCGGAGGAGGGCGGCGGCATGGAGATGATGTCATGGCCCCGGTAGCTTCCCTTGACCGGCGCACGCTCAACGGCGCGGTAGGACTTGAGATCATCCGTCGTCCATTTGCCGCCCGCGGCATTCACCGCCGCAACCATTCTTTCCGCCAGTGCACCTTCATAGAAACCCTTCGGCCCCACAAGCGCGATGCCGAAGAGCGCCATCGCCAGATCGGGTTGCAGAAGGCGTGCGCCGCGCGGCAGGGATTTGCCATCAGGCCCGAGGAAAATGGCGGCCGTGGCAGGGAAGCGCTTGAGGCGGCTTTCCACCTGTTTGAGCGAGAAGGCCAGATCATCACCCACCACGAAACCCTCCCGCGCCAGCACCACGGCAGGTTGAATGGTGTTGGCGAGCGAGAACCTGCCCGAGCCATATTTTTCCAGCGCCATCGCAAGCCCTGCCACCGTGCCGGGAATGCCCACGCCCAGGCCGGTGTTCTGCGCAAGGTTCAGGTCCGCTTCGCCTGCCGTGTTTAGATACATCGCCTTGGTGGCGGACGCCGGGGCCACCTCGCGGAAATCGATGGTCGTGCTCAGGCCGCGCTCCGCGTTGTGGATGACCATGAAGCCGCCACCGCCCAGATTTCCCGCGCGCGGCAGCGTCACGGCCAGCGCAAAAGCCATGGCCACGGCGGCATCCACCGCGTTGCCACCTTGCTCCAGCACGGCAATGCCCGCACGCGTCGCCAGCTCTTCCTGGCTGGCCACCATGCCGCCCGCCGCAAAGACGGGCTGACGGCGGGGCCAATCGGAGATGATGGGCTGTGCGGGTTCGGCCTGCCCGTAGCTGGGCCTGGGAAGGGCGGTCGTGGCCAACAGTCCGGCCATGAGCGTGCGCCGGGAGAGGGAGTTGTGCATGGTGGAGCCTCCAGACGGCATCGTTTGCCTGTGATCCTGCTGCGTCAAGTCACAAGAATGCCATCGCTTTAGCTGGCATTCACAAGCGGCAATCTAATGAGCGAAACTAAGTTGTGGCCATTTCGTTGCTACAGCGCTTACATCAGCCGAACCCCACCTCGAGGCCCGCCATGACCTATCCCAAGCCACTCAATGCCATCCGCCCCAACACTGCGCTGTTCGAGAACACGCCGCTGGTCAAGGCAACGGGTTTCAGGGAGTACGACGCGCGCTGGTGGTTTGGTCAGCCGGGCTCTGCCAAGGAGCCGGAACTGAACCTCATGGGGATACAGGCGCTGGGCATGGGCCTTGGGACGCTGCTCAAGGAGCAGGGCGTGCCCAAAGAGGTCGTCGTGGGCCATGATTTTCGCGGCTACTCCTCCTCCATCAAATATGCGCTGATCGCGGGTTTGCTGGCAGCGGGCTGCAAGGTGCATGACATCGGCCTCGCCATGTCGCCTATGGCTTACTTTGCACAGTTCGCGCTCAATGTGCCAGCGGTGGCCATGGTCACGGCATCGCACAACGACAACGGCTGGACGGGCGTCAAGATGGGCTCGCAGCGCCCGGTCACCTTTGGTCCGGTGGAGATGACCCGCCTCAAGGACATCGTGCTGGCGGGCCAGTTCGATCTGGCGGGTGGCGGCTCATATGTCTTCCACGAAAATTTCGCCGACATCTACATCAAGGATCTGACCAACCGGCCGCCCTTGAAGCGCAAGCTGCGCGTCATCGCGGCCTGCGGCAATGGCACAGCGGGGGCGTTTGCGCCGCAAATCCTGGAGGCTTTGGGCTGCGACGTGGTGCCGATGGACATCGAGCTCGATTACACCTTCCCCAAATACAACCCGAACCCCGAAGACATGGAAATGCTGCATGCCATGGCCCATGCGGTGAAGGAGCACGGGGCCGATGTGGCGCTGGGTTTTGACGGCGACGGCGACCGCTGCGGCGTGGTGGACAACAACGGCGATGAAATTTTCGCCGACAAGATCGGCGTGATGCTGGCGCGCGATCTTTCCAAGGTCCACGGCCCTTCGCAGTTTGTGGTCGATGTGAAATCAACCGGGCTTTACGCCACTGACCCAGTGCTGAAACAGCTTGGTGCCAAGACCGATTACTGGAAAACCGGGCACAGCTACATCAAGCGCCGCGTGGCGGATTTGAATGCGCTGGCGGGCTTTGAGAAATCCGGCCACTTCTTCTTCAACGCACCCGTGGGCCGTGGTTATGACGACGGCGTGGTCACGGCCATCGCGGTGCTGGACATGCTGGATCGCAACCCTGGAAAGTCCATGGCGGAGTTGTATGCCGATGTGCCCAAGACCTGGGGCTCGCCCACCATGGCCCCGCACTGCGACGACGAAATCAAATATGGCATCGTTGAGAAGGTTGTGGCGCAGTTTCAGGAGATGCAGGCCAAGGGCGTGAAAATCGACGGCAAGGCCATTGTCGATCTCATCACGGTGAACGGCGTGCGCGTTGTGACGGAAGACGGCACCTGGGGCCTCGTGCGCGCCTCATCCAATAAGCCCGAGTTGGTGGTTGTGGTCGAAAGCCCTGTTTCAGAGGCCCGTATGCGGCAGATGTTCCACTCCGTGGACAAGGTGCTGCGCACCCACCCCGAGGTCGGCGCGTACAACCAGACGATTTGACTGGACTGTTTTAAATCTTACCAGTGTCAAAAATCCTCATCCTGAGCTTGTCGCAGGACGAGGATTTTTCTGTGCCAATGGCCTCATATCCTTCGACAAGTTTAAGGATGAAGGCCTAGATAGAATGCAGTCTCTGAGGCCTTCAGTGGTGAGGCGCTTCAAGGCGCCGGGTTCATGTGCACTTGATGGACGGCGTCGAGGCGCGCCTCCAGCTCCGGCGTGATATCGACATCAACCGAAGCAATGTTGATTTTCAACTGCGCCATCGAGGTCGCGCCAATGATGTTGGACGCGACAAAGCTGCGGCTGTTGACGAAGGCCAGTGCCATCTGCGCCGGGTCGAGGCCAAATTCCTTCGCCAGTGCGACATAGGCACGAATCGCTTCTTCCGCCCCCGGTTTCTGGTAGCGCTGTCCGCGGTTGAACAGGGTGGTCCGCGCGCCGGGCGGCATGGCCCCGTCGAGATACTTGCCCGTCAGGAATCCCTGCGCGAGGGGTGAATAGGGCAGCAGGCCCACATCCTCGCGCAGGCAGATCTCGGCAATCGCCGTCTCATTGGTGCGGTTAATGAGGTTGTAGGCGTTCTGGACCGAGGCGATGCGGGCATGCCCCCGCAGTTCGCTCTCTTTCAGCCAGGTCATCAGGCCCCAACTGCTCTCGTTGGACACGCCGATGTGGCGGACCTTTCCGGATTTCACCAGATCATCAAACACCTCCAGCGTCTCGCCGATGGTGACCTCATCGGGTGCGGATTGGTGCGAGAAATGCGTCGGATTGGAGCCCCACATG
>JANMMT010000136.1:0-35127 GCA_031373545.1 Hyphomicrobiales bacterium
CTTCGACAGGCTCAGGATGAGGATTTTCAAGGCACAAACTGAAAGGCGTGGGACAAATGCCTGCGCCACCACGGGCCGATGGCCACCTCGCTCACAACCGCGCCGTCATGAGCGTGGATCATCGTGGTCGCGCTTGTGGCAATGCCGCAATGCTTGGCAGGCAAATTCAACCGCCAGCGAAACAGCACGACATCCCCGGCCTGGCATTGATCGGGCGGAATTTCACGCAGCCACTGCCGCGCGGCGTCGACCAGCGTTTCTGCAGGCGAGGCCTCCGCCCAATCCGCGCTGTAGGGTGGCGGCTCGGGCAAGGCCCGGCCCGTGATCTCGCCGTAGACCCCGCGCACAAGGCCAAGGCAATCGCAGCCCACGCCCTTGAGCGAGGCCTGATGGATGTAGGGCGTGCCCAGCCAGCTGCGCGCCGTGTGAACAATGGCAGCGCGGATCACGGCGTCACCGCCGAACCGTCCTGCCCCACCTCGCCCTGACGGGCATAACTGACGATGAAATCATTGCCGGGGATATGCGGAAATCCGCGAAAGTTCACGCCGTTGGCAAAGCGGTCGCGGCAGGTCTCCAAACGGCGGTCGCAGCCCACGCTCAGGCGCAGCGCATCCCCCACCTGCACAGCCTTGCCGGGCGGGGCCCAGAGCGTGACCAGATCCGTGGACCCCACCCGCACATGGCCCAGCACCGAGAGCGTGGCACCTGTGTTGGCCCCGCTGGTGAAGCGCGCCGTGCCCAGCACGAAGGCTCCCGCAAGGAAGCCCGGCGGGCTCGCCATCACGAAGCTCTGCGGTTCGGGTACGGCGCTCACCACCACATCGGCACGGCGGCTGGCTTGCGTCAGATCAACCGTGCAGCGCGTGTCGCCCAAGGTGGCATCGCAGAGCGATTCGTAACGGCGGCCCTGCTCCTGATCCAGCACATGGGCGAGGCTGCGGATTTCGCAGGTGAAAGCCAAGCCGTCGCGGCGGATCTCGCCCACCGTACCGCTGTCGAGCAGCAGGCGCGTCGCCCCATTGCTCCAGTCCACCAGCCAGGTCTCAATGGCGGCATCATCCCACAGGCCCGCCGCGATATCGGCTTCCGTGATGGCTTCCGCCAGCAGCGCGCCCGCCACCTCGCCGCCGCCCACGCCAAGGCCCGCAAGGCTTTCCGCCTCCGCCGCCTCCAGCCCGGTGTTGGCCTTGAAGGTGACGCCGCCGAAGGCGAGATCGCGGTCATGATCGGTGAAGCCGAAGACCGCGCCGTCGCGGCGCACCGCCTTCCAGCAGCGGCAATGGGCGGTGGCGCCGCTGGCAAAGGCGGCGGCCATGGGTGCGGGAAGCGCGCGCATCTCAGGCTCCGATCTCGATGAGCGGAACAGCGGGAATCTCCCCCGCATTGAAGGCCGCGAGGTTGATCTCCAGACGGTCCGTGTCGAAGCGGACGGGCACATCGAACTCGAAGCCCGCCGTTACGTTGGCCCCCACGGAAGGTGCTTTTCCCGCTTTGAAACTCACGAGACCCGTCGTGGTATCGATGTCGTAATCCGTGCCCGCCACCGCGAGCGCCGCGCCGACTTTCACCAGCACGCTGCCCGCCACCGGCTTGGTGATGGGCCGCTGGTAAGGCGCAAAATTCGCACCGTAGGTCTTCACCAGCGGGAAATCCCGCCGCGCGCCATCGCCCGTGCCCAGCGCCTGATCGCCCGCCTGTGGCGGCGCGCCCGCCGCCGAGGAGCGATAATCCGTGCGGTCCTTGAAGCGGAAGCCATAAAGCCGCCCGCGTCGCTCCTCGAAGAAGGCGATCACCATGGAGAGGTCGCCAAGCGAGCGCACGCCGTAACCCGCATCGTAGCGGCGGCGGGCATTGGCCCAGCGGGAGTTGCGCTCCTCGCGGCCCGAGGCAAGCGTGACGATTTCGGTGCGGCGCTCCGGCCCGCCCCGGCTGCGGATGGCGATCTCCACCGGAAAGCGCACCTCGTGAAAAGCTGGCATGATCCTTCTCCCTCACTGGCCACGGTCGCCGCGCTGCACGGCGCGGGCGAGTGCGGCGGAAACCTGGGCCTCCGATTGGCGAAAACTGTTCGCATCGGGCGTGCTGACGTTCATCACCACATTGAGCGCGCGCCCCGCCCCTTGCGGGCGGTCACTGCCCAAGCCGGGCGACACCGTGCTGCCCAGCACGGACGCGAGGCCGGCCCCGCCCGCCGCCGCACCCTCCGCCCCCGCCGTCAGCACGGAGGAAAGGCCCTGCGCGAGCGTGGACGAGAACAGCCCGCCCAGCGTGCGCCCGGCCGTCTGCAAGGCCATGTCCGAGAGGCGCAGGCCCACGCCGCGCAGCACATCATCGAGCTTGCGGCCCTCCACCTGGCCCGCACTCAGGGCCGCCGCGATGGATTGGCCCGCTGCACGCGCTTTGGCATCCAATTGTGTGAAGGCATCTGTGCCTTCCTGCGCCTGTTGTGTCGCATCGCTCATGGCTGGGGCTCCGTATGATCTAGAGTGTCAGGAAAACGAGCGATGAGGCTGGCGAGCCCCGCTTGGGTGATCGGTTCGCTGCCTGGCACCACGAAGGCACGGGCGGCCTGCGCCAGTTCCAGGGGTGTCAGCGCCCAGAAATGCGCGGCGGGAAGCCGCAGACGACCCAGACCAAAGCGCATTGCCGCCTCCCAAGGAAAGGAAGGCCCTGGAAAGAAGGACGGCGACACGCCAGGGTTCAGGTCGTCTGCGGCGGCGGGGGGAGGGAGGAGTCCCCCCCGCCAAAGGTGACCGCCAGCAAACGGGCAGCCGTGAGCGCGGCATGCTCCAGCGCGGAGGCCGGGATGCGCTTGCCCAGCTCCGAAGGGCTCATCACCTCGCCCGCGCCGTGAAAACCGGCGGAGAGCACATGCAGGATATCCTGCGTGGAGAGCTTGCCCGCCATCAGGCGTGCGCCCAGCGCTTTCAGCCCGTCCGTCCCCAGCGCCTGCTCCAGCGCCGCGAGACTGCCCAAGGTGAGCCGCAACGCAATGGAGCGCCCGTCGATGTCGAAGGCGGCCTCGCCGCGAAAGGGATTGGTAAGGGTCGCGTTATCAGTGGTCATGATCAGCTCGCTGTGAAGGTCAGCGCACCCGCGCTTTCCAGTGTGGTTTCAAAGGTGACCTCGCCCTGGTGCTCGGCACGGTAGGCGAGGCTGCGAATCTGGAACGGCCCTTCCAGCGTGCCGAAATCGGGCAGGATCACCCGCCAATCGCGGATGACGCCGTCGAAAAAGGTCTGACGGGCCAGCATGTCGGAGGCCTCATCCTTGAAGACGCCCGAGCCCGACAGGCTGGCGCGCTTGACGCCTGCACCTGCCAGCAGCTCGCGCCAGCGGCCCGCGCTCTCACTGTGGGTGATGTCCACCGTCTCGGTGTCGAAGACCAGCCGCCGGGCGCGCAGGCCCGCCACGGAGATGAAATTGCCCGCATCGTCGCGGAGCTTGAGCAGCATGTCCTTGCCGCGTTGGGCTGCCATGGGAGCCTCCTGTTGTGTGGGTGAAAGGGGGCGCCTCAAAGCACCTCGGTGACCGCACGGATGCGGACGAGAACACGGTAGGTCTCCCCCGCGCGTGAGCCGGACTTCACAGCCTGCGGCTCCACCGCGCGGACGACGAGGTTGACAAGGCGGTGGCCGGTCAGCGCACTTGGCAGCGCGCGCAGCGCGGTGCTGGCTGCATCCGCGAGGGCGAGGGCTTCGGCGCTGCCATTCTCGCGCGCGGTGATGATGAGGGCGAGATCCGTGCTGTGACCGTCATCGCTGGAGGTGCCATTATCGCGCGCCTCGAAGCTGCCAAAACTGATGTGCGGCAGGGCGGCATCACGGGATGGATCATCGCTGATCTTGGGCGCACGCAGCAGCGCCAGCACCGCCGGATCAGCGGCCAGACGCGCGCGGATCGCGGATTTGAGAGACTGGATCGGCGAGGTCATTGCAGACGCTCCCCGGCGCGGCGAAAGAAGCGAAACACGCGGAAGGGCGCGAGCAAGGCCTCCACTTCGGCGGCTGTATCCGCGTCCGTGCCCGCGCTGCTGCCCTGATCTGGCCCGCGCCGCGCATAGGCCGCGCCCAGCAGCAGGCGCATGGCCTGGCGCAAAGTCTCGGGACAATCGCCGGGGGCTGCGCCGTAACCGGCCACCACATCGATCTCGATGCCATTGCGCAGGCGGCCCGGCGGCAGCGGCGCAGTCACCACCAGCTCAGGCGGATCGCCCTGCACTTCCAGCGCATAGCCCGCAGGAGCCAGCACGCTCGCCTGCCCCGCCACGCTGATGACGCGCACCGCCGTCACGCTCATGACCGGCAGCAACGGCAGCGCGATGCGGTAGCCATCCGGCCAGTCATCCAGCGTCACGCGCCAGGTCTGCGCCATCAGCGCGCGGCCGGTGCGGGCCTCCACCATTTCGCGCGCGGATTGAATGAGCGTCGCAATGAGGCCATCATCATCGCCATGGTCCACGCGCAGCCAACGTTTGGCTTCGACGAGCGAAAGCGGCTCGATCAACGGTTTGTTGACAAGAAAGCGACGCATGGGCGGCTCCGGTGTTTGCGTTTCCCCGCGAGGCGGGCATGGTGTTGTGATGAAGGTTCGACATATTCCGGCAATTGCGGTTGCAGTTGCCCTTGCAGTTTCACTTGCAGTTGCCCTTGCCTGCGCCGTCCATTCTCCGGCCCAGGCGCTGGGCGGCGATGCCCTGATCGAGGCGCCGCAGCGCTTTGAGAGCCGCACCGTCATGGTGCTGGGTTCGCGCGGCAATGCCTGCACAGGCACAGTTCTGTCGCGCACCGTGGTCATCACGGCTGCGCATTGCGTGGCCGGCAGTGCCAAGATCGCCGTGGCTTACCGGGAGAGTGGAAGCCCGGTGCTCCAGGAGGTGCGCGAGGTGGTGCGTCACCCCGAGTTTCGCCCCGGAACGCGCGTCTCCATTGATCTGGCCCTGGTGCGTCTGCGCCTGCCGCTGCCTGCGCGGTTCGCCCCTGTGATCCTTGATGATGATTCAGCGGGCGATGATGTGGGCACGCGGCAGGTGGTGGTTGGTTTCGGCCTGGCGCGCGAAGGAGAAGAGTCGAGCGCCGGCACCCTGCGCGCCGCCGAAGTGAAGGTGCTGCCGCGTTTCTATCCGCGTTATTTCCGCCTCGGCACCGCCGGGCTCGGCCTTGCGATCTGCAAGGGCGATTCCGGCGGCCCGGTGTTCAGCGAGGGGCTGGGCGGCCTCACGCTGACCGGCGTTGTCTACGGCAAGGAGGCCGCTGATGGCCGCGCCTGCGGCGCGATTGCGCAGGCCATCCGCATCGCGCCCCAGAAGGGCTGGATCGATGGCCTGCTCGCCCGCTGGCGCGAGTAACCTGCAGCGTGATCAGCTCACGGCAAACTTCAGAAGCTTGATGGCCTCGAAGTCCTGCACGCCGCCGCCCACGCGCTTGGTCACGTAGAACAGCACATACGGCTTGGCGCTGTAGGGATCGCGCAGGATGCGCAGGCCCATGCGGTCCACCACCAGATACCCCCGGCGGAAATCACCGAATGCAATCGAGAGGCTGCCTGCGCCGATGACCGGCATGTCTTCCGCCTCGACCACCGGAAAGCCCATGAGCGTCGCCTGCTGCCCGAGGCTGGCGGGCGGCTGCCAGAGATAGTTGCCCTGCGTGTCCTTGAACTTGCGGATCGCCGATTGCGTCGCGCGGTTGAGCACGAAGGTCGCGTTCTGGCGGTAGCCGCCTTTGAGCGCATAGATCAGATCCATGAGCTGGTCCGAGGGATTGGTGGGGCCAAAGGCCCCCGCCGCGCCTGTGGCGATGTAGCCGAGATTTCCCCAGGCCCAGGTGCTGTTGGCGATGGTTGGATAGGCGAGGAAACCCTTCGGCTTGTCCACGCCGTCCCCGGCCACGAAGGCCTGGCCCTCCTTCTCGGCAAACACCGCCTCCACCTCGTCGGCAATCCACTGCTCGATGTCGATGGCCCCGTCGTCCAGCAGGGTCTGCGTGGCCGATGGCATGGCGTAGAGTTCCGCCGCCGGAAACGAGAGGTCCGCCAGCACCTGGCTGTTCGTCTGCGGCCGCGCACCGATCTCGTTGACCCATCCCGCCGCCGGGCCGGTGGTGGAGAACGCCTTCTTCAATTGGCTGCCGGAAATCTCCCGCACCGTCGCCAGCGCGCGGATCGGCGAGATCACGGCGAGGCGGCGCAGCAACTCCCGCTCGGCGGGAATGGGGGCGAGATAGCCGCCGTCCGGGCCGGAGCCTGCCGACAGGGCCTTGCCTTCCAGCCGGCCAAAAGCCCCCGCATCGCCGGAACGGACATAGGAAGCGAAAGCCGCGCGGTGGGCGCGGTGCTCGGGCGCTTCCATCTCGGCGGATTTTTCGCTGAGCGCCGGGCGACGGGATTTCAGCGTGAGATGATCAATGCGCGTGCGGGCTTCATCCAGCGCATGATCTATGCGGGCCAGCTTGTCCTCGGTCACCACATCGGGGCTGAGCTTGCGCTCGAGGCTGCCGAGGCGGTCGTCGTTGGTCGCGCGAAACGCATCGAAGGCGCGGGAGAAATCCTCGAAGGCGCGGGTCACATCGGGGTCGCTGGATTTGGTTTCGATCGGGGTGACAGTCATGAGGTCGTCCTTTCGTAACGGTTGGCAGATTGAGGTGGGGCAGATTGACTTGAGGTAGAGTTCCGCAGACGTGCGGCTGCGGCCCGTATCGATCGGGCGAGCAGTTGGGCTGGTGGGGGGGGCTTTGAATGAGCGGCTTGGACCGCCTTGACGGAGGAGACCCGCGCCCCCGGCAACATGGGGAAGGTCACGATGGAGACCTCCCACAGATCGAGTTTTTCGAGCCGCCGGATGCCCGTGCCCGCGTCGCGGCGGGAAAGCTCCGTGCAGAATCCGATGGAAAGTCCATCGACCGCGCCCGATTTCATCAGCGCGTGAACCTCGCGCGCCTTGGCCACCTTGAGGTCCAGGCGGCCCCGCACGCGCAGGCCACGGCTGTCCTCGGCAATGTCCTCCCAGATGCCCAAGGGCACCTTGGGATCGTGCTGCCAGAGCAGCTTGATGCCCTGCGCGCCCCGGCGGGCGAGGCAGGCCTTGAACGCGCCAGGCAGCACCAGATCGCGGCCCAGATCCACCACACCGAAGAGCGAGGCATGGCCCTCGAAGGTGCCATCCGCCTGCACATGGGCGAGTGCGCCGCTGGCAAATTTGACCTCGCGTTCCATCATGGCTCACGCCTCGCCTTTTCTGCGCGGTCAGCCGCCGCGCGGGTGATGATTCGGAAAAAGCGGCGGAACACGGCGCGGGCCTCGGCCCGTTCCGATTTGCGCTCGGGTGCGGGGTCTTGCGCACGGCCCGAGAGGCGCAGCACAGCACGCGTGCGCCAAGTGCCGTGGAGCGAGGTGCCGTTGCGTGAGGTGCCATGGAGTGGGGGCGGGCCGGAAGGGGGATGGGTCATCGCTTGTCCTCATCGGTCAGGTGGTTGAAACGGGAGAGTTCGTGCAGGAATTCCTGCATGAAGGCTTCGGTGCGCCGCGCGGCATCGGCAGCCTCACGCACGGCAAAGGCCACGAGGGCGGAGGCCCCAAGGGCCCACATGACGAGCGCCAGATGGCCGATGTCCGCGTGGACGATGAACGACTGAAACAGCTGATCAGCGAGCGCTGACATGGGCACCTCCGGAAGGCTGGGGTTCGTGGTTGGGTTGGCTCAGCCCTGGTGATCTAGGCTGCCTGCGGCGAGTGCGCCGGGCTGAGGCACGATTAGCTGGGGCGGAATGTCCCTGGCGAATGCGGCCAGCCCCGCTGCATCCAGCGGGGCGAAGCCGAGCGCCTCGCGCTTCTCGTTGACGGTGATGAAATCCGCCTGCGTCACAGCGGCCCACAGCGGCTCACGGCTTTCGTGCAGCGCATCCACGCCGTCGTAGTTGGGCGTCAGCGTCAGTGCCGTGCCGAAATGTCCGCCGAGCCAGGCCGCCAGCCCCTGCGCCAGTTGCGTCACCAAAGGGGCAACGCTCTGGCGCCAGAACACGCGGTTGGCCTCAGCGTAATTGGCGTGGGTGCTGTCGCCCGACAACCCCAGCACGAGGGGCGGCACGCCAAAGGCCAGTGCGATCTCGCGCGCGGCGACATTCTTCAGTTCGATGAAATCCATCTCCTTGGGGGTCAGCGACAGCGGCTTCCAATCGAGCCCACCCTCCAGCAGCAGGGGCCGGCCCGCATTGGCCGCGCCCTGAAAGCCTTCCTCCAGCTCGCGGCGCAGGCGCTCGTATTGCTCGTCGGTCATGTTCTGCCCGCCCGCCGCATAGACCAGCGCGCCCGAGGGACGGGCCGCATTGTCGAGCAGCGCCTTGTTCCAGCGCGAGGCCTCGTTGTGGATGTCGATGGCCGCGCCCGCTGTCTCCATGGGCGAAAGGCCGTAGTGGTCATCCACCGGATGGTGGCGCATGAGGTGCAGGATGGGCGAGGGCCCCTCCGCGCAAGCAAAGCGCACCACCCGCTCGCCCACGCGGTATTCATAGGCCTCCGGCCAGCCATCGGGGCCGGGCACGACCCGCATGCGGTCGGCGCGCAGCACATAAAGTTCCCGCGGGCGGCCCTCCAGTTCCACGCATTCCACATAAGCATTGCCCGAAAGCACGAGCTGGATCGTCAGCGCCTCCACGAACGCCGCCCCGGCCTGGCGCGGGTTGGGGGCGCGCAGCAGCGCCTCTGCCTCCTTCATCACCTCCGGGTCGGCCGCCATCACATCCAACGGCACGGAGGACGCCGCCTCCGCGAGCAGGCGCACGCAGCGGTGCGCAATGGGGTTGGCCTGGAAGCCTTCGCGGGCAAAGCCGGCGTAATCGCGGGGCGTCCAGACGGCGCGCCCCTGGCTCTGGATGGCGATCAGCGGCCCGGCGCGCGAGGCTTTGGTGTCAGCGGGCACAGGTGTGCGATCCGCCCCGGCGAACCGGCGCAGGCGAGAGAGGATGGTGGCCATGGGAGAATCTCCAGAATGCGAAAAAGCCGCCCGGTGGGGCGGCTTTGGGAAAATGACTTGGTAGGCTGGCTTACAACCCCCGCACCCTCGGCCTTGGCCTTTCAGGCTCGCTCAGCGCTGTCAGCGCCCAGACCAGAGCATCCAGCCGGTCGGGCGAGCGGCCATCGGGCAGGCCGTCCACACCGAACAGGCACATCTCGTCTTCCAGCTCCGGGAAGTTTCCGGCGTGGCGCACGCGGCCCTGTGCATAGAGTGCGGCGACGGGCTCCGCCCGCACATACTTGCCGCGGCTGGCGCGCACCTTCACGATCGGCAGCGTCGGTTCCACATGGCGCAGAACGCTTTCGGCCATGTCGCCGCCCTGGTTGATTTCCACCACCACGGCGTCGGCCTCCAGCGTCTGCCACAGCGCCACCACGCGGGCGGCCCAGGCCTCGGGCCGCGTCGCCGTCACCGTGCCATCGGCCAGCACCACAAGGCGTCCGTCGTGCAGGCGGCCTGCCGCCACAAGGCCGCAGCGTGAGGCCGCGCCCGAGCCTGCGGGCGGGTCCACCGCCACCACGATGCGGGCGAGGTTTTCCGTGTCGGGCGGCGCGATGCGAACGGCATCCAGTTGCGCGCGGCTCCAGAAGGCGTCGCTGCGCTCCTCCACGAATTCGCCGTCCAGTTCCTGGCGCCCGAGGCGCGTGCCTTCATACCGCCCCACCACGCGGACCAGAAAATCCGGCGCGAGGTTGTAGGCATTGGCGCGGGTCGGCGCATGGGTCAGAGCCGTGGCCCGGTCTGCCGCCAGCCGTTTGAGCAGCGGCGTCGGGCGCGGCGTCGTCGTCACCACCTCACGGGGATGCGCGCCCAGCCGCAGGGCAAACTGCAGGTTGTCCCAGGTCGGCTCGGCGTTGCGCCATTTGGCGAGTTCATCGCACCAGGCCCCGTCGAATTGCGGGCCACGCAGGCTTTCAGGCTCCTCGGCGGAAAACGCCTGCGCGATGGCCCCGTTGGGCCAGACCAGCCGGCGCCGGCCGACTTCCCAGGTGGGGCGCTCGGCACGCCGGTGAATGGCCAGCAGGCCCGAGACCCCGTCCACCATCACGTCGCGCACATCGGCGAAGGTTTCCCCCACCAGAGCGATCCGCCCCAGCGGGGCCACGCCGCGTTTGGTATCGCCCTTGACGGCGGCACGCACCCATTCAGCCCCTGTGCGGGTCTTGCCTGCGCCGCGCCCACCCAGCACCAGCCAGACCATCCAAGGCTGGCCATTCGCCGCAAAAGCGGGAGGGAGTTGATCGGTCCGCGCAAAGGTGGGCCAGTCGGTGAGCAGCGCCTCGAGCTGGCGCGGGCTGAGCCCGGCCAGAAACTCTCCGAGCGGGTCGAGAGGCGGCGCTGGTTCAACTTGTGGCTTCGACGAGGTCGCGCCGGCTGCGGATCTGCCGCAATTTGGCATCGAGGGCGGCCCGCAGGCTTTCCACATCTTCGGGCGTTTCTTCCCCATCGGCCTGCTCCCCTTCATCTGTCACGGAATCGGCAGCGGTCAGTTCCCGCAGGGTTTTGGCGAGCACAGCCAGCACGCGGGCATCGCGCTCGGCATCGGCAGCGGCGCGCGGACCCAGTGCGATACGCGCCTCCACCTCCGCCGCCTGTCGCTCTGCCGCCCGCCACAGACGGGCCGTCAGGGCGAGACGCGGATTGTCCGGGATGGTGCCGGCCTCTTCTTGATTTCGGGTGTGTTTTTTCACGCTGTGAGCCATAAATGCCTCCCCAGCAGCCAGCAGAATCATCTTCGGTTACGCAACCCCGCCCACCAGCCGCACTTCTTGAGCGTGCCCTGAGATTGCCTGAGGATCGTACCTATGTCAAGGACTATTTTCCTAATAGAAATGGGGGATTTTTCAGAGTTTGTTAACCCTGACACGTCGGCTTTTGTCAGCCGAGTTGGGCCAGGCACGGATTCTCGCCTTCATATCCTCCACGTCGACGTCGTCCTCCGAAGCATAGACGGCACCTTTCACGGAAATTCCGGCCTTGATTACGGTGCCAGGATCGCCTGAGATCAGTGGATGCCAATCAGCCAATTCCTTGCCCTCCGCGATCATGCGGTAGGCGCAGGTGGGTGGCAGCCAGCGCAGATTGCGCACCTCGTGCGGTGTCAGTGTCACGCAATCGGGCACGCGGCTGGCGCGGTTGGTGTAATCGCTGCACCGGCAGGCACCGGCATCGAAAAGCCGACAGGCAACATCCGTGAAATAGAGCGCGCCGTCGTCTTCATCTTCGAGCTTGACGAGGCAGCACCGCCCGCAGCCGTCACAAAGGCTTTCCCACTCCAGGGCGTTCATATCCTCGAGCGACTTACGTTTCCAGAACGGCATATCGGATGGCATCGGCCACTCATGCGCGCGAAACGGGCCGCGATCAATACGTGAGGCGCAGCGCCACCAGTTGCTGGGCAATGTTGCGGAAGATGCCGTCGAGTTGCGAGGCGCTGGGCGAGTTGTAATACATGTCGAGCCGCGAGGCGCAGGCCCCGTAAAGCGACAGGTTCGCCGCCGTGCCCGCTTCCAGCGTGATCGTGTAGATCAGCACGCCGCGGTTTTTCAGGTTGGTGCAGGTTTGCTGCACCCAGCCATCCACGTTGCGCGCCGCCGTGGTCTGATCGGTGGCGTTGAAGCGCCCCGAAGCGAGAAAACCATAGGCGCCGTAATCGGATTTGTTGGCGGTGCCGCTTGAACCATAGACGACGTTCTCCCCGTCCGTCAGCAGCACGATGACCTTCTGCACCGTCGGGTCCGTGAAGGAGCGCCCCTCCGTATAAGGCGGATCGGGCGAGAGCACGCGCCAGCCCCACATCAGCCCTTCGGAGACGTTGGTGCCCGAGCCGTTCCAGTAGCGCATGGCGCTGATGTTGGTCTTGAGCTTGGTAAAATCATCGGTCAGCGGCACGATCGGCGTCGGGCAGGCGCGGTTGGGGCCGTTGGTATTGTTCTGTCCCGTGGTGACATTGGGCGCGGTTTCCACAATCGCCACCGGGCGCGGCACGGCCGTGTCGTATTTGGCGACGGAGCGCTGCTTCTGGCTGTCCGTGCCGCCCACCCCGTCGGCGAGGTAGGAGTTGTTGTAGGCTGTGGCGCTGTTGCCGCCCGCCGCCGCGCCGCCCGGCTCATCGGGTGCGAAATACGGCACGAACAGGCTGGAAGGATCGCCCACCGAAGGCGGCGTGTCATTGAGCGCATAGGCGCCGGGCCGCGCCTCCACGCAGCCCTTCCAGGGCAGCTGCATTTTGGTGAAAAGCGTGGTGTGGTTGACCTTCGTGCCGGCGGGCGACCCGGTGGGCGCATCGAAATTGGAGCCATGCAGCGGGTTCTGCGCGTTCCAGTCGATCCAGGTCGAGCTGTAGCTGTCGCCCATCACATTGACGGACGTGACGAAAGGCACGAGCGAGATCTTCAACGTGCGCCCGTTGGTGGCCGCATTCTTGAGGATATCGACCAGGCTGGTCGCCGCCGTGCGCAAGTTGCCGATGCGGTTGTTGCTCTCCATCGAGCCCGTGTTGTCGAGCACCAGCGCCACTTCGAGGTGGTTCTTGCCCCGCTTGGCCTCGGACACGAGCTGGAAACACTGCTGCGACTGGCCGAGGATGTAGCCGAAATTCAGCGCCACACAGCCCTCGTAGGTCGCCTTCACCGTCCACTCGTTGCTCGCAAGCACGCCCAGATTGCCCCCGACCACCGCCGTCGTCGCAGGATTGGCGGTCATGAACCTGTCGATCGTGGCACGCAGATCAGCTTCGCTGCGCCCGTTGCTTTCGGTCGAGGCCGCGATCACACCTGCATCGAGCGCGGCCTGCACCTGCGCCTTCGCGCCACTGACGCGGCTGTAATCCACCGCCACTCCGCCCGCCGTGATGAGTGGAACGAGGGCCAGGGCTGTTGCCAGGGTGAGGTTGCCGCGCTTGTCGCGGGCAAAGCGGCGGAGCACCCGCCCTGCAGGCTGATCCGGCATGCGGGCCGTCGGCTCTGAATCTTGCGCATTCCCATTGATCATCGCCAGCATCCCGTTCTGTCGGGGCTGACGTTACAGGAGGCGTTTTACAGGCGCTTTAAGCGGATTGTTGCGATTTGAGCGAATATCTGCGGAGATTTTGACGCTGAGACATGCGATTTTGCTGGCATAATTAGCCATTCACCCCTCGGTCATGTGATAAACGCAATACGGCCGCACCGTTGCCGCTTTTGTGCACTGCAATAAACTGGGGCCGGCACATGGGACAGGACATCAACATTGCGTTCAACACTCCGGATCAGTGCCGCCTGCGCGGCTGTTTTCGCGGCCTTGCCATTCTTGGCTCATGCCAATTCCGATCAACCCGGCGGGGTTGGCCACACCACCACATCCAGCGTGACAGGCGTGGTCCAACCTGGGCAGACTGGTCTCGCCTCCTATTACGGTTCCGAATTGCATGGCCGCAAGACGGCCAGCGGCGAACGGTTCAACCAGCATCATCTGACGGCCGCGCATCGCTCGGCCCCCTTTGGCACGCGCTACCGTGTCACGAGCCTGTCGACACAGCGCAGCGTGGTGGTGCGCGTGAATGACCGCGGACCTTTCGTGCGCGGGCGAATCATCGACATCTCCGCCGCCGCGGCCAAGGCCATCGGCATGCATGGCCGGGGCGTGGGGCGTGTGCGCCTGGAGCGGATCTGAGCTTCGTTGGTCCGTCCTGGCGGGCCAAGCGATGACAGGCCTGGTCTTTTGTACGCAGGCTGCTCGCCTCATCCGGAGCAGGCCCTTGATCACAAAACCGCTTCACACTTTTCCGCGACATGCTCTAAGAGACGTTCCATGAGCACCGCCGCCGCCCCAACCGCCGATATTGCCGCCCTGCCCTTCGAGGAGGCCATGCGCCAGCTTGAACAGATCGTGCAGAGGCTCGAGCGCGGCGACGTGCCGCTGGAGGAATCCATCTCAATCTATGAGCGCGGCAACCAGCTCCGGCAGCACTGCGAGGCACTGCTCAAGCAGGCCGAACTCAAGGTCGAGGTGATCACGCAGGGTGCGGATGGGAAAGCGAATGGCACGCGCCCGCTGGATGTCGAATAGACCCTTGTGACCGCGCAGCAGCTGATCATCGACCACATCGGGCCGGAGGGCGACGGCGTGGTGCGGACCGCCGCCGGACCTCTTTTCGTGCCGCGCGCATTGCCGGGTGAGGTGGTGCGGCAGACCGATACGGGTTGGCAGATCGACGCCGTCTCGCCAGACCGCGCCACGCCCTTCTGCCCAGTCTTTGCCACCTGCGGCGGCTGCACCACCCAGCACATGAGCGTCTCGCTCTACACGCGCTGGAAGCAGGAGGCCCTCGCCCGCGCGCTGGGCAAAGCCGGGTTGCAGACAGAGGTCGCGCCCCCCATTCTCGCCCATGGCCGGGGCCGTCGCCGCGCCATCATCCATGTGCGTTTCAAACCCGAAGGCATCGTTGCAGGCTATATGGAGGCCAAAAGCCACCGCCTGCTGGCGCTGGAGCATTGCCCCGTGCTGGTGCCCGAACTGGCCTCCGCCTTTGCCACGGCGCGGGCCGTGGCTGTGCCGCTGGCGGCCCGCAACAAGCCGCTGGATGTGCAGATCACCGCAACGGACAGCGGACTGGATGTGGACATTCGCGGGCACGGCCCCCCCGAGGAGTCCGAGCGCCTTGCGCTCACATCCATTGCGCAGCGGCTTGATCTGGCGCGGCTTTCCGTGCACCGCGACATCATCGTGGAGCGCCGCGCGCCGATGCTTGCTGTTGCAGGCGCGCCGCTGCACCTGCCGCCGCGCTCCTTCCTGCAAGCCACCGGCGAGGCAGAAACCATTCTGGCGGACCTGGCGCTGGCCGCCATCGGCAAGGCCAAAAGCGTGGGCGATCTGTTTTGCGGCGTCGGACCCTTTGCGCTCAAACTGGCCACCCGCGCCCGCGTGGTGGCGGCGGACGGCGACGCGGAGGCCATCGGCGCGCTCAACCGCACGGCACGCTTGCGCACGGGCCTCAAACCGATCACCGCTGAGGCGCGCGATCTCTTTCGGCGCCCGCTGCTGCCCATGGAGCTCAATGCTCTCGATGCCGTCGTGCTGGACCCGCCCCGCGCGGGGGCCGAAGCGCAGATGCGCCAGATCGCGGCCTCCAGGATCAAGACCGTGGTCAGCATTTCCTGCGACACCGCCAGCTTCATCCGCGATGGCCTCATCCTGCAAGCGGCAGGTTTTGCGCTCACGCGCGTGACGCCGGTCGATCAATTCGCCTGGACGCGCCACATCGAACTGGTCGGCCTCTTTCGCCGTTAGCCAAAGGTGATTATCAATTGTTCAGGCGTTTTTAACCAAGCCTTACCCAAGGCCTCACCCTGAGCAAAGTCGTAGGGCGAGGCCGCTCAGGCTAGAAAATCCTCTCCTTCGACAGGCTCAGGATGAGGATTTTCGGGAGGCGTGAGTGTTCTCAAACTGCCGTATAGGGCTTCAAACATGCGCCGCGCCGTTCTCGCCTCTCCCGCCTCCGAGCCACTCCTGCCCAAACTGGCGGGAATCGTCGGCCCGGCCCATGTGATCACAGACCCGGATGTGATGCGCCCGCATCTGGAGGAATGGCGCGGGCTGTGGACCGGCACAGCGCAGATGCTGGTGCGCCCCGGCTCCACGGCGGAGGTTTCGGCCATTCTGCGCCTCGCCCATGCCACCGGCACCCCTGTCGTGCCGCAAGGCGGCAACACGGGCGGCGTCGGCGGGCAAATTCCTGACGCGAGCGGCCGCGCGATCCTGCTGTCGATGGCGCGCCTCAACCGCATCCGCGCGCTGGAGCCGCTGGCCAATACCGTCACGGTTGAAGCGGGCGTGGTGCTCCAGCGCCTGCAGGAGGCCGCGGCGGAGGCCGACCGCCTGTTTCCTCTGTCGCTTGCCTCCGAGGGCAGTTGCACCATCGGCGGCAATCTCGCCACCAACGCCGGCGGCACGGGCGTGATCGCTTACGGCAACATGCGCGACCTCGTGCTGGGGCTGGAGGTGGTGCTGGCTGATGGGCAGATCTGGAATGGCCTCTCGGCCCTGCGCAAGGACAACGCGGGTTACGAGATGAAGCACCTGTTCATCGGCGCGGAAGGCACGCTCGGCCTCATCACCGCTGCGACGCTCAAGCTCTTCCCGCGCCCGCGCGCCCGCGCCACCGCCTTTGCGGGTGTACCTTCGGTGGAGGCGGCGCTCAGCCTGCTGGCCCGCGTGCAAGGGGCCACCAGCGGCGTGCTGACAACCTTCGAGCTGATCCCGCGCCTTGGCGTCGAAATGGTGCTGCGTGCCGCTCCCGGCACCCGCGACCCGCTGGCGGCTGCGCATCCGTGGTATGTGCTGATGGAGATTTCCGCGCAGCAGGAGGCGGGCCTCACCGATGCGGTGGAGGCCGTGCTGGCGCAAGCCATTGAAGCAGGGTTCATCACCGACGTGACCCTGGCGGCCTCCGACGCGCAGCGCGCCAACCTGTGGAAGCTGCGCGAGGATTTGCCCCATGCGCAGGGGCTGGAGGGCGGCTCCATCAAGCACGACATTTCCGTGCCGGTGGCCTCCGTGCCCGCCTTCATGGCCGAAGCGCTCGCTATGCTTGCCGCGCGTTATCCCGGCTGCCGCCCCTGTCCCTTCGGCCATCTGGGCGATGGCAACATCCACTTCAACGTGACCCAGCCCCCGGGCGCGGACAGGGCGGCGTTTCTGGCACTTTACGAGGAGATGAACATTGCGGTTTATGATGTGGTGCAGCGCTATGGCGGTTCGATTGCCGCCGAACACGGCGTGGGCCAGATGAAGCGCGCGCTGCTGCCCCGCTACAAGGACCCTGTGGCGCTCGAACTGATGCGCAGTCTGAAGGCCACCTTGGACCCGCGCGGCATCCTCAACCCCGGCAAGGTGCTGTAATCCCGTTTTTTACTGACCTCGTCCTGAGCTTGTCGCAGGATCGAGGTCATATGACCTGCTCTTCAAATCCTTTCCTTCGACGGTGCTCAGGATGAGGATTTGAGGCCACGAGGCTGTCCTGATCGGATCCCGTCCGGCTCCACCCGCGCCGCCGCGCCATAATCGCGGATGACATCGGCCACGGACACGATCTCGCCCATATGTCCGCCCGCGCTTTCATAGAGCGCGCGGGGCAGCGTGAACTCCATGGGGGCCACCAGCGCCGGCGTCGGCACCGAGCCGAAGGCGTTCCTCGGCAGGCGCAGCACATCCACCATCACCGTAATGCCCCCGCCCGGCCACAGCATGGCGGGCGCGCCGCCCAGCGTCACCTGCGTGGTGCCTGCCTGCACGGAGCGGGTGAGTTCCACCGGGTTCTGCGTAACGCCTGCGCGCAGGCTGCCGCCCGCACCGGCCATGAACAGCACCGTGCAGAGCGAGGGTTCGCAGTTCTCGCCAATGCGGTCCACCACGGCGCGCACGGCATCTGGCATATCGGCAGGTTGCGGCACGAGATTTTCATCCAGCACGCACCACAACGCGTCCTCGCCCGTGGTGGAGGTCAGGAGCAACCGCAGGCCGGGCCAGGCGACGGCGGGGTCAATTTTCAGGATCAGCTCCAGAGGATCCGTGATGTCCGTGCCGCCCCAGCCCATGCCGGGGTTGGCCACCTGGAAATACCGCCCTGGTGTCGATTTGCGCCCCCGCACGCGGATGCCCGCCGGGCGCATGCCCAGCACACGGCCCGCCTGATGCTCGGTGAGCACGCCCGTGATGTGATCATCCACCACAATCACCTCATCCACATGCCCCAGCCATTGCTGCGCAAAAATGCCCACGGTGGCCGATCCGCAGCCCACCCGCATGCGCCGCTCCGCAGTGCCATCGACGATGGGGGCCGCGCCTGCCTGCACGATCACGCTGTGGCCATTGTCGATGGAGAGCTCCACCGCGTCGCCGTTGCACAGCTTCAGCAGCGTGTCGCAGGTGACATTGCCCTCCTTCTTGGAGCCGCCCGTAAGGTGGCGCACGCCGCCCAGCGAGAGCATCTGCGAGCCATATTCGGCGGTGGTCACATGGCCCACCTGCTCGCCGTTGCAGCGCACAGCGGCGGCCTCAGGTCCCAGATGGCGGTCCGTGTCGATCTTCACCTTGACGCCGCAGTAGCTGAAAATGCCCTCGGTCACGACCGTCACCGTGTCCACGCCCGCGTGCCGCTGGCTGACGATGAAGGGCGCGGGCTTGTAGTCAGGATAGGTCGTGCCCGCGCCGATGCCGGTGACGAAGGTGCGTGCCGGATCGAGCAGCGAACCATCCCAATCCGCCGCGCGTTCGGCAAAGGCCACCAGCGGATCACCGTGCTCGACGGCGCGTTCCAGCAGCACCACAGGATCGGTGCGGATGAGCACGCCGTCCTCGTTGGCATAGCGCGCGCAGGCTCCGGCGCGGCCGGGGCGAATGCGGCAGAGCACCGGGCAGGCGTCGCAGCGGATGATGCCCTCATCACCTTCAGCCGCCCCAAACTTGGCCGAGCGGGCGGTGAGCGCGGTCATGTTTTTTTTCCAATAATCTGTCTTTGCATCAGCGCCCACAACCGATGCGGCAACACCGGAACCTGCGTCGGCATCACACCGACGGCGTGCCGTATCGCGCCCAGTATCGCGGGCGCGGTCGGCACCAGCGCCGGCTCGCCAATGCCCTTGGCTCCTGATGGCCCCAGCGGCTCGCGGTCTTCCACCAGAATGATGTCGATCTCCGGCACATCGCCACATGTGGGGATGAGATAATCATGGAGGTTTTCGGTGCGACCGGGGATGAATTCCTCCATCAGCGCGAGTCCGATGCCCTGCGCGATGCCGCCGTGAATCTGCCCCTCCACCAGCATGGGGTTGATGGCGCGGCCCACATCATGCGCCGCCACGATGCGGTTGAGCTTCACCTTGCCCAGATCAAGGTCCACATCGAGCGAGCAGATTTGCGCCGCAAAACCATAGGTCGCGTAAGGCACGCCCTGCCCCTGGCTGTCCAGTGGCTGCGTGGGCGGGTCGAAGGTGCCGAGACCTTCCAGAACCGGACCTTCCAGCACAGCGCCATCCTCACACTTGGGCATGGAGGCCAGATCAAGCGCGAAGCTGCGCGCGCCGTCCTGCACATGCAGCACCGGACCGCCGAAGGTGATCACCGCATCCGGGCCGGCGTTGGTGAGGCGCAGGATCTCTGCCCGCAGCGCCGCGCCTGCCAGTTCCGCCGCCTTGCCGGACACGAAGGTTTGGCGTGACGCCGAGGTCTTGCCTGCATCGGCGGTCAGGTCCGTGTCGCCCAGCACCAGCTTGAGGGCATCCACCGGCGCGCCCAGCGCATCCGCCGCGATCTGCGCCAGCACGGTGGTGGAACCCTGCCCGATGTCCACCGCGCCGTTCCAGAAGGTGATGGTGCCCGCGCGGTCAAGGGTCAGGCGCATGTGCGAGGGGTTCGACATGGAGGTGTTGCCGATGCCATACCACATGCAGCCGATGCCCACGCCGCGCCGCGCGGGCGTTGCCTGCGCATTGAAGGCCGCCGCATCTTCCAGGAGCGCGGCCCAGTGCGGGCGTAGCTTGTCGAGACATTCGGCCAGGCCTGTGCTGGCGGTCAGCACATGACCGGTGGCCGTGGCATCGCCCACGCGGATGGCATTGAGATGGCGAAATTCCAGCCGGTCCAGCCCCGCTTTTTCGGCCAGCGTGTCAAACAGCGCCTCTTGCGCGATGGCGGCCTGGGGCACGCCAAAGCCGCGAAACGCGCCTGCGGGCGTCTCGTTGGTGTAGACCGCACGGCTGCGGTTGCGCACATGGGGCACACGGTAGGGCCCCGTGGCATGCACCGGCACGCGGCCCGCCACCGTCGGCCCCCAGGAGGCGTAAGCGCCCGTGTTGAAATCCCCGTCGAAGGTGAAGCTGATCAGCCGTCCAGCGCTGTCGCAGCTCGCCTGCGCGGTGATGGCGGAGGGGTGGCGCTTGGTGGAAGACGCCATGCTCTCGATGCGGTTCCACACCGCGCGCACGGGGCGGTTCAGCACCCAGCTTGCTACCGCCAGCAGTGGCTGCACGGAGACATCCAGCTTGCCGCCAAAGCCACCGCCGCAGGCCGAGGGGATGATGCGCACGTGGGTGACAGGCAGGCCGAGCACGCGGGCGACCTCGTCGCGGTCCATGTAAGGCGCCTGCGTGCAGGCAAAGACCTCCATGCGGTCGCCGATGCGCCGGGCGTAGCCCGCTTCGGGCTCGATGTAGGCATGCTCGACAAAGCCGGTCTGAAAGCTTCCCGTGGCGACATGGGCGGCGGTGGTGACCGCGCTGTCCGCATCGCCCTTCGCCACCAGGCCGCGCGTCAGCACATTGTCCGGCTTGAACGGATGCAGCGCAGGCGCGCCTTCAGCCAATGCTGCTTCAACGCCCGTGAGCGCCGCATCCACCTGCCATGTCAGCGGCAGCTGATCCGCCGTTATGGCTTCCACCGCCGCCTTCTCGCCCACCAGCGCCAGCACCGCTTCGCCCCGGTAGCGCACGTGGCTTTCAGCCAGCACGGGCTGATCCTTGAGGTCGGGGTAAATGCCGAAGGAGTTGTGCCCCGGCACATCCCGCGCGCTGAACACATGGACTATCCCAGGATGCGCGCACACGAAGGCATGCAAATCGCCCAGTTCAAACCGCGCGCTGGCATGGGGCGAGCGGATGACGCGCAGCCACAGCGCATCGGCCGGCGCGGTGTCCGCGCCGTACAGCGCCGAGCCATCTAGGCGCGCGGGGCCGTCCAGCTTGGGCAGGCGCGAGCCAATGGAGGTGCCCTCAGCGAAGGCGGGCGTGCTGTTTTGGCAATCCAGCACCGCCTCGATGATTTTGAGGTAGCCCGTGCAGCGGCACAGCACCCCGCCCAGCGCATCCATGACGGCTTGGCGTGAAGGGGCCGCATCGCGGGCGAGAAGATCAACCGCAGCCATCAGCATGCCGGGCGTGCAGATGCCGCATTGCGCCGCGCCGTGCCGGGCAAAGCTCGCCTGCAGGGCTGCACCAAGGGGTGTTGCGGCAAGGGATTCAATGGTCTCGATGGATGCGCCTTGAACCTGTGCAGCCGGCACCAGGCAGGCGCAGACCTGCGCGCCGTCGACGCGCACGGTGCACGCCCCGCAATCGCCCGCATCACAGCCGATCTTGGTGCCTGTGAGGCCGAGGTGATCGCGCAAGACTTCGCTGAGCCGCGCGCCGGGCGCGGCCTCGATCTGTGCGGCGTGTCCGTTGATCGTGAGGTGCAGGCTCATGCGGCTTGCTCTCTCATGCGGCTTGCTCATGGACGGAGCCAAGCGTCAGCAACGCACGGCGCACCAGGGTGAGCGCTGCGGCGCTGCGATAATCGGCACTGGCGCGCACATCATCGAGGGGCGCGAGCGCAGCCAGATGGACAGCTTTCGCCATGTCAGCGGCCTCTTGCGGGCGCAGGCCCAGCACTGCCTGCTCCAGCGCCGCAAGCCGCTGCGGCACGGCGGAGCAGGCCCCGACGGCCAAGCGCGCTGCCGTGATGCAACCCGCTGAATTCAGCGCCAGATTGGCCGCGACGGAGGCGATGGAGATGACGAGATAGCTGCGCGCGCCCAGCTTGAGAAATACCGACTGTTCGTGTTCAACCACATCGGGAACATGGATCGCGGTGAGCATCTCATCAGCTTTCAGCGCAGTGCTGCGATTGCCCATCAGGAACGCGCTCAGCGGCATCCTGCGTGTGCCGGCCGCGCGGGCGAGTTCCACCTCGGCCTCCAGCGCCAGCAACGGCGGCACACTGTCCGCCGCGGGCGAGGCGTTGCACAGGTTCCCCGCCAGCGTGCCCCGGTTCTGGATTTGCACGCCGCCGACCTGGCGTGAGGCCTGTTTGAGCCCGTCAAACGCCGGTGGAAGCTCTGCCGCGATCACATCGCTCCACGTGGTCAGCGCGCCCATGCGCCAGCCCTGCGCCATGCGCTCGATACCGCGCAAATCGGCTACGGTTGAGATATCCAGAATATGTTGCGGGGTCGGCTGAAACCACGCCTGGCGCGTGGTGGCGGCGGGATAAAAATCTGTTGCCCCCGCAAGCACCGTCAGGCGATCCAGCGGCGCCTGGCCCGCATCCGCCGCCAGAAAGGCGAGGGCTTCGTCAAGGGAGCGTGGCCGGAGATAGCGCGCCACGCGGGTCATGTCAGGCGACGCCCAGCTTCTTCTGCAGACTGGTGGATGAGGTGGTGTATTGAAAGGTCAGCCGCTTCTCGGGGTAGACATAGCGGTGCACCTTCTGCGCTGCGAGCGCGCCCTCGTGGAAGCCCGAGAGGATGAGCTTGAGCTTGCCGGGATACCAGTTGATGTCGCCCACCGCGAAAATGCCTGATGTCGACGTTTCGAAGGTTTCGGTGGAGACGCGCACGAGATTTTCATGCAGGCCGAGGCCCCATTCCGCCACGGGGCCCAGCTTCATGGTGAGGCCGAAAAAGGGCAGCAACGCGGTGCAGGCCACCTCGAATTCCTGATTGTCGAGGCCCCGGCAGACCGCCGCTTCCAGATGCGGTGCGGCGCCCTTGAGGCCCATGACCTGCCCGAACACCAGCCCGATCTTGTCCTCCGCCGCCAGCCGGCGCATCTGCTCGACGGAATGGGGCGCGGCGCGAAACTCATCCCGCCGGTGCATGAGTGTCACGCGCGCGGCAATCGGCGCAAGGTTCAGCGTCCAGTCCAGCGCCGAATCGCCGCCGCCGACGATCAGCACGTCGCGCCCGCGCAACGCCTCCATCTGGCGCACGGCGTAGAACACCCCTTCGCCCTCATAGGTCTCGATCGCGGGAATCGGCGGCTTTTTGGGCTGGAACGAGCCACCGCCCGCGGCCACGATCACGGTTTTCGCCTCAAACACCACGCCTGCATCGGTGCTCACGCGAAACAGCGGCTGCTCCGGCGTGCCGATGGATTCCACCCCGTCCACCTGCTGGTTGAGGTGGAATGTGGGGTGAAACGGCTCGATCTGCTTCAGCAGGTTGTCGACGATGCCCTGCCCCGTGATCACGGGAAACCCGGGAATGTCGTAGATCGGCTTTTCCGGGTACAGCTCGGCGCACTGACCGCCCACCTTGGGCAGGATATCGACGAGGTGGCATTTGATATCGAGCAAGCCCAGTTCGAACACGGTGAACAGCCCGCAAGGGCCCGCGCCGATGATCAGCGCGTCGGTGGAGATGATTGCAGAGGACATGCGTGAGGGGCTCTATGCTTTCGGGTGATTTCCACAGAAGATAGGAGCCATTCTCGCCTGCTGTCCATCCGTACAATTGGGCAGTGCTGTCGCAGTGATGGAAAACGACCGATGACCCGCAGCCTGCTGCTCAAGAACGCCGACATTCTTGTCACTATGGATGACACCCGCCGCGAGATCGTGGGCGGGGGTGTCTACATCGAGGACAACCGCATCACCGCCGTGGGGCCGAGCGGTGGGCTGCCACAAACCGCTGACGAGGTGATCGATCTGGCCGGCCATGTGCTGATGCCTGGCCTCGTCAACACGCATCACCACATGTTCCAATGCCTGACGCGGGCGACGCCCGGCGGGCAGGATGCGGAGCTGTTCGGCTGGCTGAAGGCGCATTATCCGATCTGGGCACGCATCACGCCCGAAATGTTCCATGTCGCAGCAAAAACCGCCATGGCCGAGCTCATGCTCTCGGGCTGCACCACCATGAGCGACCATCAATACCTCTATGTGAACGGGGCGACGCTGGAGCAATCCATCGAGGCCGCGAGCGATCTGGGCCTGCGCTTTCACGCCGCGCGCGGCGCGATGAGCGTGGGCGAAAGCCAGGGCGGCCTCCCGCCCGATGCCATCACCGAGCAGGAGCCCGCCGTGCTCAAGGAAATGCAGCGCCTGATCGAGCGCTGGCATGATCCCGTGTTTGGCGCGATGCTGCGGATCGTGCTGGCGCCCTGCTCGCCCTTCACGGTGAGTGACGACCTGATGATCGCGTCGCGGGATATGGCGCGCGCCTACGGTGTCTCGCTGCACACGCATCTGGCGGAAAACGACAACGACATCGCCTACAGCCTCGCACGCTACGGCAAGACACCGACGCAGTATGTGGAGGATCTCGAATGGATCGGCCCCGATGTGTGGCACGCCCACTGCGTGAAGCTTGACGAGCCGGGCATCCGGCTCTTTGGCCGCACGGGTACGGGGGTGGCACATTGTCCCTGCTCCAACATGCGCCTCGCCTCGGGCATCGCGCCCATCCGCCGCATGCGCGCCGAGGGCGTGCCCGTGGGCCTGGGCGTCGATGGCTCGGCTTCCAGCGACGCAGGGCATCTTCTCGGCGAGGCGCGTCAGGCGCTGCTACTGGCCCGTGTCGGCGGTGACCCTGCCGCCATGAGCGCCCGCGAGGCGCTGGAGATCGCCACGCGGGGCGGGGCCAAGGTGCTGGGCCGCACGGATATCGGCGCGCTCGCCCCCGGCATGGCCGCCGACATGGTGGCCTTCGACATGCGCAGCCTCAGCTTCGCCGGCGGCCTGCATGATCCCGTGGCGGCGCTGGTGTTCTGCACACCGGCCCAGGTGAGCTGGAGCCTCATCAATGGGCGCGTGGTGGTGCGCGCGGGGCATCTTGTCACGCTGGACCTGCCCCCGCATGTGGCGCGGCACAACATGCTGGCGCGCAGGTTGGTGCGGGGCGAGTAAGGCGCCGGCCAGCCCTTGCGGCCTCCCCACACTTCGCGCTACCGCCTGCGGATGCATGCCACCGCCCCTGACCGCAACCCGAGTCTGGATACCCTGCGCGGGCTGGCGATCCTGCTCGTGCTCATCGGGCATTACGGCAAATTTGCGCCCTATGATGTGGCGGGTCAGCGCTTTGGCGACTGGGTCACGGATTTCGGTCATGGCGGCGTGCTGTTGTTCTTCGTGCTGTCGGGATTTCTGATCTGGAGCCGCGCACAAACAGTTGTCGGCCCCGTGTTTCTGCTCCGCCGCTTTGCCAAGATTGTCCCGGCTTACTGGGTCAACGTGGCGTTCGTGGCGCTGGCGGGCTTGTGTGTCAGCTTCTTTCCCGCCTTCGGCCTCAGGGACACGCTGGGCAACCTCCTGTTTCTGGAGGGGTCATTCGGAATCATCCCGCTGTCGGGCATTTACTGGACGCTGGTGATCGAGGTGAAATTCTATCTCCTGTTTGCGCTGGTGTTCTTCACGCCCTTGCGGCCCCTGCTCTGGCTGGTGCCTCTCGCTGCTTTCGCAGCCAATACCGCCGCCTTCATGGCTTTAGGGCGGGCGAGCACCTTCCTGATTTATCTTCCCGCGTTCTTCGTGGGAGCGGCTTTGGCCGCGCAGGGGCGCGATCCATGGGCGAAGGGGATGCTCCCGGTCTGCGTGGCGCTGACCGCGCTGGGGCTTGCGCTGTTCGCGCCCTTCAGGGGCTGGCAGGCGGCGGTTTTTTTCGCCCTTGATGCCGCGCTGTTCTGGGTGGTTTATCGCGGCGGTTTCGAGGTCAGGTGGCTGGCGCTGCTCGGCGTCATTTCCTACTCGGTCTATCTCTATCACACGACCCTCGGTTATCCGCTGCTGGCTGAATACGGCCCCGGCCTGGGCGCGGCCTGGCCTGCGCTGCTGGTGGGCGTTGTGCTGCTGGTGGGCGCTGTCTCGTGGCTGTCCTGGCGCTTTGTGGAGCAGCGCGGTGTGGCGCTGGCCCGCGGCTTTGAAACACGCGGCTTTGAAACTCGGGTCCAGCCATGAGCCCGCACCGCTCCGACGCGCTCGATGGTTTGCGCGGGGTCGCGGCACAGGCCGTTTTCGTCTCGCATCTCCTCAATCATTTTCTGCCCAGTCTGCCGCTGGGCTTCAACGCCTGGCTCAGCATCGTCGCGCAACTGGCGGTGGTGGTGTTCTTCGTGCTGTCGGGTTTCGTGATCGCGGGCAGCATTCGCGCGCGCTCAAGGTCGGGGCCGTTTGACCTCACCGGCTTCACGCTCTCGCGCATCGCGCGCATCTATCCGCCCTACCTGCTGGCGGTCGTGCTGTGTTTCTGGATCGGCGGACAAGTCACGGCGGGGCTGATCCCCCCGCCCGCACCCTTGCAGGGCTGGCCGGTGGATCTGTCATGGGCGGCCATCGCACGGGCGCTCACCTTTGCCTTCACGCAGGGCGATCTGATGACGCGGCTCGATGGTCCGCTCTGGTCGCTGCGGCTCGAAGTGGTTCTCTACGTCGTGGCGGCCTGCGCGGCCATCACGCTCACATGGCGCGGATGGTTCTGGCGCGCGGCGGCGGCACTGCTGGCGGCTCTGCTGCTGGCTGGGGCGTTGCGCACGCTCACGGGCACGGTGCTGGCCATGGCCACCTTTGGCCTGGGAGCAGCGGTGAACATCTGGGGGAACCGTGTGCGCGCGATCCTGAGCGCGGCGCTTGTCGAGCGAGTGGCCATCGGAGCGCTCCTCATCGCCCTGCCGGTGCTCGGCTGGCCCGGCGTGATGCCCTATGCCAGTCCGGCAGGCACGGCGATGCAAATTCTTATTGCTGCTGCTGTGGCGCTGTGGGTGGCGCATCTTTCAACGGGTGCATGCGGCCTCAATCTCGCGCTTGCCCGCGCCAAGCCGCTCGGCGGCTATGCTTATACGCTGTATGTCATCCACATGCCGCTGATCTACGTGATCGCGCTGCTTCTGGGCGGTGTGGCTGCTGTGGTTGTCGCCTTCATCGGCGTGCAAGCGCTGGCTTTCCTGGCGGCGCAGCGTGTGGAACAGCACGCCACCGTGCTGCGCTGGCTGACGGCCCTGGTGCCTGCAAAACTCAGGCGCTGAGCCACCCGGCAGGCGGGCCGCTGCGCCGGGTGATCAGCCCGCGCCACAGCGCCTCGTATTGATCGACACAGGCCCCAAGCGCAAACCGCGCCGTGGCCCGCGCGCAAGCCGCCGCCCCGATGCGCGCCCGCAAAGGCGCATCCGCCGCAAGATGCAGGATCGCCGCCGCCAGCTCGCCGGGTGCATGGGCCGGCACGAACAGCCCGCTGATGCCCTTCTCCAGCGCATCGAGATTGCCGCCGACCGCCGTGATAACCATGGGCAGGCCCGCAGCCATGCCCTCGATCACGCTGTTGGAAAAACCCTCGGTGTGGCTGGCGAGCAGGCCGATGTCCGCTGCCGCATAGGGCGCGCGCGAGCCGGGCCATTCACCCGGCAGGACGATGTTGCCTCCAAGGCCGAGGGCTGTGATCTGCGCCCGCACATCCCCCAGCACACCGCCATCACGGCCCGGCAGCAACAGCCGCCAAGGCTGCGGCAGGCGGTGCTGCATGGCATCCAGTGCCGCCAGCAGGTCGGCATGCCCCTTGTAGCTGTGAAAATTCGCCACCATCGTCAGCACGAGTGCCTCGGCAGGCAGGCCAAACGTGGCGCGCGCCGCTGCCCGCTCGGCGGCGCTGACCGCGCCCTCCAGTGGAATCCCGTTGTGGATGAGCGCCACGCGTTCGGGATGGCCGCTTTCGGCGCTCAGCTCCGCCGCCACGGAGGTGGAATTGCCCAGCAAAACAGCGGCCCGCGTGTGGGCCCAGGTCTCGGCGTAGGCCCCGAGCTTCTGTGTTGCCTTGTAGAATGCCAGACTGCGCCGGCCATAGACCAGCGCAGGGCGCTCCCGCCCGAGCAACACGCCCGCCAGCGTGGCCGCCAGATAAGGCTCGCTGAGATAGGCATGCAGCACCTGTGCATCCGTCTCGCGCACCGCGCGGCGGATCAGCCACGCCTGCGCCAGCGTGCGCAGCGGACGGCGAAGCGGGGCCGTGGGCGTGAGGATGCGGACGCCGCCCGCGCACAGCGGCTCTTCCAGCGCACCGCCGCGCTCCAGCAGCACGGCCGTGATGTCGAAGCCGCGCTGCACCAGGGCGGGCAGCACATGGAGCATATGCTGCTCGGTGCCGCCCGTGCGCATGGGTGGGCCGGCGATCACAATCGGGGGGCGCGCTTCAGCCATGCGCCGGCCCGGCGGTGAGACCATGCTTCTGGCGCCAGCCCTCCAGCATGAGGATCGACCAAAGCACCGGTCCGTGGTCGGCGTGGCCAGAAAGGTGCGCCCGCCACAGCGCTTGCGCCGCGCCAGCATCGATCAACCCACCCTCCGCCAGCGCGGCGGGGGCGAGCACGCTCTCAGCCCATGGCCGCAACGGCCCGCGCAGCCAGGACGCCAGCGGCACGGCAAACCCGGCCTTCGGGCGCTCGAACAGCGCGGGTGGCACATGCCGTGCCAGAATCGCCCGCAGCATGGCCTTGCCCACGCCGTTGGGGCGACGGAGGGCGGGCGGCAGGCGCATGGCCCATTCCCAGATCCGTGTGTCGAGCAGCGGCACGCGCACCTCCAGCGCCACGGCCATGCTGGCGCGGTCCACCTTGGTGAGGATGTCATCGGGCAGGTAGGACAGCGCGTCGATCACCTGCATGCGGGTCAGCGGATCGGCGATATCCGCCGTGCGGGCAGCGTCATAGGCTGCAGGTTGATGCTCGCCGGCATGCCCCGTGAGCGCTTGCGGCGCGCTGTGCAGCGCCAGCAACTGGCGGTAGCCGCTGACAAAATCCGGCGCTGCGCCCAGCATCAGCGCCCGTTGCAGGCGGTGGCCGGGATGCGCGCTTGCGCCCGCACCTCTGCCCATGCCTGCCAGGCGCGCCGCGCCGTTCAGCAGCGGCAGGGGCACGCGGCCCGCCAGCGCTCCGGACACGCGCCTTGCAAACGCGGGCGCGCGGCGTTGATAGCCCGCCAGTTGCAGGCCCCAGCCGTAACGCTCATAGCCCGCAAAGCCCTCATCCCCGCCATCGCCCGAGAGCGCCACAGTGACATGCCCGCGCACAAGCTTGGCCAACAGCAGCGTCGGAATTTGCGAGGAATCCGCGAAGGGCTCGTCGTAAACCGCCGCCATCTCCCCCACCAGATCCAGCGCATCCGCCGCTGTCGCGTGCAGCGTGTGATGCTCCGTGTGCAGGTGCGCGGCGACGGCGCTGGCGTGGGCGGATTCGTCGTAGGCCGCTGCATCAAAACCGATGGTGAAGGTCTGCACGGGGCGACTGGACGCCCGCTGCATCAGCGCCACGACGAGCGACGAATCGATGCCGCCGGAGAGAAACGCACCCAGCGGCACATCGGCGATCATCTGGCGCTCCACCGTATCGCTGAGGAGCGACTCTCCTTCTTCCACCAGCGCGTCCCACGGATCAGCATGGGGCTTGGCCGCGCCCGCCCGCGCGCCGTCATGCGGGCTCCAGAAGCGTGTCAGCACGGGTTCCGCCCCCGCGCGCCAGGTGAGCATGGTGCCCGGCTCCAGCTTGCGCACGCCGCGCAGCAAGGTCCAGGGCGCAGGCACATTGCCATGGCGGAGGAAGGCGTTGACGGCGGCGCGGTCGATGGTGCGCGGGCAGGTGGGGTCCGCCAGCAGCGCGCCCAGCTCCGAGGCAAACGAGAGGCCGTCGGCGTTCCCCTGATACAGCAGCGGCTTGATGCCGAAGGGATCACGCGCCAGCGTCAGTTCGCGCGTTGCGCGGTCCCACAGCGCAAAGGCATACATGCCATTCAGAGACGCCAGGGTTTTGGCCACACCGTGGCGCTCCAGAGAGGCCAGCATGACCTCGGTGTCCGACGTGCCGGCAAACACTGCGCCTTGCGCCTCCAGTGCCGTGCGCATCTCGCGGGCGTTGTAGATCTCGCCGTTGTAGGTCAGCACGTAGCGGCCCGCATGCGAGACCATGGGCTGTGCGCCTGTGGGCGACAGATCGACGATGGCCAGCCGCCGCTGGGCCAGCGCCACGCCAGAGGACGCATCCAGCCACACACCCTCGCCATCGGGCCCACGATGCGCAATGGCAGCGTTCATGGCTTGCACGACCGAGCGGAGATTCTGCTCCGCAGCGCCGCCCGCCTGCACTCGCCCTGCTATCCCGCACATGCCGTGCCGCTTTCGATGATCAGTTCACGCCGTGATAGCGTTTGAACCAGGCGATGAAGCGCGGCAAGCCTTCCGAGATCGGCGTGGTCGGCACATAACCCAGATCGCGCGTGCTTTCGGTGATGTCGGCGGAGGTCTCGGGCACATCGCCGACCTGCATCGGTTCATAGATCTTCTGCGCGGTGCGGCCCAGCTCCTTCTCGACCACGCCGATGAAATCCATCAGTTTTTCAGGCCGGTTGTTGCCCAGATTGTAGACCTTGTGCGGCGCCTCCCCCGCAACCACGGCGGGCGGATGATCGAGCGCCGCGATCACGCCCCGCGCGATGTCATCCACATAGGTGAAGTCGCGCCGCATGTTGCCCTCGTTGAACACGCGGATCGGTTGCCCCTTCACGATCGCATCGGCGAAAAGATATGCCGCCATGTCCGGCCGCCCCCAGGGCCCATAAACCGTGAAGAACCGGAGGCCGATGGCGGGCACGCGGAAACTCCAGGCGTAGGCCTCCGCCAGATGCTCGCAGGCCAGCTTCGTGGCGGCGTAGATCGAGGCCGGGCGCTGCACGTTGTGCGTGATCGAAAAGGGCTGCACCGTATTGCGGCCATAGACCGAAGACGACGAGGCGTAGACGAAATTGCGGTTGTGCTTCATCCGCTTGGCCAGTTCAAACAGCACGACCTGCCCCATGACGTTGGAATCCACATAGGCATAGGGGTCGACCAGCGAATGGCGCACGCCCGCCTGCGCGGCGAGGTGGATGATGCCCTCCACGTCGGGGTGGCTGTCTGCCAGCGCCAGCATCGTGTCCTTGTCGGCGATGTCGGCTTCCACCAGCGTGAACCGCGCAAATGCACGCAGCCAGGCCAGCCTGTCCTGCTTGAGCTGCGGGCTGTAATAGCTGTTGAGGTTATCGATGCCGATGACCGTGTCGCCGCGCTCCAGCAAAGCCTTGGCAACATGGGAACCGATGAATCCGGCTGCGCCGGTGACAATGACTTTCAAAACTGCACACGCCCCTGCCAGAGCATGTCGCCAATAAGTGTATAGCGGTTATTGGAAAACGACATGCTCCAAGTTATTTTCCAGAGCACGTTTTCGCAGATTTGATCGTTCAATCCAAATGCGGCGTGGTCTGATCCAGCGAGTTATCACGGGGTCAGCGTTCATTTCAAGGCGCAGCGCGCAGCCTTGACTTGATCGGGCCGGTTCTCCCGCCAGTTGGGCCTGAACCCGGCCCGCAGGCAAGCCACGATGGCTGGCGGCGTGATCAGTTGCAGGGGCAAATCCGATATGGGCTTAGCTGCATCATACCCCGTAAACGACCATGGCAGCAGCAATCCGCCCCGCACAGCATGGGGCGCCCCCTCCGCCAAGACCATGGTGCCGTCGGGCAAAGGCGTATCGCCCGGATCATGCAGGCGCTTGTTTCCCGCCCTGTCCACCCGCTCGGCGTGCAGCACGCGGTCCATGGCATCGCTGGAGGCTTTTGTGCCGAAAGCGCAGGTCCAGGCCGCCTGAAACGCCAGCGCATCGGCACGGCGGCATTCAAAACAGGGGCGATGTCCGGCAGCAAGCGCACTCACCTCGTCGGCAAAAAACAGCTCGGTGTAGCTCGCTGACCAAATGCTGCGCTGGCGCCCGTTGAAGGTGAGGCGGCAGCAGATCCAGCGGCGGGAGGCCCATTTGCGTGATGTGAGAGTCTGCGTCGCGGGGTCATGTATGCGCCCACCGCGGTTGCCAAACACCGTGCCGCGGTCTGGCGTGGCGAAGAGATCGCCCAGCGGATCCACGCGGTTGGGGAGGGGCATGCGCCTTATCCCTTGCGGCGCATGGCGCCAAAACGCCCCTCGCGCAGCCAGGCCAGGATCACGCTGCCCAGCAGCAGCAGCAGACCGGTCAGCCCGAGCGACAGGGGGAACAAACCCGCCCCTTTCACCACATAGGCCTCGGCAGGCTTCAGGCCGATGAAATCGCTGCCCGCAAAGCGCGTGCTGCCGCGAATGTCCACGATGCGCGGCACGGTGAGACGCCCCTGCGCATCAGCCAGGCGACGGGCAGAGCCGCCGGTTTCCGCCATCAGCGGGGCAAGCATCGCTTCCGTGCTGGTGACCTCCCGAAACTCGCGCGGATTGGGCGGCCCCACAGTGGCAAAGGCCACACGCTCGCCATCCGTCACGCGGTAGAGACCGGAGCGCCGCGCGGCAAGCGTGGCGCGCCACAGGCCTGGCTCCGCCTCGGCGAGGCTCAGCGGCAGTTCCTCGCCGTCGGGCGCAATCAGGCGCACGTCGGCGGCCTTTTCCCCCAGGGTCTGACGCTCGATGACGAGCTGGCGGCCCCGTGCGCTCAGGCGCAGCACCTCCTCATCAAGCTCCGGCTCCTTCATCAGCCAGTGGGAGAGGCGGCGCAGCAGATCGAGATAAGGCCCGCCCTCCCCCAGCCCGCGCGCCCAGAGCCAGGCATGGTCGGACAGCAGCAGCGCGACGCGCCCCTTCTGCACCCGGTTGAGCATCAGCACCGGCAGTTCGCCCGGCCCGCTCATGATGGCGGTGCCCGCGCGCGGCGTGCCTTCCACCAGGCGGAACCACGGCGCCCACTGGGGCTGCTCACGGTTCCAGCCCGGCAGGGCGCGGGTCACGGGGTGGCGCTCGCCCAGCGCCGAGATGCGCGGCAGATAGGGCCGGTCGATCTGCTTGCCCGTGGGCTGCGCCGGCAGGATCTGCGCCAGCGGCGTGCCTGCGAGACTGCCCTGCCCTGCAAATTCGCTGCCCACCGCCACCAGAACCGCGCCGCCCTCGCGCACATAGCGCGCGATGTTCTCGAAGTAGATCGAGGGCAGGATGCTCTGGTTGGTGTAGCGGTCGAAGATGATGAGATCGAACTCGGCGATCTTGGTGACGAAGAGGTCGCGGGTCGGGAAGGCGATCAGCGACAACTCGTTGATCGGCGTGCCATCCTGCTTTTCGGGCGGCCGCAAAATCGTGAAATGCACGAGTTCCACATTGCCATCCGCCTTGAGGAGGTTGCGCCAGGTCCGCTCCCCGGCGTGGGGCTCCCCCGAGACCAAGAGCACCTTGAGCTTGTCGCGCACCCCTTCCACCGGCAGCACGGCAATGTTGTTGAGGGCGGTCAGCTCCCCCGGCACGGCGCTCACCTCGATTTCGAAGAGATTGGTGCCCGCGTTCTCGATCCGCACCGGGAGGCGGATCAACTGGCCGGGCATCACCTGTCGGCGCACCAGCATCTGCCCGCCCCGGCGCACGGTAAGCTCGGCGGATGTGCCGGCGGGTATGCCCGCATCCTGCACACGGAGCGCCACGGTCACATCCTTGCCGACGATGCCGAAGCGCGGCCCTTCGACCACCTCCAGCCGCCGGTCGCGCTCGTCGCTGCGCCCGGTGATCAGCGCGTGCATGGGCACCTGAAACCCCAGCGCGCGGGCGTTCGCCGGCACATCGTGCACGCGGCCATCGGTGATGGTGATGACGCCCGCGAGGCGGTCGGGCGGCACATCCGCAAGGCCGGTCTGCAGCGCCTCGAACAGGCGCGTGCCATCCGCCTCAGTGGCGCGGTCATCCACCTCGATCACACGCACATCCGTGCCGGGCCGGTTGCCCAGCTGCCGCGACACCTCCGTGAGCGCCTGCGCCGTATCCGCTGTGCGTGTGCCCAGCGCCTGGCTGCCGCTGCGGTCGACCACCACGGCGACCACATCGTTGAGCCTGTCGCGGTCCAGCGTCACCAGCGAGGGATTGGCCAGCGCCAGCACCAGCAAGCCTAGCGCCCCGCCGCGCAGCAGGCCGCCCCGATGGCGGGAGAGCAGCATCAGCCCCGTGAGCAGCACCACGCCCGCGCAAAGTGCGATGATCAGCGGCCAGGGCAGGAATGGCGCGAAGGAGATATCATAACGGTCCATGGCTATTGCCCCAGCCGTTCGAGCAGGGCGGGCACATGCACCTGATCGGCCTTGTAGTTGCCTGTCAGCGTGTACATCACGATGTTGATGCCGGTGCGGATGGCCATTTCGCGCTGGCGCGCATCGCCGGGCACCAGGGGAAAGCGCGGCTGGCCCATACGGTCCACGGCCCAAGCTGCCGCCAGATCATTGCCGGTGATGATGAGCGGTGACACGCGGTCTCCGGCCTGCGCGGGGCGTGTGCGGTCCTGCTCGGCATTGCGCTGGATCACCTCGATCCAGCTGCGGCCAGAGGCATAACGACCAATGAAATTCTCCAGAATGTAGAAGGTCTTGGTGATGACATGGTCCTTGGGGATCGGCTCCAGTTCGGGCACATCGATGCCTGCCAGGATCTGCCGCATCAGCCGCGTCTCGGGCGTGATGCTGTCGCCGCCCCGGTTGCTGAGGGCGTCGCGCGTGTCGAAGATGATCGTGCCGCCGTTGCGCATGAAGGCGTCGACGCGGCGGATCGCGGCCGGCACAGGCACGGGCTTGCCCGCCACCATGGGCCAGTAGAGCAACGGGTAATAGGCCAGCTCGTCGCGTGCCAGATCGACGCCAATGGGCTCGCCGGGATCGAGCGCCGTGCGCGTGGAGAGCGCGCGCGACAGGCCCTGCAAACCCTGCCGGCTGATCTCGTCCACTTCGCGGTCGCCCGTGATAACGAAGGCCAGCCGCGTGGTCAGTGCCGCCTCGATGTCATCGGCGCGGAAGGTGGGCAGGCGGTCGGGAGAGGGCGCGGGAGGCATCTGTGCCGCACCGGGGAGCGGCACAGCCAGCAGCAAGGCGAACCCCATCAGCAGCGCCGCGCTCACCGTGCGGAGGCGCAGCCGCGCCAGCGCGCCCGACAGCAGAAGTGTCGCCAGCACATCCGCCATGAGCAGCAACACGGCCAGCGTCAGCAGATGGGGGCGCAAATCCTGCGCCGCCTTGGCTGACAGTGGCAGCATGGTTCCGCCCTTTGCCAGCGGCAGCAACGCAGCGTTGGGGGCGAGCGCATTCACCGCGACGGGGGCGTCAGGCGTGCCGTAGAAGCCGGGCGGATGGCGCAGCGTCGCGGGCTCAACATAGGGCCGGACAATCGGTTCCGCCGTGGGCGGCGGCGCGCGCATCGCGCCAAAGCCATCCAGCACGCTCACAGGCGGCAGCACCGCCGTACTGGCATCGGCTGCGCCCGGTGTGCCGGCTCCCTCACCGCCCTGTGCGGCCAGCATGGTGACGCGGCGCAGGGTTTCCACGAAGGCCCCCGAAAACGGCAGCGAGGACCAGCCCGTGTCGGCGGTGAC